>RFGL01000250.1 GCA_003697015.1 Acidobacteriota bacterium | reverse complement strand
GGCGGCCGAGAGCGCTCGCAGGCGGCCGCCACCAGCAGCGCCACCGCCGCCAGCAGCAGGGGCGCCGGCCACCGCCGCGCCGCCCGCCGCCGCCGGCCGCCGTCGTACTCAAGGCCCGGGTCGCTCGTTGCCACCGTCGTCGCCTCGCGCATGCGCAAGTGGGTCACAGGTCGAATTCTACACCCTGAGCGAGGGGGAGCTCATCCCCCCAGTTGATGGTGCAGGTCTGCCGCCGCATGTAGGCCTTCCAGGCGTCGGAGCCGGCCTCGCGACCGCCGCCGGTGTCCTTCTCGCCGCCGAAGGCGCCGCCGATCTCCGCCCCGGACGTGCCGATGTTGACGTTGGCGATGCCGCAGTCGCTGCCGGTCGCCGACAAGAAGCGCTCGGCCTGCCGCAGGTCGCGGGTGAAGATGGCCGACGACAGGCCCTGGGGGACGGCGTTGTGCATCGCGATGGCCTGCTCGAGGTCGTCGTACTCGAAGAGGTAGAGCAGCGGCGCGAAGGTCTCCTCGCAGGTGATCGGCATGGTGGAGGTGGCGCTCATGATGGTCGGCTCGACGAAGAATCCCGGCCGCTCGAGGCGGCGGCCGCCGTAGAGCACCTCGCCCCCCTCCGCCCGCGCCCGCTCGATCGCCGCCAGCATGCCGGCGACGGCGTCGCCGTCGATCAGCGGGCCCATCAGGGTGGCGGGGTCGAGAGGGTCGCCGATGCGGATCGAAGGGTAGGCCGCCAGCAGCCGCCGGCGCATCTCGGCGGCGATCGGTCGCTCGAGGAAGAGGCGGCGGCAAGTGGTGCAGCGCTGGCCGGCGGTGCCGACGGCGGCGAAGAGGACGGCGCGCAAGGCGAGGTCGAGATCGGCGTCGGCGGCGACCACGATGCCGTTGTTGCCCCCCAGCTCGAGCAGGCTTCTGCCGAGGCGTCCCGCCACCACCTGACCGACCCGCCGCCCCATCGCCACCGAGCCGGTGGCGGAGATCAGGGGCAGGCGGCGGTCGGCGACCAGGCGCTCGCCGATCTCCTGCCGGTCGCCGATCAGCAGATTGAAGATCGGCGGCGCGTCGCACTCGGCCAGCACGTCCTGGGCGATGCGGGTTACGGCGATCGCCGTCAACGGCGTCTTCTCGGACGGCTTCCACACCATGGCGTCGCCGCAGACGGCGGCGACGGTGGCATTCCACGCCCACACCGCCACCGGGAAGTTGAACGCGGTGATGATGCCGGCGGTGCCCAGGGGATGCCACTGCTCGTACATGCGGTGCTGGGGGCGTTCGGAGTGCATGGTCTTGCCGTACAGCTGGCGCGACATGCCGACCGCCAGATCGGCCATGTCGATCATCTCCTGCACCTCCCCCAGCCCCTCGGAGAGGATCTTGCCCACTTCCAGGGTGACCAGCTTGCCGAGGGGCTCCTTCTTGCTCCGCAGGGCGTCCCCCAGCCGGCGCACCACCTCGCCGCGGCGCGGCGCCGGCCAGCGGCGCCAGGCGTCGAAGGCGGTGAGACCCGCCGCCACCACCCGTTCGTAGTCCGCCACCGTGGCCTGGCGGACGGTGGCGATGACCTCGCCGGTGGTCGGATTGATCGATGCCAGCTCCGGCCCGGACGTGTCGAGCCAGTCGCCGGCGCAGGCACCGGAATTCTGATCGGCGATGCCGAGCTCGGCGAGCAGATCGCTGACGTCGGCGGGGCTGGCGGTCGCTGTGCTCATCGTTTCTCCTCCGGGGTTTCCGCCCGAGGATATCGCACGCCGGTGGTAGGATGGCGCTGGAGGTGATTCCTTCCGATGACCGCTGCCAAGCCCCAAGCCGACTTTTCGTCCGAAGCCGTGACCCGCGGCATCCGCGTGCGGGTGGAGCCGGAATTCGATCCCGAGCGCTCCGATCCGGCGCGCGGCCAGTGGTTCTTCCTCTACACCGTCACCCTGTCGAACGAGGGCGACGAGCCGGTCCAGCTGATCAGCCGTCATTGGCTGATCACCGACGGCGACGGGCGGCAGGAAGAGGTGCGTGGCGCCGGGGTGGTCGGCGAGCAACCGGTGCTCGCGCCGGGGGAATCCTTCCGCTACACCTCCGGTTGTCCCCTGCCCACCGACGTCGGCAAGATGGAGGGCAGCTATCGCATGGTGACCTCCTCCGGCGAGGCCTTCGACGTCGCCATCGCGCCCTTCACCCTCTGCCAGCCCGGCCTCGTCCACTGACGGCCGGCCGCCACCGCCGGGCCACCGCACGACCGGATCCGATGTCCCTCCACCTGCGCGACGACGAGAGGGCGATGCTCGCCGGCGAGGCGGGGGAGGGGACGGCGCTGGCGATGCGCATCGTCGCCCGGATGGCGGAGGTCTGCGGCGCCGGGGAATTGCTGGCGATCGAGTCGGCGCACGTCGACGGCTGCCTCTACCACGGGCCGTCGGGGCTCGACTTCGCCCAGCGTCTGGTCGACGGCGGCGCCCGGGTCCGGGTGCCGACCACCCTGAACGTCGGCGCTCTCGACCTGCTCCACCCCGGGCACTTCCGCGGTGCTCCCGAGGTGGCGGAGCGAGCCCGGCGGCTGATGGCGGCCTACGTCGAGCTCGGCTGCCAGCCGACCTGGACCTGCGCCCCCTACCAGTACGTGCAGCGGCCGCCGCGCGGCAGCCAGATCGCCTGGGCCGAGTCCAACGCCATCGTCTTCGCCAATTCGGTGCTCGGCGCCCGCAGCGAGCGCTACGGCGACTTCATCGACGTCTGCGCTGCGATCACCGGCCGGGTGCCGGCGGCCGGCCTGCACCTTCAGGAGAACCGCCGCGGCGAGATCCTCTTCCGCCTGCGCGGGGTGGGGGAGAATCTGCTCCATGCCGACGTCCTCGGGCCGGTCCTCGGCTATCTGGTGGGGGAGCGCAGCGGCAGGCGCATTCCGGTGATCGAGGGCCTGCCCGCCGGAATCTCGGAAGACGTGCTCAAGGCTTTGGGGGCGGCGGCCGCTTCCTCCGGTGCGGTGGCCCTTTTTCACGCCGCCGGCATCACCCCCGAGGCGCCGACCCTCGAAGCGGCCTTCGGCGGCCGCCGGCCACGGGCGGTGGTCGACGTCACGCCGCAGCTGCTGCGTGCCGCCCGCGACCGCCTGGCCACCACCGCCGACGGCGCGATCGACGTCGTCGCCCTGGGCAGCCCGCACTTCTCGATCGCCGAATTCGCCCGCCTGCTGCCCCTGGTCGAGGCCCACCCGCCGCGACCGGAGGTCGAATTCGTCGTCTGCACCCACCGCGTCGCCGTCGCCTGGCTGGAGCGGCATGGCCATCTCGCCACCCTCGCCGAGCTCGGCGTCGAGGTGGTGGCCGACACCTGCGTCGTCGTCACCCCGATACTGCGCGCCAAGACCGGGACGTTGATGACCAATTCGGGCAAGTTCGCCCACTACGCGCCGGGCAACGTCGGCCTCGAGGTGGTCTTCGGCAGCCTCGAGGAGTGCGTGCGCTCGGCGCACCACGGCCGGGTATGGCGCGACCCGGAGCTGTGGCGGTAGGCGATGACGGGATCCGCCCCCCGCCTGCGCTTGCCCGCCCGGGCGCTGGTGCCGGGCGCCGCCCGCGGCCGGCTGCTGGTGCTCGCCGAGCCCCTGAGCCTGTGGGGCGGCCTCGATCCGGCGAGCGGCCGGATCATCGACCGCCGCCACCCGCAGGCCGGCGCCCGGGTCAGCGGCCGGGTGCTGGCCCTGCCCCACGGTCGCGGCTCGTCGAGCGCTTCGAGCGTGCTGCTCGAAGCGGTTCGTCTCGCCACCGCGCCGGCGGCGATCCTCCTCGCCGAGAGCGATCCGATCCTCGCTCTCGGCGCCGCCGTGGCGCGGGAGCTCTACGGCCGCGGGCCGCCGGTGGTGGTGCTCGACGGCGACGGCTTCGGCCGGCTCGAGGACGGCGGCGAGGTGGCCGTCGTCGAAGGCGGCGAGCGGGTGATCCTGTGCTAGACTGCCACCGCGCCCGCGCTGGAGCAGAGCAGCTGGTCGCCGCCCGGAGGCCGACCTGAGGGGGGGCTTCAGCCGGCTGGCGAAACGTCGATTCATTCGGGGATGCTCGCGTCATGGAGCCCAGCGCTGGCAAGGCCGACCGCGGCACGGCGGAGGACGTCCAGACCACCTTTCGGCTGGCGGTCGGTGCGGTCAATGCCGGCGACCACCAGCGCGCCCGGGCCCTCTTCGCCCGCGTCACCGAGGCGCGGCCGGAGATCGCCACCGCCTGGCTGTGGCGCGCCCACCTGGAGCGGGGGGTGCAGGCCAAGATCGACTTCCTGCGCCGCGCCCACCAGCTGGCGCCGGACGACGCCCGCACCACCCGCGCTCTCCACCGCACCCTCCTGCAAGCCGGCATCGACCGCGCCAAGGCGGGGGACAAGGAGGCGGCGCGCCGTCTGCTGCGCGAGGTGACCGAGCTCGAGCCGGCCAACGAAATCGCCTGGTTGTGGCGGGTGTCGGTGGCCGAGAGCCGCGAGGACAAGCTCAGGATGGTCGATCGGGTGCTGACCTTGAACCCGCAGAACGGCCATGCCCTGGCCTGGCGGGGGCAGCTGGTTCAGGACCTGCACCGGCCCGGCGCCGGCGAGACGGCGGCGGCGGGCGAGGTCAACGTGTTGGTGGTCGACGACAGCATCACCGTCCGGGTGCTGGTGCGCCGCAGCCTCGAGCCCCACGGCTACCGGGTGCGCATGGCGGCCAGCGCCGCCGAGGCCCTGGAGGAGGTCGAGCGCCAAGTCCCCGGCCTGATCTTCCTCGACGTCGAGTTGCCCGACATGAGCGGCTACGCCCTCTGCAAACGCCTCCACGGGCGTCCCCGTACCCGCGGCGTGCCGGTCATCCTGCTGGCGAGCAAGGACGGCGTCGTCGACCGCTTCCGCGGCCGCATGGCCGGCGCCCTGGGCGCCGTCACCAAGCCCTTCGAGAGCGAAGACCTGCTGTCCGCCGCCGCCCGCTATCTGCCCCCCCGAGGCGCCTAGGAACCGCGCTGTCGCAGGATGACGAAGACGTACGACAGATCCAATTGCAGGACCCGGATGAAGCTCGCATAGATCTCCGTCCCCGGCGGTCCGGCGACGTAGAGGCGAAACTCCTGCGGGGTGAGCGCGACCTCGCCGGCTTCGCGCAACTTCTCGATTCCATCCCGCTCGCCGGCGGCCAGCATGGTCTCGGGGATCAGGCGCCGCAAGGAGGCGGCGTCGAGGGGGACGTCGATGGGCTCCCCGCGGCGATAGATCGTCCCGTAGTCCCGCGCCAGGTAACGGCAGGCCGCGGCGAAGCTGGCGAGCGCCTTTTCGACGTCGTCGCCCTGATAGGCCCAGACCTGGATCTGGATCAGGCGATCGTCGGCGAAGACGAAGGAGACGTGGGTCGATTCGCCGTCGAAGCGGCCGGCGAAGGTCTCCAGGCCGCCGGTCGAGCGCACCTCGGCGTAGGGGCCGTAGTCGGTCTGCTCGATCACCTCCTGCCGGCTCATGCCGAGGCGCCAGGGATCGATGCCGGGGACCGCCGGCGCGTCGCCGGCAGCGGTCGACAACGCCGCCGTCAGGCAACAACCTGCCAGCGCCGCCCGGGTCGTGGCGGCATGGCGGCGGGGTTTGGAGCCGACCGTCATCGGGCCAGTATAGCGCCCGCCGGCGGCTGAGGTCGGCTGCCGGGCCTCGGATGCGCCGGCCGAACCCCCACCTCCTGTATAGTGACCGCCATCCACCGACCGCGTACAGGAGGCCGCCTATGCCCCGCCTCAGGATCGCCGTGGCGTGCGCCGCCACCGTGCTCGCCGCAACGCCCTTCGTCGCTTCCGGCCAGCCGTCGCCGCCGCCGGCGCCGCCGGCCAGCGCCGTCCACGGCCACTTCGTGGTGCTCGGCGCCGCCGGCGGCCGCACCGTCGCCTACGCCCGGGCGGTGATCGAGCCGGCCTACGGCTGCCCGGCCGTCAGCGGCGGCGCCGGCTCCATCACCATGACGACGCGCGACAATCCGCACCACTTCCCGGTCGTGGTCTGCGAAGCGCAGATCGGCTTCGACCAGGACCTGGCCCTCCTCCTCGGCGACGGCACCCGGCTGGCCCTGCCGCGGGTGAAGCGGAATCCGCAGCGCATCCTGGTCTTCGGCGACACCGGCTGCAAGCTGCCTGAGCACGGCTCCGGTGAGGGCTGCCCGGCGGGTAGCCCGGCCGAGCCCTTCCGCTCCCTGGCCGCCGCCGCCGCCAGCGGCCCGGCCGCCGACGTCATCCTCCACATGGGGGATTACAACTACCGCGGTACCGGCGGCGGGCTGCTGTTCACCGAGCGCGAGGACGGCGGGCCGAGGCAGGTCTCGCAGTGGCCCTACGACGCCGGCGACGGCAGCGGCGCCGGCGAGCAGTGCGAGCAGGCCCCCGGCACCCCCTTCTACAGCCAGAACGCCGCCAATGCCAATCATCCGGACGCTTGGTCCTACTGGCGCGACGACTTCTTCACCGCCGCGGCCGACCTGTTGCCCAAGGCGCCTTGGATCTTCGCCCGCGGCAACCACGAGCTGTGCAGCCGCGCCGGCCCGGGCTGGTTCTACTTCCTCGATCCGCACAGCGAGCTCGGCGACGGCCAGCTGCGCTGCCCCACCCCCGAGGTCGACCGCGATCCGATCGACAACGTCCTCCTGACCGAGCCCTACGCCGTCGACCTCGGCAGCCTGACGGTGCTGGTGCTCGACTCGGCCAACGCCTGCGATTCCTTCACCGAGCCGATCTTCACCGGCTACTACCAGCAGCAGCTCCAGGCCCTCGCCACCCTGGCGCCGCGCACCGGCGTGGCCTGGTTGATCAGCCATCGGCCGCTGTGGGGGGTGACCGAGTACAGCGCCACCGAGAGCACCGCCTGCTCGCGGAACGGCGAGGCGTCGAGCACGACGACCTGGGGCTGCATCAACCGGATGCTCCAGACCGCCCTCGACCGCGTGCCCGGCGGCGCCCTGCCGCCGTCGGTCGAGCTGTTGCTCGCCGGTCACATGCACCGCTTCCAATCCCTGACCTTCCCCGGCGGTTCCCGGCCGCCCCTGGTGGTGGTCGGCTCGAGCGGCGTCGAGCTCGACGGCAGCCCGCCCCTGGGGGTGATCTCGCCGTCGCCGGCGGTCGGCGGCTTGACCGCCCAGGTGCTCTCCACCGGCGACGAGGTCTACGCCGGCGGCGCGGCCGGCGGCCGGGCTGCCTTCGGCTATCTCGAGATCACCTATCGGGGAAACGGCGGGTGGAGCGGCGTGCTCCACAACCCGCCCGAGAAGCTGACCATCGCCACCTGCGGCTCGGCCCTCGCCGCCGCCGGCGCGGTCTGCCGGCTCGCTCCCGGCATCCGCGCTACGCCACCGAGCGCACAACGCTAGCAGCTTGCGACAGGGTCTATAGCGCCTCCCGCCACGGCACCGATCGCTGGCCGAGGACGAAGAAGTGGGGGTTGTGCAGATCGTCCTTATTGTAGCGCAGCTCGCGGCCGGCGGCGTCGACGACCCGGCCGCCGGCGGCGGCGACCACGGCGTGGGCGGCGGCGGTATCCCACTCCATGGTCGGCCCCAGGCGCGGGTAGAGGTCGGCGGCGCCCTCCGCCACCAGGCAGAGCTTGAGGGAGCTGCCCATGCTGGTCAGGCGATGCGGCGGCAGACGCTCGAGGTAGGCCGCCAGATCGGGGCCGCGGTGGCTGCGGCTGGCGACCACCACCAGGGTCGCCTCGCCGCTGCCGGTGGCGGCGATCGGCCGCGGCTCGCCGCCGCCGTCGCGACGCCGCGCGCCCCAGCCGCGGGCGCCGACGTAGGCGCGGTCGAGGACCGGGGCGTAGACCACCCCGAGCACCGGCGCCCCGTCCTCGATCAGGGCGACGTTGACGGTGAATTCGCCGTTGCGCTTGACGAATTCCTTGGTGCCGTCGAGGGGATCGACCAGCCAGAAGCGGCGCCAATCCCGCCGCTCGTCGTAGGGCTGGGCGGCCATCTCCTCGGACAGGATCGGCAGCGCCGGCCGGAGGGCGGAGAGGCCCTCGACGATCAGCCGCTGGCTCTCCAGATCGGCGGCGGTCAGGGGCGAGCGGTCGTCCTTCTCGCGCAGGGCGAAGTCGTCGCGACCGTAGACCTCGAGGATCGCCGCCCCGGCGCGGCGGGCGATGGCTTCCACCGGCGGCAGCAAGGCCGCCGGATCGAGCGTGGGGAGCGGCCTGGCGCCGCCGGCCGGCGTCGTCATCTCGTCACCTCGCTTCACGCCTGGCTCATCGGTTCAGAACGGCAGCGGCGTGCCCTCGCGGGCGGTGCGCTGGCGGTAGAGCTCCTGCAACCGGCGGGTCATGGGCCCGACCCGACCGTCGCCTACGGTCCGGCCGTCGATCTCGAGCACCGGCGCCAGCTCGCCCATGGTACCGGTGGTGAAGACCTCGTCGGCAGCGTAGGCCTCGCTGAGGGAGAGGTTGCGCTCGACGGCGGGAATGCCCTCGCGGCGGGCGACGTCGAGCACCACGCCGCGGGTGATGCCGGGCAGGCAGGCGTCGGCGGCGGGGGTGAGGAGCGTGCCGCGCCGCACCAGGAAGACGTTGGTGGCGTTGGTTTCGGCGATGAAGCCGTGGAGGTCGAGCATCAGGGCGTCGTCGACCCCGGCGACGTCGGCCTGGATCTTGGCCAGGATGTTGTTGAGCAGGTTGTTGTGGTGGATCTTCGAATCGAGGGTGGAGGGAGAGTTACGGCGCACCGCGGCGGTGATCAGGCGGATGCCGTCGCGGTCGTAGACCGGCTCCTTCCACTCGGCGAGGACGATCAGACAGCAGCCGGCGCGGTTGAAGCGGGGGCTCATGCCGGAGGTGAGCTTGGGGCCGCGGGTCAGGGTCAGGCGGACGTGGGCGCCGTCGCGCATGCCGTTGGCGCGCAGGGTGTCGAAGAGCGCCCGTTCGATCTCCTGCCGCGACGGCACGCCGGCGAAGGCCAGGGCGTGGGCCGAGGCCAGCAGGCGGTCGAGGTGGGCGTCCAACATGAAGATGCGGCCGTCGTACACCCTGAGGCCCTCCCACACCGCGTCGCCCCCTTGCACCGAGCTGTCGAAGACCGACACCTTGGCTTCCTCGCGCGGCACCAGGCGGCCGCCGACGTGCACCTGGATGGAGGCGTTGCGCGGATCGGGCAGCTCGTCGGGCCGGTAGTCGCGCATCAGCGTCCTCCGCGCGGCTTGATCGCTGCGGCGTAGAGCATCTCGTAGCGCGGCCGGCACTCGGCGAGCACCGGCCGCAGCGCCTCCGGCACCGGCCCGGGCTTGTCGCGGTAGGGGCCGAAGCCGGTGGAGCGGTGGACGTTGTGGTACCAGTAGGGAGCCCACGCCCCGTCCTCCGGAATGCCGCCGGCGGGCCAGCTGAGCATCGCCGGATCGAAGGGGATGGCGAGGCGATCGCAGAGCTGCTCGAGGACGTCCGCCGGGTCGCGCAACAGCTCGCGGGCATCGAGCACCGGCGGCTCCTGACCACGCCGGCGCAGGCGCTCGTAGAGCTCCACCTGACGGTCGAGACCGGTGTCGGCGAGCTTGGGCTCGGGCACCTGATGGACCAGGGAGCGCAGCATGTCCGCCGGCTCGCGGGTGAGGATGACGTTGGCGGTGCGATCGAGGAAGGAGAGGTCGAGATCGACGAGGTGATGGGCCATCATCTTGAGGAAGAGGATCGGCCGGTCACAGGGCCCGAGCACCACCTCGCGCACCACCCGCTCGCCGTCCGCATCCTGCGCCGCCAGGACCACCTCCCGCCCCGGATGCTGCGCTCCCGAGCACCGCAGGTAGTGGGCATAGAGCGGCTCGTCCACCACCCGCGCATCCCGCCGCCGGCTGAAGGCATACATCACCGCCGTCGACACATTCCGCGGCCCCGACCAAAGGCAGATGCGAAGGGTCTCCATACCGTCCTCACCGGCGGCGCAGCATAGCACCCTCCCGCCCGTCTGCGGCCCCCGACCCGGAAGCGTCCTGTTCATTCCCGAGGCGCCACAGACCGTGCCGCCTCCGGCACCGAGCGCGGCCCTGCGCGGCGTGTGGCCGTTGCAGCCACAGGGCTCGGCCAGCGGTAGCTCGACGGGGAAGAAGATCGAGATATCCGCCTATGCCAAAAGTCCTTGACAGGAACGCATCCCTATGCTAGTCTTACTTAGCGCTCAAGAAACGCTGGTCGTGCCCGGTGCCTCAGGCATCCGGCG
>RFGL01000249.1 GCA_003697015.1 Acidobacteriota bacterium | reverse complement strand
TCCTCGTCGTCCTCGTCGTCCTCGTCGTCCTCGTCGTCCTCGTCCTCGTCGAGGTCGTCCAGATCGTCGAGGTCCTCATCCTCCTCATCGAGGAGTTCGTCGTCGAGGTTGTCGTCCAGGTCGGGGTCGAGGGCGAGGAGCTTGCTCTTTTTCTTCTTCTTTTTCTTCGCCTTGCGCTTCTTGGGCTTGGGCGGCGGTGGCGGCGGCTTGGGCTCGGCGTTCTCGTTCGCCGCCTCGGCCTGATCTGCCCCACAGCCGGGGCAGATCACCTGCGGCTTGCCGAGATCATAGAACTTGACGCCGCAGGAGAAGCACTCCCACTTGCTGCCGAGATTGAGGTTGGCGGACATCGGATCGGCCTTCTTCGCGGGGCACGCCGCGCCGGGACGCCCCGCAGAGCGGCGCGAAGCTAGCACCGGCGATGGGGCCTGTCAAGGCCGTTTGCGTTCCGCCTTGCCCGATGGCGGGAGTGCGGGCTAGGATGCACCTATGAGCACGTCACTCCCAACCGGCCGTGCCTTCAGGCAACGGCTAATTCCGATCCTCGCCCTCGCCGTGCTGGCCCCGGCGGCCTTGGCCCGCGGCGACAGCCTGCCCGATCCAGCCGACAAGAGCCTGAGCGGCGCCGAGCGGGTCGAGGCCTTGATCGAACAGATCAAACGCCAGCAGCGCCAGCTCCGGTCCCTCGACGCCCGTTTCGTCCAGATCAAGCACAGCAGCCTGTTGCTCGAGCCCGAGGTGGCGCGCGGCACCTTCTGCTACCAGGCGCCCGATCTGGCGCGCTGGGAGTTCACCGAGCCCAACCAGACCGTGATGGTCATCCGCGACGGCGAGATGCTGACCTGGTACCGCGACCTCGGCACCGCCGAGCGGGTCCGGGTCGACAAGCATACGGCGCAGATCGAGCAGTACCTCTCGGCCACCAACTCGATCGAGCGTCTGGAGCGCTACTTCACCATGGCCACCTCGTTCCCGGAGGACGGCCGGCCGTACCAGATCGAGCTCACGCCGCGCTACAGCCGGGTCGCCAAGCGGTTGAAGAAGATGACCATCTGGTTCGACCGCGAGCGCTACGTACCGGTACGGCTGACCTACGTCGAGCCCGACGGGGACACCACCGAGTTCGTCTTCGAGCAGGTGCAGATCAACCCCGACCTGCCGCCGGAGCGTTTCGACGTCACCCTGCCCGATGACGTCGAGGTGCGGACCGTCGACCTCGCCGGCACCTGAGACTCGACCGCCACCGCCGGCCATGGGCCTGTCGTTCACAGTCGGGCCGTGCGACGGCGAGGCGCGCCGGGGTCGTCTGACCACCCCCCACGGGGTGATCGAGACGCCGGCCTTCATGCCGGTCGGCACCCTCGGAGCGGTCAAGGGCCTGACCGCCCAGGCGCTGGCCGACGCCGGCGCGACGGTGATGCTGGCCAACCTCTACCACCTCACCCTGCGGCCGGGGATCGAGGTCATCGAGCGCCTCGGCGGCATCCACCGCTTCACCGGCTGGCACCGTCCGATCCTCACCGACAGCGGCGGCTTCCAGGTCTTCAGCCTGGCCCGGCTGCGGCGTCTCGACGACGACGGCGTCACCTTCCGCAGCCACCTCGACGGCGCGCCCTTGCGTTTCACGCCCGAGAACGTGGTCGAGCACCAGCTGCGGCTCGGCGTCGACCTGGCGATGATGCTCGACGAGTGTCCGCCGTGGCCGATTTCCGAAAGCGACGCAGCGGCGTCCCTCGAACGCACCGGGCGCTGGGCGGAGCGGGCGCGGCGGGCCTGGGAAGCGGGCGTCGACAGCCGGCGGGGGGGCGGAGAGAAGGGCGCTCTCTTCGGCATCGTCCAGGGCAGCGCCTACCGCCGGCTGCGCCGGCGGGCCGTCGACCAGCTGCGCGACCTCGACTTCGACGGCTACGCCATCGGCGGCGTCAGCGTCGGTGAGGAGGCGGTGCTCAAGCGCGCCGTCGTCGAGTGGTGCGCCCCGGCCCTGCCGCCGGCCAAGCCACGCTACCTGATGGGGCTCGGCACCCCCCTCGACCTGGTCCACGCGGTGCGTCAGGGGGTCGATCTCTTCGACTGCGTGCTGCCGACGCGCAACGCCCGTCACGGCATGCTCTTCACCCGCCGGGGGGTGGTGCGGATCAAGAACGCCCGCTACCGCGACGATCCGCGGCCGCTCGACGACGCCTGCTCCTGCCCCCTCTGCCGGCGCCAGAGCCGCGCCTTCCTGCACCATCTGATCCGCGCCGGCGAGCTCACCGGAGTGGTCTTGGCGACCCAGCACAACATCCGTTTCTACCTTGACTTTATGCGCCGACTGCGCGAAGGTATCGAGCTTGGGAGGCTGGACGAGCTGGCCGCGGAGACCGCCCGTCACTTCGGTGGCGAGGCCGCCCCGGCGCCGAGCTCGACGGCCGACTAGCGGGCGATCGCTTCCCGCCGCGGCGGGTCACCGGCAGCGGACTCCTCCGCTCGCCCGCCCGATCTGCCGAGGCCTTGGATGCCCACTCGGGCGTTCGGCATCGCATCCGCCGCGACCACCGCTTTGCCCACAAGCCGGTAGCGGATCGAAAGACGATGGCATACGGTTCCGGCCGGCCGGCGGCTGATGCCGGCGCGGCCCGACGCACGACCACGACGCGAGGAGCATGCAGACGATGAGCTTCTATCCCCTGATCGGCCAGGCCCAGCCCGGTGGCCTCGAGACGCTCCTCATCCAGCTGGCCCCGTTCGCCATCATCATCCTGATCTTCTGGTTCATCGTCATCCGGCCGGCGCAGCGCAAGCAGCAGGCCCTCGAGCGCCTGCTGGCGGCGCTGAAGAAGGGGGATAAAGTGGTCACCAACGGCGGGATCTTCGGCGAGGTGGTGAAGGCCGAAGGGCCGGTGGTGGTGCTGAAGATCGCCGACAACGTCCGCATCCGCGTCCGCCGGTCGGCGATCGCCGGCCTGGCGGACGACGGCGACGCGCGTTCGAGCTGAAGACTGAGGGGACGAACATGAGCAGCTTGCAAATCCGTGGCCTGACCATCCTCCTGGTGATCGTCGTGGCGATCCTGATCGCGTTTCCGCTGGACGAGAAGATCAATCTCGGCCTCGACCTGCGCGGCGGCATGCACCTGGTCCTCGAGGTCGAGACCCAGGACGCGGTGCGGGCCGAGACCGAGACCCAGGCCGAGCTCCTGATCCAGCGGCTGAAAGAGGAGGAGGAGATCGAGGCGTCCTTCGAGCTCACCAGCGATTCGAGCTTCGAGCTCACCGGCGTCCCCGCCGACCGCGCCGACGCGGTGCGCGACGCCGCTCGCCGGGCGCTTGGCGATCAGAATTGGGACTGGCGGCAAAGCGGCGACCGCTGGCTCTTCGACCTCAAGGCGCAGGCCCTCGCCGAGCTGCGCAATCAGGCGGTCGGCCAGGCGGTGGAGACCATCCGCAACCGGGTCGACGCCTTCGGCGTCACCGAGCCGGCGATCCTGCGCACCGGCAACCGCATCGTCGTCCAGCTGCCCGGGGTCGACGACCCCGAGCGGGTCAAGAGCCTGATCAAGAACACCGCCTTCCTCGAGCTGCGCCTGGTGGCGGAGCAGGCGCCCAATCCGGCGCCCACCCGGGCGGCGCTGATCGACCAGCTCGGCGGCCGAATCCCCGACGACGTCGAGATCCTGCCCCAGGACATCGAGGACGCCAACGGCAACGTCATCGGCCAGCGCTTCTGGGCGGTGGAGAAACGGCGGGTGATCACCGGCCGCGACCTGCGCAACGCCCGCCCGTCGACCGGCCGGCTGGGCGATCCGGTGGTGCTCTTCATCCTCAACCGCGAGGGCGGCCGCAAGTTCGGCGAGGTCACCGGCGCCAACGTCGGGCGGCTCCTGGCCACCATCCTCGACGGCAAGGTGATCATCGCGCCGCGGATCAATTCGCGCATCACCGACGAGGGGATCATCGAAGGGGGCTTCACCCCGCAGGAGGTCAACGACCTCGCCCTGGTGCTGAGGAGCGGTGCCCTGCCCGCCGGCATCACCTATCTGGAGGAGCGCACCGTCGGCCCCTCCCTGGGGCAGGATTCGATCGAGCGCGGCGAGAAGGCCGGCCTGATCGGCGGCGTCCTGGTGGTGCTGTCGATGCTGATCGTCTACAAACGCACCGCGTTGAACGCCATCATCGCCCTGATCCTCAACATCATCCTGGTCTTCGCCGCCCTGGCGCTGTTCAACGCCACCCTCACCCTGCCCGGCATCGCCGGCATCGTCCTCACCGTCGGCATGGCGGTGGACGCCAACGTGCTGATCTTCGAGCGCATCCGCGAGGAGCTGCGCGCCGGCCGCACGGTCAAGTCGGCGGTCGAGTCGGGCTTCGGCAAGGCCTGGTCGTCGATCTTCGATGCCAACATCACCACCCTGATCGCCGCGGTCTTCCTCTTCACCTTCGGTACCGGGCCGATCCGGGGCTTCGCCGTGACCCTCTCGGTCGGCATCCTGGCGTCGCTGTTCACCGCGGTCTTCGTCAGCCGCTTCCTCTTCGACCTCACCCTCTCCCGCCGCCAGCGGGTCGAGAGCCTGTCGATCTGAGCCGCACCGAGACATCGCGCACCACCCCGCAAACGAGGAGCCGGAGATGCAGTTCCTGACCGATACCAATATCGACTTCATGAAGTACCGCAAGGTCTTCGTGTGGGTGTCCGTGATCCTGCTGCTGATCTGTGGCGGCGAGCTCCTGGTGCTCGGCGGCCTCAATCTCGGCATCGACTTCGCCGGCGGCACCCAGATGACCGTCCGCCTGCGGGACGAGCCGCAGGTCGAGCGCCTGCGGCAGGCCCTCGAGAACGCCGGCCTCGGCGGCGTCTCCATCCAACGCTTCGGCGAAGAGGCGGCGCGCGAGGTGCTGATCAAGGTGCCGGTGATCGAAGGCAAGGAAGAGGGCAGCGGCGTGGCGATCCTCGACGCCCTCGACAACGCCCTCAATCCGGATGCCAGGGGCCTCGATCTCAACCGCACCGGCGCCGACGCCGTCGCCACCCTGCTCGCCAGCGCCGATCCCGACGGCCGGCGCGACAATCCCGACAGCCCCGATCCGGAAAGCGAGGCGCGGCAGTACTACCAGCAGCTGGCGGAGGCGATCATCGACCAGCGCAACGCCGGCGGCATCTTCGCCGACTGGCAGCAGGTGGCCGCCACCCCCGGGGTCAGCGAAGCGGTGGTGTCGGCCCTTCAGGCCGAGGCTCACCTCGGTGCCTTCTCCGTCCTGTCGAACGAGAACGTCGGCCCGCAGATCGGCCGCGAGCTCAAGTCCAAGGGCTTGCAGGCGATCATCTTCTCCCTCCTCGGCATGCTGGCCTACATCTGGTACCGCTTCGAGCTGCGCTTCGGCATCGGCGCCCTGGTGGCGACCTTTCACGACCTGGCGATCGTCCTCGGTCTCTACGCCCTGGTCGACTACGAGTTCAACCTGCCCACCATCGCCGCCTTCCTCACCCTGGCGGGCTACTCGGTCAACGACACGGTGGTGATCTTCGACCGGGTGCGGGAGAACATGAACCGCTTCCGCCGCCTGCCCCTGGTCGAGGTGATGAACGTCAGCCTCAACCAGACCCTGGCCCGTACCATCCTCACCTCGGGCACCACCCTGCTGGCGGTCGGCTCCCTCTTCACCTTCGGCGGCGAGGTGATCCGCGGCTTCGCCTTCGTGCTGCTGGTGGGAGTGATCGTCGGCACCTACTCGTCGATCTTCATCGCCTGCCCCTTCACCCTGGTGTGGGAGCAGTGGTTCGGTCGCGACGCGCGCGAGGCG
Organism: Acidobacteriota bacterium; assembly: GCA_003697015.1. Lineage (GTDB taxonomy): Bacteria > Acidobacteriota > Thermoanaerobaculia > Multivoradales > J023 > J023. The sequence continues at coordinate 7,275 of RFGL01000249.1, read as the reverse complement.
CGGGCGCGTAAGGCGAAGGAGAAGGCCAGGACCAAGAAGGCCGCCTGAGGGCCGGCGAGCCGAGCCGCCGGTCGCACCGGCGGTCAGGCGTCGATCATGTCGCTGGTGATGTTGAGGCGCTTCATCATCTCGTGGAAGGTGGTCGGCTTGACCTTGAGCCGCTCCGCTGCCCGCTTCTGCACGCCGCCGGCCTGACGCAGGGCATTGAGGATCAGCTGGCGCTCGTAGCTCGCCACCGCTTCCTTGAACGACAGGCCGTTGAGGGGCTCGGCCGGCGGCGCCTCGAGGGTCGCCCGCGGTTCGCGTACCGCCGGCGGCAGCAGGTCGACGTCGAGCACCTCGTCGGTCGACAGCACCACCGCCCGCTCGATCACGTTCTCCAGCTCGCGGACGTTGCCCGGCCAGCGGTAGTCGAGCAGCAGCTCCATCGCCCGCGGCGAGATCTCGCGGATCTTCTTGTCGTTCTCCTTCGCGTATTGGGCGAGGAAGTGCCGCGCCAGCAGGGGGATGTCCTCGGTGCGTTGGGTGAGCGGCGGCAGCTCGATGGTGATCACGTTCAGGCGGTAGTAGAGATCCTCGCGGAAGGCGCCGCTCTCGACCAGCTTCTCGAGGTCGGCGTTGGTGGCGGCGATGACCCGCGCGTCGGTGCGGACGGTCTCGACGCCGCCGAGGCGCATGAACTCCTTCTCCTGCATCACCCGCAGCAGCTTGGCCTGGGTCTCGAGGGGGATGTTGCCGATCTCGTCGAAGAAGATCGAGCCCCCCGCCGCCACCTCGAAGAGCCCCTTCTTGCTCGAGGTGGCGCCGGTGAAGGCCCCCTTGACGTGGCCGAAGAGGTTGCTCTCCAGCAGGTCGTTGGGCATCGAGCCTGAATTGACGATGACGAAGGGTCCGTCGGCGCGCCGCGAGTGGTGATGGATGGCCTTGGCTACCAGCTCCTTGCCGGTGCCGCTCTCGCCCAGGATGAGGATGTTCGACTTCGACGGCGCCGCCAGCTGGATGAGCTTGAAGACCCGCTGCATGGACTTCGACTTGCCGATGATGTTGCCCAGGCCGTAGCGCTGGCGCAGTTCCGCCCGCAGCTTCTTGTTCTCGGCCGTCAGCCGCCGCCGCTCGAGGCCCTTCTTGATGGTGATCAGGACCTCTTCGTTCTTGAACGGCTTGGGGATGTAGTCGAAGGCCCCCTCCCGCATCGCCTCGATCGCCCCCTCGATCGACGAGTAGGCGGTGATGATCACCACCACCTGATCGGGGTCCTGGCGGTGGATCTGGCGCAGCACCTCCATGCCGGACATGCCCGGCAGCATGAGGTCGAGGAGCACCAGGTCGACGTCTTCCCGGGCGAGCACCTCGATCGCCTCCTCGCCGCTCTTGGCCGACAACGGCTCGTAGCCCTCGCGTCGCACGAGGGTCGTCAAGACGTCCTGCAGGACCTCTTCGTCGTCGACAATCAGGATTTTCACGCCGACTCCCGGCGTCCGCAGACGCCGCGCCGTCAGTTCACCTGGGGCACGTGCCGTGGCAGGCTGACGGTGAATATACACCCTCGGCGGTCGCTGCGGTTCTCCGCCCGCACCTCACCGCCGTGGCGGCGGACGATGTTGTAGGTGATCGCCAGTCCCAGGCCGCTGCCGCCGCGGCCCAACTTGCTGGAGTGGAAGGGCTGGAAGATGCGCTCCAGGCGCTCCGGGGCGATGCCCGGGCCGGTGTCGACAACCTGCAGGCAGACCCGGCTGCCCTGGTGCTGCAAGCGCAGCTCCAGACGCCGCTCGACGGCCGGATCCTGACCCGCCATGGCCTCGATGGCGTTGGCCATCAGGTTGTTCACCACCTGGGCCAGCTCGCCCTCGTCGCCGTCGACTTCGATGCGCTCCGGCGGCGGCGTCCAATCGACCGTCACCCCGGCCTCGGCGGCTCGCGCGGCGAGGGCATCGGCGCATTCGTCGATCACCCGCCGCAGGTCGAGGGTGCGGATGGCGTCGCCCCGGTTGCGGGCGAACTCGAGCAGGTTGTTGACGATCTGCGAGGCGCGGAAACTCTGGCGCTCCATCTTCTGGAGGATCTCCCGTTTGGGATCGCCCGGCGGCAGGTCGGCGAGCAGCATCTGGGCGTAGCTGGAGATGCCGGTCAGGGGGGTGTTGACCTCGTGGGCGACGCCGGCGGCGAGCATGCCGAGGGAGGCCAGGCGTTCCCTCTCGCGCAGCGCCTGCTCCATCGCGATGCGCTCGCTGACGTCCTGCACCACCAGGATGCGGAGGTCCTGCTCCTCCGTGCGGTGGGCGGCGACGCTCAGCTGCAGGTAGCGCTCGCGGCCGTTCGCCTCGCAGTAGCTGACCTCCACCATGCCGGCACCGACCTCCGGCAGCGGCCGGATCGGCAGCAGCTCGGCGATCGTCCGGCCGCTGATCGCCGGCCGTTCGACCCCGACGACGGCGGCGAAGGCGTGGTTGGCGGACACCACCCGATCCGCCTCGTCGAGCACCGCGATGCCGGCCGGGGAGGACTCGATGATGCCCTTGCTGTGGGCCTCGAGGCGCATCACTTCCTGCAGGCGCTGGTGCACCTCGTCGAGCAGCTGGGCGTTCTCGATCGCCAGCGCCGCTTGATTGAGCAGGCCGCGGGCCAGCTCGACGTCCTCCCCCGACAGCCGCTCGTCGTCGCGCTTGTGGCCGAGGAGGGCGAGGGCGATGCGCTGCTCGCGCACCCGCAGGGGGAAGGCGTAGCGGTAGCCGGCGGCGAAGAGCCGCTGCTCCGGGGTCGGCGAGTCGAGGGGCAGGCCGACCGCCGACAGAGGCACCATCACCCGGCTCCAGAGCTTTTCGTCCACCGCGTCCATCGCCAGCTGACTCGGGATGCCGTCTTCCAGCCGTACCGGCACCATGGCACCGCCCTGGCTCAGATAGAGGTTCACCGGCGCGGTGCCGAGGCCGTCCTGCAGGCCGCGCAGCAGCTTGCCGCACAGGCGGTCGAGGTCGCGTTCGTAGACCAGCTCCTCGCCGAGGCGCACCAGGGCGCGGCGCTGGGCCAGGCGGCTGCCGAACTGAAAGCGTTCCAGGCTCTGGGCGATCGCCCCCTTGGCCGGCACCAGCACCGCCGCGATGCCCAATCCGGCGGCGAAGGACAGGAGGTTGCGCAGCACCGTCAGGTCGCTCTCCAGGCTGCGGTTGATCGCCAGGTTGACGAGGACGAAGCCGAAGATGCCGATCAGGGCGGTGAGGGAGTAGGCGACGGTATCGCGCAGGATGACGCCGACGTCCCACAGCTTGTACTTGAGGATGGCGTAGGCGAAGCCCAGGGGCACCAGGGCCAGGGGCAGCACCGCCAGGGCGCTCAGCCAACCGGGCTGGTGGAGGCCGAGCACCGTCGGGACGACGTTGAGCACAAAGAAGGGCACGTAGCCGGCGACCATGCCGGCGATCACCCACTGTACCTGGCGGCGCTCCTCCCAGCCGCCGTGACGCGCCAGGCGCACGACCAGCGCCAGCACCGCCAGGAGGGAGAAGCCGACCAGCAGCAGCAGCTCGACATTGGCCAGCAGCCGCAGCTTCGACTCGGTCGGCGGGCCGGCGAGCAGGCGGCCGCCGAAGAAGGCGAGGTCGGCGTTGAGGGCCAGAAGAGCCGCCGGCGGCAGGTAGAGGAAGGGCACGGCGGCGCGCAGTCGGGCGAGCTGCATCAAGCCGGCGGGGAAGACCAGGAAGAGGTGCAGGGTGAGGGCCGGCAGCAGGTTGCGCGCCACCTGATCGACCAGGCCGATCATGAGGTCCGCCCGATCCGCCGGCAACGGCGGCGGGCTGAGCATGTAGAGCGCCGCCGAGGTCAGGCACCAGAGGAAGAAGAGGGGCGCCGGCCGATTGGCGTCCTTGAGGGCGGTATACAGGCCGATCAGCAGGTAGAGGACGCCGATGGCGCACAGCAGCAGGTAGGAGAGGTCGAGCTGGAGGCCCGGCCGCTGGTAGGTTACCGCCGCCAGTGCGTCGCCCCGGCCGACCAGGAGCTCGCTGGTCGGCTGGCTGCGCAGCAGCTCGCCGAGCTGCTGCCGGTCGCGCGGCAGCTGGCCGGCGATCTGCAGAATGCGGTCGCCCTCGACGAGCCCGGTGGCGGGGTCGTCGACCGACTCCACCTGCCAGAACCCCTGCACCGGGACGGCGTCGAAGCCGAGGGGGGTGAAGCTCTCCACCTTGCGCTCGAAGCTGATCGCACCGAGGCTGGCGATGGCCGCGGTGAGCAGCAGGGCGGCAGCGAAAAAAAACAGGCGGCGGCGCATGACAAGACTCTTCCTCTGTCTCCCAGCGGAGGCTTTAGCAGGTTCTGTGCCACCTGCATAGAAATTTGGACAGCCTGAACAAGCGGCTGTCGGCTCAACGGCTTAGGCGATCTATCCAGAAAAATGAATAAATTCGGCGAGGTGAATCCAATTGGCTGGGGGGGCGGAGGGAAGCGGCGATCGCGGCGCCGGAGCGGAGGTCAGAAGGAGACCGAAAAGCCGCCGGTAAGGGTCTTGTAGAGCTCGTCTTCGGACAGGGTGTAGGGGGAGGCGCCGCGGCTCAGCTCCATGTTGAGCCGTACCGCCCAGTTGGACGACAGGTCGGCCAGGGCGCTCAAATCCTGGGTGAGCATGAGCTGCAGGCGTTCGAGCTCGACCTGGGTACCGGCGGCAGCGGCGGCCATGCCGCGGGGGTTCAGGGCCTGCTCGAGATGGTGGAAGGCGATGAAGACGCCGGTGGCGGTCTGCTGGAAGCGGGTGTCGAGGGAGGTGACCAGATAGCGGACCTGGTTCTCGTAGGAGTGGGCGTCGGTCGCGTAGACGATGCCGCCGCCGCCGCGGGCGAAGCTCGACTCGAGACGCGCCAGGACGTGGGGCGAGATGCGCCGGGCGACGCTGAACTGGACCTCCGGCAGGGCGTCGCCGCGCACCATGGTCAGGCTCTCGAGGCGGTCGAAGAAGACGTCGTTGGAGAAGTAGAGACGCAGGGTCTCCGAGTACTCCCGGTGCAGGCCGCCGACCGAGATCCGGGTCTCGTCGCCTTCGTCGCCGCGGGTGAAGAACACCTTGTAGCACGCTTCCCCCGCCTGCTGGCAGGCGCTGTCGTCGGCGTAGAAGGCGGAGGTGAAGCCGTTGTAGGTCGCAGTCTCCTCGTCGATGCGATGCGCCACCGAGGTGCTGGCCCGCCAATCCTTGCCCAGGTCGACGATGAATCGGCTCTGGGGCATCAACGACAGGCTGCCGTCCTGCACCTCGGAGTAGAGCCCGATCTCGACCAGGATCCGCGGCTGGATGCGGGCTCCGGCCCGGCCGTAGAGGCCGAAGCTCTCCTCCAGCACCTCGCCGTCGTCGCCGAGCACGTCGCTGCCTTTCGCTCCCATGCGCTCGCGATAGCGCACCCCGGCTTCGACGGTGGTGCCGGGCGCGACCTGGCGGGCGTAGGAGCCGCGGAGGTCGAGGGTGCGCGAGGCATCGGGCACGTCGGCCAGGCCGAAGAAGCCGGGCTGGTAGAAGTTGCTCTCCTCGAGATAGCGGGCGCTGACCGCGGCGCGGCCGCGCTCGCCGGTGCGGCCCGACCAGCGCAGCTGGTAGTGCTCGAGATCGACCGGGGCCAGCTCGCCGGCGCGCAGGCCGCCCATCTCGCCGCTCGCCGTCAGCAGTTGCAGCTCGTTCTTTCCCGGCGTCTCGAGGTGCAGGGCGAGGGACTGCATCTCGCCCCCCGCCGGATCGGCGAGGCTGCCGTCCTGGGGCGCGAGTTGCTTGAAGTGCCCCTGGATGCCGACCGCCAGCGAACCGAGCTGGCCGCGGATGCCGACGTCGGCGCTGGTGGTCAGGGCCTGGTAGCCGTCGAGCATGGCGGTGGTGCCGCTGTGCGCGGCCATCTGCGTTTGCAGCCGCCGGCCCGCATCGTCGTCGCCGGTGATCAGCCCCAGGGCGCCGCCGCCGCCGGCGCGCACTTCGACCTGGTGCTCGGAGACGTCGCGCAGCACGTCCGGTGGGATGCGGGAGCGGATCGTCCAGTAGCTCTCGGCGCCGCGCGGATCCTCCTCCGCCGCCGGCTCGAGCTCGAGCTCGAGGCGCTGGCGGGCGTTGGAGCTCCAGCGTTCCAGCTGTTCGATCGCCGGGGCGAAACCGCTCTTGAAGGCGATGATCTGGTAGATGCCGGCGGGCAGGACGTGGAAGAGAAAGCGTCCGGCGTCGTCGGTCTGCACCTTCCGGAACTGCAACGTGCCGGTGTTGTAGACGTAGACCAGGGCCTCGGAAACCGGCTTGACGCGATCGCGGACGATGCCCTGGAGGGCCGGCGGCGGAGCCGCGGCCGCTGGAGCTGCTGCCGCTGCCGCGTCGCCGACCTCCGCCGCAGCGACGGAAGCCGGCAGCAGGGCGGCGGTAGAGATCAACGCCATCCAGAGAAGGCCCGCCACGAGCGGCTGGAGGCAGGCTCTCGGGGCACGGCGGACGGGCATGGGATCGCTCACCTTCATGTGTCTATACCCACGTAGACCCGACTATACCTCGATCCGGCTGCCGTTGCCCAGCGGATTGCACGAACCGCCCTCCCGCGGGGGCGAGTGCGGGACATGGCCTGACGGATCGCCGGATTCCGTTCTCCCGAGCCGCACGGCGGCGATTCCAACGCGAAGACCATACCAATCTACACCCACCTCCACCCCGGCGCAAGCCCTATCGCGCCCCCCTCAGCCGGCGAGCGGCGCGCGGGCGGCGGCGGCGGCGATGATCTCGCGCGCCCCCGCCCGGCGCAGGCAGACGGCGGCGGCGGCGAGGGTGGCGCCGGTGGTCATCACGTCGTCGACCAGCAGCACGCGGCGGCCGGCACAACGCGCGCCGCGGCGCAGGGCGAAGGCGCCGCGGGGATTGCGCAGCCGCGCCTCCCGCGCCAGCCGACTCTGCGGCGGCGTCGCCCGCCGGCGGCGCAGCAGGGTCTCCATCGGCACGCCGAACTGCTCCGCCAGAGGACGGGCGATGAGCGCCGCCTGGTTGTAGCCGCGGCGGAGGAAGCGCCACCAGTGGAGCGGCACCGGCACCACCACCTCCGGCAAGCCGCCGCCGGCGGCGGCGAGACGGCGGGCGAGGGCCCGCCCGAGTTGGCTGCCGAGGTAGTCGAGACGGCGGAACTTGAGCGCCGTCAGTACCGCGTCGAGGGGCGGGCGGTAGCAGTAGGCGCAGCACAGCCGGTCGAAGGGCGGCGGCCGGCGGCGGCAGCTGCCGCAGCGGAAGCCGGCGGGGGCCGGCGACGCCAGGGGGCGGCCGCAGGTGGCGCAGCCCTGGCG
>RFGL01000248.1 GCA_003697015.1 Acidobacteriota bacterium | reverse complement strand
GGGCGGTCACCAGGCTTTTTCCGCGCTTCGCGCTCCAAAAGCCCGAGACGATGAAAAACGACGTCCCCCGCGCCACCGAGCCCACCGTCCGCGAGCCGCGGAGGCTTCGCAGCATCACCTTCAAATGCGACGCCGAGATGCTGGCCCGCATCGACCGCTATGCCCGCGCCTGTGCGATGAGCCGCAGCACCTACATCCGGCACGTTCTCGAGCGCAAGCCGCTGCTCGAGAAGGGCATCGGCGAGGACCTGCGCGGCCTTCTGGTGGAGCTCGCCCGCGCCGGCAACAACCTGAATCAGCTGACGCGCCTCGCCCACCAGCTCAAGCACCGGGGGCAGGCGTTCCCCGCCGAGCCCGTCCTCACCCTGCTGCAGGAGGTCCATGCGCTGCTGCGCGGCATCGACGCCGCCGTCAAGCCCGTGCTCTCGACGAGGAGCCGATGATCGCGTTTCGGGGCGGGAAGCTCCTGGCCAACGGCCACCGCAACGGCCTCTTCACGTCCTTCGACGAGGCGGTGGACTACCTGCATTTCGGCCTGCGGAAGCAGCGCAGCCCGAGCGATCGGGTGCTGTGGTCGGCGACGCGCAATCTGCCCGCCGGCGACGACCGCGAGGCGGCCTTCTACATGCGGCTGACGGCGGCCGCGAATCCGCGCGTCCAGTACCCCGGGTACCACATCGGCGTGGCCTTGCATCCGGACGAGAGCTTGAGCCGCAGGCAGTGGGAGCGGGTGGCGGACCGGCTACTGGAGCGGCTCGGGCTGGGCGAGCACCAGGCGATCCTCGCCCTGCACGAGGAGGGGCACCAGCACATCCACATCCTGGTCAACCGCGTGGGCTACGACCGGCGGGCGTGGAAGCCGTCCTACGACGTGCTCAAGGCGCAGGCGGTGATGCGGGAGATGGAGCTTGAGCTCGGCCTGCGGGTGGTGCCGACCCTGGCCGATCGACGTGCGGGCGCGAGGCTCACCGGCCGGGAGGTCGAGCGCCATGAGCAGCAGCTCGCGGGCCGCCGCCTGCGCCGGCTGCTGGGCGAGGAGGTGCTTGCCGCGCCCGGCTGGCGGGAGCTCGACGACCTCTTCGCCCGCCACGGCCTGCGGCTGGAGCCGGCGAAGCGCGGCGGCGGGGTGGTGGTCACGGACGGCGACGAGCGCCTGAGCCTCTCCAAGGTGGACCGCAACCTCTCCGGGCCGCGGCTCGCCGAGCGCTACGGCGAGACCCTGCGCCGGTACCGCGAGCGCGCGCCGGCGCCCGAGCCGCGGCCGAGGGTGGCCGAGGTCGACCTCGGGCCGGCTCAGCGCGAGGCGGAGCGGGTGGTCGACGGGCTGCTGGCGTCGCGGGCGACCTTCGGGGAGCGCGATCTCGAGATCGCCACCCAGCACCGGCCCGACGCCGCCGACGTGCGCCAGCTGGCCCACGCCCGCGAGGACGTGGTCGCCCTGGCGGTGGACGACGCCGGCGCGGTGCGCTACGCCGCGCTGCCCTACGTCGCCGGGGAGCGCCGTCTCTTCGCCGATGCCCTGGCGCTCGCCGGCCGCGCCCGGGCGAGCCTGCCCTCCCCGCACGTGCTGGCCGTCCTCGGTCGCCACCCGCAGCTCTCCGACGAGCAGCGCCAGGCGGTGATCCACGCCACCCGCGGCGGCGACCTGGGGCAGATCGCGGGCATGGCGGGCTCGGGCAAGACGGCGGTGGCACGGCCGATCGTCGAGGCCTACCGCGAGCTGGGCTACGACGTCGCCGGCGCGGCCTACACCGGCAAAGCGGCGCAGGAGCTGGCCGACGCGACCGGCCTGGAGACGCGGACCCTGGACGCCTGGCGGCTGGTCTGGCAGCACCAGCCGCTGAGCGAGAACCACGTCCTGCTGGTGGACGAGGCGGGCATGCTCGACGTGCCGCGGATGGCGGAGCTGATCGAGCGGGTGCGCGCCGCCGGGGCCAAGCTGATCCTGATCGGCGACCCGGAGCAGCTGAAGGCGATCGGCCCGGGCGACGCCTTGCGCGGGCTCCTCGAGCGCCACCCTGCGGCGCTGCTGACGACCGTCTACCGCCAGCGGGAGGCGTGGCAGCGCGAGGCCACCCGCGAGCTGGCGGAGGGTCGCGTCGTCCAAGCTCTCAGGCGTTACGACGAGGCCGGCCGCCTGCGCTGGCACGCGCGTCCGGAGGACGCCGCCCGGGCCCTGGCCGAGGGCTACCTCGCCGACCGCTCGCACGCCGGCGCCGAGAACGTCCTCGCCCTCGCCTCCACCCGCGCCGAGGTGGCGCTGCTCAACGACGCCATCCGCGCCCGCCTCGCGGAGGAGGGGGAGCTCGGCGCCGAGACCCTCCGCCACCGCGGCCGCGACTTCGCCGCCGGCGACCGCGTCGTCTTCACCCGCAACGACGCCACCGGCCGCCGCCTCGAGCTGGTCGAGGGCGAGGGCCGCGGGGTGTTGAACGGCCACCTCGGCACCGTCGAAGCGATCGACCGCGAACGCCGTGCGCTCCAGGTGCGCCTCGACCGGGGCGCCACCGTGCGCCTGGAGCTCGAGCGCTACGGCCACCTCGAGCACGCCTACGCCCTCACCGTCCACAAGGCGCAGGGGAGCACGGTCGATCACGCCCACGTCCTCGCCGGTCCCCACGCCGACCGCCACCTGGCCTACGTCGCTCTGTCGCGCCACCGCCGGGAGCTCACCGTCTACGCCGACCGCCAGCGCTTCCCGACGCGTCTGGAGCTGGAGCGGGCCTTCGGCTACCGGCCGCCCAAGGACCTGATCACCGACTACGCCGCCCGCGGCCCCCTCGACAGCCTGCCGGAGCAGGCGCGGGCGCAGGTCCTGGAGCTGAGCGCGCGCAGCGCCAGCTGGACCGCCGGGGAGCTGGCGGCGAGCGCCCGCGCCGCCGGGCTGGACGGGGAGGCGGTGGCCGCGGCCGCGGTCGAGCTTCCCGAGGTCGTCTCCCTCGGCGGCGAGCGCTACGCCACCCGCGCCAACCTCGAGGACGAGCTCGCCCTCCACGACGCCGCCCGGGCGATCCATGGGCGCCGTGGCGCCAGGGTGTCCGTCGAGCGGCTCGCGGCCGCCCGCGCCCGCCACCACCTCTCCGGCGAGCAGGCGAACGCCGTGCGCCACGCCCTCGAGCAGCCCCTGGCGCTCGTCACCGGTCGCGCCGGCTCGGGCAAGACCCGCTTGACCCGCGCCCTGGTCGAGCTCCACCGCGAGCAGGGGGGCCGCGTCCTCGCCGCCGCCCACACCGGCAAGGCGGCGGAGGAGCTGGGGCGGGCCGCGGGCGTGGCGTCGAAGACCGTGGCCGGCTGGCTCGGGCACTGGGAGCGTGGCCGCGAGCCCCTGCGCCCGGGCGACCTGCTGCTGATCGACGAGGCCGGCCTCCTCGACACCCGCACCCTGCGCCGCGCCCTGGAGCAGGCGCGCGACGCCGGCGCCCGGGTCGTCCTCCTCGGCGACCGCGAGCAGCTGCCCGCCATCGCCGCCGGCGACGCCTTCCGCGCCCTGCACCAGCGCTACGGCTCGGCCGAGCTGCGGGCGATCCACCGCCAGCGCCCGCCCTGGCAGCGCCGGGCGTCGGAGGAGGCCGCCCGCGGCCGCATGGGGGAGGCCCTGGCGCGCTACGAGGCCCACGGCGACGTCCAGCTCTCCGCCCACCGGCAGGCGGCGCGGACGGCGATGATCGACCGCTACCTCGAGGACCGCTACCGCACCGGCAACGATCGCGGCCTCCTCCTCGCCGTCCGCCGCGCCGACGTCAAGGCGCTCAACCGCGACCTGCGCCAGGCGCGGCGCGACGCCGGGGAGATCGCCGGCGGCCTGCGCCTCCACGGCGCGGTCTACGCGGCCGGCGACCGCATCCTCTTCGAGCAGAACGACCATCCGGGACGGCGCGTCAGGACCCTCGACGGCGGTGCCCCCGGGGTGAGGAACGGCACCCTCGGCACCGTCGAGCGGGTGGGGGAGACGTCGATCCGCGTCCGCCTCGACGACGGCCGGCGGGTGGAATTCGATCCGCGCGCCTACGCGCGCTTCACCCACGGCTACGCCATGACCCTGGCCAAGGCGCAGGGCACCACCGTCGACCGCGCCTACCTGCTGGCGGACCGCGCCCTCGATCAACCGGCGGCCTACGTCGGCCTGACGCGCCATCGCCACCGGCTGTCGATCCACGTGCCGCGCTCCGACTTCACGAGCCGCGAGGAGCTCGTCGCCTCCCTCCGCCGGCGGCCGGGCAAGGACCTGATCCTCGACCACCTGAGCGAAGCGCGCGCCCGCGAGCTGCTGAGCCAGGCCGCGAGTCTCAAGCCGCCGCGGCGGCGGCCGATCCGCGTCCCCGCCTCGGGCCGGGCCCGCCTCGAGGGCCTGCGCCGCGCCCTCGACGTGGTCCACCGGCTCGACCGGCTCGACGCCGAGCGCAGCCGCATCCTCGAGCGCCTCGCCGGCCTTCCCGCCCGCGGCGACACCCGCCGGCTGCGCCTCGACCGCGAGGCCGTCGCCGATCCCGTCGCCCTCCTGCGCCGGGCGAGCGAGGACGTCTTCGCCCGTCCCCAGCGCGCCCGGGCGGCCCTCGACGCCGCCCTCGAGGCGCACCCCGTCGCCGCCGTCCTCCGCGCCTTCGAGACCGCCCCCGAGCGCTTCGGCCGCCTGAGGCTCTCCCTCCGCGCCACCGCCCCGGCGCGGCGCCTCGCCGCCACCGCCGGCCGCGAAGCCCGCCGGGCCCTCGACCGGCGCCGGCAGCTCACCGCCGCCCTCGAGCAGGCCGAGACCCTCCACCGCCGCCTCGGCGAGCTACGGCGCGACCTCGACCGCCTCGGCAGCCGCCAGGAGGCCCTGGCCCGCGTCGCCGTCCACGCCCGCGACCTCAGCCCCCGCGACCGCCGCGCCCTGCCCGAGGCCGACCGGGGGATCCTCCGCCGGCTGCGCCGCGACCGCGCCCACCACCTCCGCCCCCTGCTGCGTCACCTCCGTCGCTTCGAGCGCGCCCGCGCCGGCTCCCACGCCCAGCGACGGGCCGCCGACCTCGCCGGCGCCCTCGCCGCGCGCGCCCCGCGCCACCTCATCTACCACCTCGCCCCGGCCAAGATCCGCACCCTGCTGCGCATCACCACCCTG
>RFGL01000247.1 GCA_003697015.1 Acidobacteriota bacterium | reverse complement strand
GGGGATCCGGCCTCGAGGAGCTCGGTGGGTTTCGGTGTAATTCGTTGATGCGTAGGGAGTTGCGAAGAGGGTGGGACCTTGAGGAAGGGACCTTGAGGAAGGAGTTGCGAAGAGGGCGGGACCTTGAGGAAGGGCCGAGTGGGGGGCTTGGGAACCTCTCCAGAGACCCACTGCACCATGGCGAGGTGAGGAGTTTCTCAGCCGGAAGTGGATGGGAGGCCTGCCGGCGTGGGGGAGATCGGCAGAGGCCGCTGTAACTTATTGATATGTAAGGACTTGCGAAGATGGTGGAACCTCCTGGGACGGATATGTAACTTATTGATATGTAAGGACTTGCGAAGAGGGTGGAACCCCCTAAGATAGAACCCCCTGAGATATGGAAGGACTTGCGAAGAGGGTGGAACCCCCTGGGACGGCCGGCTTGGGGGAGATCGGCAGACACCGCTGTAATTCATTGATATATAAGGACTTGCGAAGAGGGTGGATGGGAGGCCTGCCGGTGTGGGAGAGATCGGCAGAGGACGCTGTAATTCATTGATATATAAGGACTTGCGAAGAGGGTGGAACCCCCTGGGAGGACACCGCTGTAATTCATTGATATATAAGGACTTGCGAAGAGGGTGGAACCCCCTGGGAGGAACCCCCTGGGAGAAGAACCCCCTGGGACGGAACCCCCTGGGACGGGAGAACCCCCTGGGACGGCTGAGCTGAGCCCGGCCCGAAGGGCGCTGGGAGGAGGCGCCGAGGGATCGGCTGTCCGGGCTCGCTCGGAGGGGGGAGCACGATCGCCGCTCAGCGGCCGGTCCAGGCTGGCTTGCGCTTTTCGAGGAAGGCCTTGACGCCCTCTTTCTTGTCTTCGGTGGAGAAGCAGAGGCAGAAGAGGTCGCGCTCGTAGCGCACGCCTTCTTCGATCGCCATGCGCCAGCTGGCGCGCACGGCTTCTTTGGCGATGCGCAGGGTGAGGGGGCTCTTGGCGGCGATCTTCGACGCCAGCTCGAGGGTCTTCCGGCGCAGCTCCGCCGCCGGCACCACGTCGTCGACCAGGCCGATGCGGTGGGCCTCCTGGGCGCTGATCATGTCGCCGGAGAGCACCAGCTTCATGGTCTGGCCGAGGCCGATCAGCCGTGGCAGGCGCTGGGTGCCGCCGCCGCCGGGGATGAGGCCGAGGTTGATCTCCGGCTGGCCGAAGCGCGCCGTCTCCGCGGCGATGCGGAGGTCGCAGGAGGACGCCAGCTCGCAGCCGCCGCCGAGGCAGAAGCCGTTGATCATGGCGATCACCGGCTTGGGGAACTCGCCCATGACGTCGAAGATGCGCGGGAAGCGCATCGCCTCCCGCTGGTCGAGGGGGGAACGGCCTTCGAACTCGCCGATGTCGGCGCCGGCGACGAAGCTCTTGGCGCCGGCGCCGGTGATCACCACCACGCCGATGGCGTCGTCGTTCTCGATCGCCTCGAGGTGGGCGAGCATCTCGTCGCGTACCGCTTGGTTCAGGGCGTTGAGCTTGTCCGGGCGGTTGATGGTCAGGATCGCGACGCGACCCTCGTCTTGGCGCAGAACGGTATCCGTCATGGTCGATCTCCTAAGCGGTTTGTCGGATTCGGTCGACGTCTCGCCTCGCGCTGCGCGACGTCAGCGGTGCTGCCAGCGGGGAGGGCGTCGCGCAAGGAAGGCGGCCACCCCCTCCGCCACGTCCTCGGTGGCGGTCAGCTCTTCCAGATAGAGGCGCTCGCACTCGGCGACGGCAGCGTCGAAGGGCAGCTCGCGGCCGGCCCGGAGCGCCCGCTTGGCGAGCCGCAGCACCGGCGTCGAGTGGGCGGTGAGCTCGGCCAGGAGGGCGTCGAGCGCCGCCTCGAGCTCGCCGGCGGGAGCGCGGCGGGCGACGAGGCCGAGGCGCTCGGCTTCGGCGCAGTCGGCGATGCGGCCGGAGAGGATCAGCTCGGCGGCTCGTCCGGCGCCGATCCGACGCGGGTAGAGGGCCGCCGCCCAGGGCGGGTAGCAGCCGACCTTGATCTCCGGCTGACCGAAGCGGGCGTCGTCCGACGCCACCACCAGGTCGCAGCTCAAGGCCAGCTCCATGCCGCCTCCGAGACAGTGGCCGTGGACCGCGGCGACGGTGACCGCGTCGAGGGCCATCAGCCGCCGCAGGGCGCCGTGGAAGGTGGCGAGCATGGCCGGGATCTTCTCTTTCGTGTGGTCCTCGACGGCGACGCCGGCGGAGAAGGCCCGCGCACCGGCGCCCCGCAGCACCACCACCGCCAGATCGTCGCGATCCGCCAGCTCGACGAGGACGTCCTCGAGGCGCGCCAGGCTGGCGAGGTCGAGGACGTTGAGCGGCGGTCGCTCGAGGGTGATCGTCGCCACCCGCTCCGCGAGCGCCAGGCGTATGGCCGGTGGTTGGTCGCTCATGACGCCGAGTCTATGACGACTGGCCTGGCCGCGGGTTTCGACGCGGGGATCATCGCGGCGGCCGGCGGTGAGCAGGGGCGCGCCGCGGTGCGGGCGGTGGCGAGGCGACCCTCCAGGGCGACCGGTGCGGTCGGGGAAACGTCAGCCATCCCGCTCGACCAGCGCCGCCAGCCCCATGCCGCCGGAGACGCAGAGGGTGGCGATGCCCCGCCGCCCGCCGCGTTCGGCGAGGCCGTGGAGCAGGGTGACGAGGATGCGGGCGCCGGTGCAGCCGATCGGATGGCCGAGGGCGATGGCGCCGCCGTCCGGGTTGACCCGCGCGCGGTCGAACGGCAGCCGGTCGAGGCAGGCCAGCACCTGGCAGGCGAAGGCCTCGTTGAGCTCCACCTGATCGACGTCGTCGTAGCCGATCTGCGGGTGGCGGGCGAGGAGCTGGCGCACCGCCGGCACCGGGCCGATCCCCATGATCCGCGGCTCGACGCCGACCACCTCGTAGTCGACCAACCACCCGGCGACCTCGAGGCCGAGCTGCTCGGCGACGTCGTCGCGGGCGACGAGGATCGCCGCCGCGCCGTCGGTGATGCCGGAGGCGTTGCCGGCGGTGACCCGGCCGCCGTCGCGGAAGACCGGCTTGAGTTTGGCCAGGCCCGCCGCCGTCACCCCGTCCCGCGGGTGCTCGTCGGCGTCGACGGTGACCTCGCCCTTGCGGCTCGGCACGGTGAGCGGCGCGATCTCGCGGGCGAAGCGGCCGCGCGCCCGCGCCGCCTGGCAGCGCGTCTGGCTGGCGAGCGCCCAGTCGTCCGACGCCGCCCGGTCGACGCCCGCTTCTTCGGCCAACTCCTCGGCGGTCTCGCCCATCACCAGGCAGGAGAGGGGGTCGTCGAAACCGTCCCGGTACATGCCGTCGACCAGCCGGTCGTGGCCCAGGCGGTAGCCCCAGCGGGCCCGGGGCAGCAGGTAGGGGGTGTTGGACATGCTCTCGGTGCCGCCGGCGAGCACCACCTCGGCTTCGCCGAGGAGGATCGCCCTGGCGGCCGAGAGCACCGCCTGCAGCCCCGAGCCGCAGGCCTGGTTGACGGTGTAGGCCGGACGCGGGTCGCCCAGGCCGGCGCGGTGGGCGATCTGGCGCGCGGTGTTGGGTCCGCCACCGGCCTGGCGGGCGTGGCCGAAGATCGCCTGGTCGACCCGCGACGGCTCGAGGCCGGCTCGCTCCAGGCAGGCGACGGCCGCCGCCGTCCCCAGATCGGCGGCGGAGAGCGCCGCCAGGGCGCCGCCGAATCTGCCGATCGGCGTCCGCACCGGCGCGCAGAGGGCGATCCGTCGTGGTTGACGGGCGTTCATGGAGGACGTGCCGCCGGCCGCGCCGCTAGCGGCCGGCGAAGGCGGGTTTGCGCTTCTCGACGTAGGCGTCGAGGCCCTCGCGGGCGTCGCTCGACTCGAAGAGCTGCTGCTGCAGCTCGCGCTCGATCGCCAGGCCCGACTCGAACGGCACCTCGCAGCCGCTCTGCACCGCGCGCTTGATCCGCCCGGCGGCCTTCGACGCCCGGTGCGGCGGGCAGAGCTGGCAGGCGTAGTCGTGGATCCGGGCCATGAAGCCGTCCAGGTCGTCGGCGTCGAAGACGTCGTTGACGATGCCCAGCTCCTTGGCTTCGTCGAGGCCGAGGAGTCGGCCGGTGACCATCAGCTCGATGGCCTTCGATTTGCCGAGGAGGCGCGACAGACGCTGGGTGCCGCCGGTGCCGGGCAGAACGCCCAGGTTGATCTCCGGCAGGCCGACCTTGCCGCAGTCCTTGCCCCCCTGGCGGCGGGCGAAACGCAGATCCGCCGCCAGGGCGATCTCCAGCCCGCCGCCGACGGTGTGGCCGTTGAGCGCCGCGATCACCAGCTTGGGGGTGTGCTCGAGGCGGTTCAAGGTCTCGTTGGCGTGCAGGCAGAAGTAGTACTTGAAGCCGGGCTCGGCCTGCTGCAGCATGCTGATGTTGGCACCGGCGCAGAAGAACTTCTCCCCCAGCCCGGTGACGACGATGACGTGGACGTCGTTGTCGAAGCGCGCCTTGAGGATGCAGTCGTCGAGGTCGCGCATCATTTCGTGGGTATAGGTGTTGGCCGGCGGGTCGTCGAGGGTCAGATAGGCGACGCCGTCCTTGACTTCGTATCGCACCAGCGGCTTGCGCTCGCTCATGGGTCAGTACCTCTCAGGTTCGTCGTTGTCGTTTTCGATCGGCGGCGGGCGCGGTCGTCCGTTTCCCGCGCCGCGATCAAGCCGCCTCCATCTCCGCCGTGTAGGTGCCGTAGCGGGCGGCGCCGTTCAAGCTGGCGCGCTTGTAGTAGGCGCGCTGGGCGGCGGCGGCGTTGGCCTGCCGGCCGAGCCAGGCCTTGAGCGCCGGCGCCTGCAGGGCGCGGCCGTAGGAGAAGCTCATCTGCCAGGGCAGATCGGGGTAGAGGCGGTTGATGGCGTTCAGGTTCTCGGTCGCTTGCACGTCGCTTTGGCCGCCGGAGAGGAAGACGATCCCCGGCACCGCCGCCGGCACCACCCGACGGAAGCAGCGCACGGTGGCGGCCGCCACCTCCTCCGGTCCAGCCTGCTGCGGGCAGTCGGAACCCGAGATCACCATGTTGGGTTTCAACAGGATCTGCTCCAGCGGCACCCGCTGCTCGGCGAGGCAGGCGAAGACCCGGCGCAGGGCGCGCTCGGTGACCCGTTCGCAGACCTCGATGGAGTGCGGCCCGTCCATCAGGACTTCGGGTTCGACGATCGGCACCAGGCCGCCCTCGATCGCCAGCGCGGCGTAGCGCGCCAGGGCGTGGGCGTTGACCTCGAGGCAGTAGTCGCTGGGCAGGCCCCGGGCCTCGTCGATGGCGATCACCGCCCGCCACTTGGCGAAGCCGCAGCCGATCGCCCGGTATTCGACCAGGCGCTGGCGCAGCCCGTCGAGCCCTTCGGTCACCTTTTCTCCCGGCGCCAGGGCGAGGGGCTTGGCGCCGGCGTCGACCTTGATGCCGGGGATGATGCCCTTGCTCTTCAGCAGCTGGATGAAGGGGGTGCCGTCGCGGGTCGTCTGGCGGGTGGTCTCGTCGAAGAGGATCACGCCGGAGATGTGGTGCTCGGCGTCCGGGGTGGTAAAGAGCAGCTCGCGGTATGCGCGCCGGTTCTCCTCCGTCGATTCGACGCCGATCGAGTCGAAGCGTTTCTTGATCGTCGGCGTCGACTCGTCCGCCGCCAGGATGCCCTTGCCCTCGGCGACGAGAGCGCGGGCCACCTCCTCGAGCTGATTGGCCATGTCGTAGCTTCCTCCTGTGCGCCTGTGTACCGATGGGGCAGAGCCCCGGTGACGACGAGCGGGAGCGCTCTCGGGGAGGGGAGTTTAGCGCGTGCGTCGCGCCTTGGCCAGGGCCCCCGCGCCACCGACTCCGTGCTACCCTCCGCCCGATGGGCGACCACCGACTCTTTCCCCGACCGCCGGGAGCCGACGGCGCCATGAAGCTCGGAGAGCTGACCTTGACCCTGGTTGCGGACGGCGAGTTCCGGCTCGACGGCGGAGCGATGTTCGGCGTCGTGCCGAAGGTGCTGTGGCAACGCCACAAGCCGGCGGACGAGCGCAACCGCATCCGCATGACGACGAATTGCCTGCTGGTCGAGCGCGGCGACGACCTGCTGCTGATCGAGACCGGGGTGGGGGATAAGGGCGACGCCAAGTTCCGCGACGTCTTCGGCCTGGCGGAGGGCGCCACCCGGCTGCCCGAGGCGATCGCCGCGGCGGGCTATGCGCCGGGGGACGTCAGCCACGTGCTCCTCACCCATCTGCATTTCGACCACTGCGGCTGGTCGACGATCGACGACGGCACGGGTAGGCTGGTGCCGGCCTTCCCTCGGGCCCGCTACTGGATCCAACGCGGCGAGCTGGCCCACGCCGAGGCGCCCAACGCCCGCGACCGGCCGAGCTACGATCCGCGCAACTGGCGGCCGCTGCTCGACGCCGGCGTGGTCGAGCTCTTCGGCGACGAGGGGGAGCCGATCCCCGGGGTGCGCGCCATCCGCACCCCGGGCCACAACGCCGACATGTGCATCGTCAAGCTCGACGGCGGCGGGGACGACGTCGCCGTCTTCTGGGCCGATCTGGTACCGACCCGGGCGCACGTGCCGGTGCCCTGGACCATGGGGTTTGACCTCTACCCCTTGGAGACCATGGCCAATAAGGAGAAATGGCTGCCGCGCGCCGCCGCCGGCGGCTGGTTGTCGATCTTCGTCCACGAGACCGACCATCCCATCGGCCGCCTGGTCGAAGACCGCCCCGGCCGTTTCCGCGCCGTGCCCCTGGAGTGATGCGGCCTCACCAGGTCACCGGCCGCAGCCTCGGGGACCGGGTCGAAGATGCGTGGTCACGGGAAAGGGGCGAGGGCCGCAGGGTCGCCGGACCTTGGTCGCGGCCCGACGGCCTGATAGGTTTCGCCGGCGCGGCCGTGCGACGCGGCGCGATCGACCGAGGAGGCGCCTGTGGCTCAGGACTACGACTATGACCTGGTGGTGATCGGCAGCGGGCCGGGGGGCTACGTGGCGGCGATCCGCGCCGCCCAGCTGGGGCTCGCGACCGCGGTGGTGGAGAAGGACCCGAAGCTCGGCGGCACCTGCCTGCACCGCGGCTGCATCCCGACCAAGGCCCTGCTGCATACCGCCGCGCTGCTCGACGAGGTGCGGCGCGCCGCCGACTTCGGGGTTGCGGTGGGGCAGGCCGAGCTCGACCTCGGCAAGGCCCACGCCTACAAGGATCGGGTGGTGACCAAGAATGCGAAGGGCATCGAGTTCCTCTTCCGCAAGAACAAGATCGACAGCCTGCACGGCCGCGGCCGCCTGGCCGGGCCGCATCGGGTGGAGGTGACGGCGGCGGACGGCACGCGGGCGGTGAGCGCCCGCTACGTGCTGATCGCCACCGGCTCGGTGCCGCGGGAGCTGCCCTTCGCCCCCACCGACGGCGAGCGGGTGGTGAGCTCCGACCACCTGCTCGAGCTCGACCGCCTGCCGGCGTCGATCGCCGTCCTCGGCGCCGGTGCCGTGGGCTGCGAGTTCGCGTCGATCTACGCCTCCTTCGGCAGCCGGGTGACTTTGATCGAGATGCTGCCCCGGCTGCTGCCGCTGGAGGACGAGGAGGTGTCGAAGGAGCTCCTGCGGGCCTTCGACAAGCGCGGCATCGCCTGCCGCACCGGGGCGCGGCTGACGGCGGTCGAGCCGCGCGACGGCGGCCTGCGGTTGACCCTCGAGCAGGATGGGACGGAGCCGGAAGCCCTCGACGCCGAGATGCTGCTGGTGGCGGTCGGCCGGGCGCCGGTGAGCGCCGACCTGGGGCTGGAGGAGCTCGGCGTCGAGATCGAGCGCGGCTACGTCAAGGTCGGTCCGACGATGCAGACCGCCGTACCCCACGTCTACGCCATCGGCGACGTGGTCGACACCCCCTGGCTGGCCCACGTCGCCTCCCACGAGGGCATCCTGGCGGTCGAGCACATGGCGGGCCGGGAGGTGAGGCCGATCGACTACGACCGGGTGCCGTCCTGCACCTACTGCGATCCCGAGGTGGCGAGCGTCGGCCTGAGCGAAGCGCAGGCGCGCCAGCGCGGTTACGACGTCGCCACCGGCACCTTCCCCCTCACCGCCCTGGGCAAGGCGGCGATCCTCGGCAAGACCGCGGGCTTCGTCAAGGTGGTGCGGGAGACGCGCTACGACGAGCTCCTGGGGGTCCACATCATCGGCGCCCACGCCACCGACCTGATCGCCGAGGCCTGCGTCGCCTTGCAGGTCGAGTCGACCACCGAGGAGCTCTTCCGCACCATGCACGCCCATCCCACCCTGTCGGAAGCGGTGATGGAGGCCGCCCACGCCGCCGTCGGCCACGCCATCCACGTCTGAGGGCCGCCGCTCCGCCGGCTCGGCGGCGCCGGCCTGCTACTATCCCGGGGAAGCGTCGAGATCCGCGTCTTGGGTCGCGCGACAACCCCGGCCTCGGGGATGCGTACCTGCGGGTAGACATCGGCATGAGGCCGGTGGGCTCCCATCGGAGGTGCTATGCGGTTAGCCGTGGTCTGCTACCCGACCTACGGCGGTAGCGGGGTGGTCGCCACCGAGCTGGCGACGGCCCTGGCACGCCGCGGTCACGAGGTGCACGTCGTCTCCTACGAGCAGCCGTTCCGCTTCGACCCCAGCCAGCCGAATCTCTGGTTCCACCAGGTCGAGGTCAGCGACTACCCCCTCTTCCGCTATCGGCCCTACACCCTGAACCTGACCAATAAGCTCATCGCCCTGGTCGAGGACCACGGCGTCGAGGTGATCCACAGCCACTACGCCATCCCCCACGCCCAGGCCGCCTGGATGGCGCGCGAGGTGCTGCAGCAGCAACGCGGCATCGACGTCAAGCTGGCCTGCACCCTGCACGGCACCGACATCACCCTGGTCGGCCGCGAGCACAGCTTCTTCGAGCTCACCCGCTTCACCATCCAGCGCCAGGACGTCCTCACCGTCCCCAGCCGCTGGCTGCGGGAGGAGACCGAGACCTTCTTTCACGTCGGCCGCGACGACGTGGAAGTGATTCCCAACTTCGTCGATGTCGAGCGCTTTCGCCCCGCCGTCGATCAGGAGGCGGCCAAGCGCGACCTCGGCGCCCAGGGGCGGGCGGTGATCACCCACGCGTCGAATTTCCGTCCGGTCAAGCGGGTGCTCGACGTGGTGCAGGCCTTCGCCGTGCTGCGCGAACGCATCGACGCGGTGCTCGCCCTGGTCGGCGACGGGCCGGACCTGCCCCAGGCCCTGCGCCTGGCCCAGACCCTCGGGGTGCGCGACGACGTGCGCGCACTCGGCCGTCTCGAGCGCCTGGAGCGGGTCTTGATGGCGAGCGACGTCTTCCTGCTGCCCAGCGTCGCCGAGAGCTTCGGCCTCGCCGCCCTCGAGGCCCAGGCTTGCGGTTGTCCGGTGATCGGCTATCATGCGGGGGGCCTGCCCGAAGTGGTGCGCGACGGCGAGAGCGGTCTGCTCTGTCCGGTGGGCGAGGACCTCTGCCTCGGCACCCTGGCGGCGGACCTGCTGAGCGACCGGCCGCGCTACCAGGCGATGCGCCTGGCGGCGAGGCGGCGGGCGGAGGAGTTCGCCATCGGTCCGATCGTCGACCGCTACGAGCGGGTGCTGTGCCGGCTGCTCGGCGCCGGCCGGACGGCGGGCGCCGCCGTCGCCGGCTCGGGCCGGGTGCCATGTTGACGTTCATTGCGGGGATTCGATCGGAGATACGCACGAGGAAGTTGAGGTGGGGGGCATGTCGATTCGCGTTCTGTTGGTCGACGATCATGGGGTCGTTCGTTCGGGGTTGAGCCGGCTGATCCGCGATCAGCCCGACATCGAGGTGGTGGGGGAGGCCAAGGACGCCGCCGCCGCCGTCGACCTCGCCGAGCGCTTGCAGCCCGACATCGTGGTGCTCGACATCGGCCTGCCGGGGGAGAGCGGCCTGCAGGCCATCCCCAAGATCCAGCGGGCCTGCAGCGGTTGTCGCATCCTGATGCTGACCATGTACGCCGGCCCGGCCTACCTGCGCGAGGCCATCGAGCGCGGCGCTCGCGGCTACGTGGTCAAGGAATACGCCTTCGAGGAGCTGATCTCGGCGATCCACACGATCCACAACGGCGACACCTACTACAAAGCCCCCTTCGAGCAGCCGCCGGTGCCGTTGCCGGTGCCGGAGGCCGACCCGCAGGCGGTCGACGGCATCAGCGAGCGCGAGCTGCAGGTGCTGGTGCTGGTCGCCTGGGGCTACACCAGCCGGCAGATCGCCGACCGCATCAACCTGAGCATCAAGACGATCGAGGGCTACCGCAGCCGCGGCATGGACAAGATCGGCGCGCGCAGCCGGGCGGACGTGGTGCGCTGGGCCTCGACCCACGGTTGGCTCGATCCGACGCGACCGTTGCCCGGGGCCGCCGGCGAAGCGGTCGCCGGCGAGGAGGGGCTGAAGCGGGCGTAGGAAGCTCCGATGGCCGGACCCCTCCCATCGGAGCGAACCATGGCATACCATCAAGATCCGGGACGCGATGATGAGCGATACGATTCGGGTTCTGCTGGTCGACGATCACGCCATACTGCGCGCCGGCCTCAGTCTGTTGATCCGTTCCCAGCCGGGCATGGAGGTGGTCGGCGAGGCCGAGGACGCGGCCACCGCCGTGCGTCTGGCCGGCGATCTCAAGCCCGACATCGTGGTGCTCGACATCTCGATGCCGGGGGAGAGCGGGCTGGAAGCGATCGGCAAGCTGATCGACGCCGCCCCCGGTTGCCGCGTGCTGGTGCTGACCATGCACGACGACTACGCCTATCTGCGGGCGGCGATGGCGGCGGGGACCTCGGGCTACGTGGTCAAGTCGGCGGCCGACGAGGAGCTGATCGAGGCGATCCGCCGTCTCCACCAGGGGCGCACCTTCATCAGCGTCTCCCTCGATCACGACTCCGAGGTCGAGGCCGCGTCGACCCCGGTGCAGGGCGGCGAACGCCACCTGGTGCCGGAGCTCAGTCCGCGCGAGGCCGAGGCGCTGGAGTACGTGGCCTACGGCTATACCAGCCAGCAGATCGCCGACCGCCTCGGCCTGTCGGTCAAGACCGTCGACGGCTACCGCGCCCGCTTGAGCGAGAAGCTCGGCCTGCGCAGTCGCGCCGAGCTGGTGCGCTACGCCCTGGAGAAGGGCATTCTCGACCGCCACCGCCCGCCGCCGGGCAGCGAGCCCAAAGAAGAGATCTAGATCGAGCTCCGATCCGACGGGCGTTCAGTCCGCCCGGCCGACGATGTCGATCAGCGGCCGGCCGTATTTCTTGACCAGGGTCGGCCCCATGCCCTTGACCGCCAGCAGCTGCGCCTCGCTGCGCGGGCGGGCGGCGGCGATGCCGAGGAGGGTGCGATCGGGCATGATGCGGAAGGCGGGGATGCGGCGCCGGTGCGCTTCCTTCAGCCGCCACGCCTTGAGCGCGTCGACCAGCTGCGGGTCGGCGGCCTCGAGGGCGGGCTCGTCCGCCGGCCGCCGCTTCGTCCGCCGCCGGCGCGTCTTGCGCTTCGCCGCCGCCGCCGGCGGGACCTCCAGGCGCACCGCCGCCAGCTCCTCCGGGCCGCTGCGGTAGCCGGCGGCGGAGAGGGAGGCGCGGCGGAAGTGGATCTCCCGCCCCCCCTTGTGGAACGAGTCTTCCCGCACCTCGGCCAGGCCGGCGCGTACCAGGCCGCCGAGCAGGCGCTCGAAGGTGCGGCGATCGGGGGCGCCGGACGGGCAGCACTGCTGGTAGAGCTGGCCGGTGGTGAGGTCGGGGCGCTGGCGCAGGCGGTCGACGGCGCGCTCCAGCACCGCCGTCTCGTCGGCGGTCGGCGGGCGCCTCTCCTGGGCGACGCAGCCGGCCGGGTCGCAGACGTCGCAGATGCCGCACGGCTGCCCCGAGTCCTCGCGGTCGCCGAAGTGGCTCACCAGGTGGAGCATGCGGCATTCCGGGGTCTCGGCGAAGCGGGTGATCTGCGCCAGCTGGGCCAGGCGGTGCTCGCTCTGGGCGCGGTAGGGCTCCTGCCAGCCGTCCGCCCCGCGGCTGACGTTCTCCGCCGGGTCGACCTGCGCGCCGCCGTGGATCCACAGCTTCTCCAGGGCGGCGTCGAAGGTCTCGGCATCGATCGCCAGAGCGCGCAGCAGCTGCGCCTTGGGCCGGGGGGTGGGGCCGAGCTTGCGGAAGAGGCGCTCGAGCACCAGGGAATCGGGGTAGCTCTTGCGGTGGAAGTACTCGTGGGTGCGGCGATCGGCGAAGGAGTAGAGCAGGATGGCACGCGACGGCTCGCCGTCGCGGCCGGCGCGACCGATCTCCTGGTAGTACCCCTCGAGGGTGCCGGGCAGCCCGGTGTGGACGACGGTGCGCACGTCGGGCTTGTCGACCCCCATGCCGAAGGCGATGGTGGCGACGATCACCTGCAGCTCGCCGGCGAGGAAGGCGGCCTGTACCCGGTCGCGCGCCGCCGGCGCCATGCCGGCATGGTAGGTGGCGGCGGGCAGGGTCGCCGCCAGCTCATCGCCCAGCTCCTCCGCCTTGCGCCGCGTCGGCGCGTAGACGATCGCCGGCCGCCGGGCCGCCGGCTCCAGGATGCGGGCCACCGCCTCGTGGCGCAGGGCGGGGCGCATCTCGACCACCTCGACGGCGATGTTGGTGCGGCGGAAGCCGTGGATGAAGCGACGCGCTCCGGGGATGCCGAGCTGGCCGGCGACGTCGTCCTGCACCAGCGGCGTGGCGGTTGCGGTCAGGGCGATGATCGGTGCCGGCCTGAGCTGCGGCAGGCGCTCGCCGAGGAGTCGGTAGTCGGGGCGGAAGTCGTGCCCCCAGTGGGAGATGCAGTGCGCCTCGTCGACCGCGATCAGCACCGGCTTGCGGCGCGCCAGGAACTCGGTGAATCCCGGCACCGCCAGCCGCTCCGGGGCGATGAAGAGATAGTCGAGACGGCCCGCCAGGTAGGCGCGGCAGACCTCCCGCGAATCGGCGCGCTGGCGTCCGGAGTGGATGCGCTCCGCCGCCAGCCCGAGGGTCTGGAGCTTCTCGACCTGATCCTCCATCAGGGCGATCAAGGGCGAGATCACCAGGGTGGTGCCGGCCCGGGCCAGGCCGGGGAGCTGGTAGCAGAGGGATTTGCCGGCGCCGGTCGGCATCACCACCAGGGCATCCTCGCCGGCGGTTACCGCGCGGCACACCGCCTCCTGGTAGGGGCGGAAGGCGGGGAAGCCGAAGGCCTCGCGCAGCAGCTCGCCGAGGCGCTCGGGAGGGGTGGGCGAGCGCCGCCTCGAGGCCTCGGCGACGGCGCTGCGGCGGCGCCGCCCGCCACCTTCCGCCGGCTCGCCGTCGCCGGGGAGCAGACTGAGCTGGGCGGATCCACCGGCGTCGCGGCGCGGTGCCGCGCGCTGCGCCCCGGGACGCACCGCCGGCGC
>RFGL01000246.1 GCA_003697015.1 Acidobacteriota bacterium | reverse complement strand
GGCGCCGGCGCGGAGCCGCCTACCCCCGCCGGGCGCGGCGGAGGGCGGCGGTGACGGGGAAGGCGGTGGCGGCGATCAGCAGGAGGGCGACGAGGAGGACGCGGCCGGCATCGAGGGGGGTGCCGAGGACGGCGGCGGCGGCGCGGGCGAGGGCGAGGAGGCCGAGGAGGACGGTGACCGCCACCACCAGGGCCATCAGGGCGTTGGCCAGGGGGCCGTTGACGCGGCGGCCGAGGAGCCGGCGGTCGTTGGCCATCAGCAGCAGGAAGAAGGCCACCACCGGCAGCAACAGGCCGTTCGTGGCCTGCGCGGCGATGATCGCCGGGATCGGCTTGACGCCGCTCAGGCCGAAGGCGGTGCCGGTGGCGAGCACCCCCAGCCAGACGGCACGGTAGCGCCAGGAGCGCTCGTGCCAGCGCTGCGCTCGATCGTCGCCGGCGAAGAGGCTGCGGACGGTGACGGCGGCGGCGAGGGGGGCGGTGACGGCGGAGGAGAAGCCGGCGGCGAAGAGGCCGGCGGCGAAGAACAGCCTCGCCCAGTCGCCGAGACGCGCCGCCAGCACCGCCGCCAGCGACGGATAGTCGAAGGTGCCGCCGACGGCGCTGCCGGCGATCACCACCGCCATCGAGATCAGGCCGCCGAGACCGATCGCCACCAGCAGGCCGAGGCGCGTCTCCCCGAGGTCCTGGCCGCGGGCCAGACCCGAGCCGAGGAAGAGGTTGTAAGGCACCACCGTGGTGCCGACGAGACCGAGCACCAGGAGCAGGGAGCCCGGCGGCACCCGCGGCACCAGCAGGCCGGCGAGGAGCTCGGCCGGCGGCGGCAGGAGGGGCAGGGCGGTGAGCAAGAAGGCGATCCCCATCACCGCCACCAGGGCGCTCAAGGTCGTCACCACCAACCGGGTGCTGCCGCGCCACAGGAGGGCCCCGGCGGCGGTGGCGGTGAGCACGGTGAGGGCGGAGCGCGGCCAGCCGAGGGCGAGCTCGGCCCCCGCCACGCCGCCGAGGATGTTGCCCGCCTGGTAGGCGGCGCAGCCGAGGACGACCGCCCCCAGCACCAGCAACGTCACCAGCAGCGCCCCCAAGCCGCCGGCGAATCGCTGGCGCAAGGCCTGACCGAGAGTGAGGCCGGAGACGATGGTCAGACGGGCGCTCGCCTCCTGCAACGCCAGGCAGGCGACGGTGGAGAAGGCCAGCGTCCAGAGCAGCGCCGGGCCGTAGGCGGCACCGGCGCGGGCGGCGGTGGTGATGGTGCCCGGGCCGAGGAAGGCGGCGGCGATCACCGCGCTCAGCAGGATGGCGAAGAGTCGTCCCATGGCCTCACGCCGCCGGCGGCCGGCCCCAACCGCCGCCGCCGGGGGTCTCGAGCAGCAGGCGATCCCCGGCCTCGACCTCCGCCTGGTCCGAGCCCGCCAGCACCTCCTCCCCACCCGCGGCGCGCAGCAGGCGCTGGCGGCCGACGGCGCCGGGCTCGCCGCCGCGCATGCCGAACGGCCGCACGACGCGGTGCTGGGCGAGGAGGGAGAGGGAGAGGGGGGCGAGGAAGAGCAGCTCCCGCACCGCGCCGTCGCCGCCGCGGAAGCGGCCGCGGCCGCCGGATCCGCGGCGGATGGCGAAGCGCTCGAGGCGCACCGGGTAGCGCACCTCGAGCACCTCGGGATCGGTGATGCGGGTGTTGGTCATGTGGCTGTGGACGGCGTCGGCGCCGTCGAAGCCGGGGCCGGCGCCGGCGCCGCCGCCGACCGTCTCGTAGTAGCCCGACCGGCGGTCGCCGAAGAGCAGGTTGTTCATCGTCCCCTGGCCGCAGGCCATGAGCCCGAGGGCCTTGATCAGGGCGTCGACCAGCCGCTGGCTGGTCTCGACGTTGCCCCCGACCACCGCCGGCGCCCGCGCCGGATCGACGTCGAAGGGGGGGTTGAGGAGCCCCGGCGGCAGCACCAGGTCGATCGGCTCGAGCAGCCCCTCGTTGAGCGGCAGCGGACGGTCGATCAACAGCCGCAGGACGTAGAGCACGGCGCTCCGCGTCACCGCCGGCGGCGCGTTCAGATTCCCCGGGTGGACGCCGCCCGAGCCGGTGAAATCGATCCGCGCCCGCCCCCCGCCGACGTCGATCTCGACCGCGATCGGCGTGCCGTCGTCGAGCTCCTCGCGCGCCGCCAGCCGCCTCTCGCCGAGCTCGGCGAGAGCCGCGCGCATGCGCTCCGCGGCCTGCTGCCGCAGGAGCTCCATGTAGCGCCCCACCGTCGCCGCGCCGTGCTGCCGTGCCAGGGCCTGCAGGGTGGCGGCGCCGCGGTGGTTGGCGGCCACCGCGGCGCGCAGGTCGGCGAGGTTCTCGGCCACCGCCCGCGACGGGTACGGCGGGCCGGCGAGCAGCTCCTCGATCGCCGGCCATCGCGCCTCCCCCGCCCGCAGCAGGTAGGTGGGGGGGATCACCACCCCCTCCTCCGCCAGACAACGCCCGGCGGGGGGCATCGAGCCGGGGCGGACGCCGCCGATCTCCGCGTGGTGAGCGCGGCTGGCGACGTAGCCGAGGAGCACGCCGCCCTCCGCCGCCTCGTAGACCGGGGTGACGACGGTGACGTCGGGCAGGTGGGAGCCGCCGTAGGCCGGATGGTTGGTGAGCGCCACGTCGCCCGGGCCGAGGGGCAGCGCCTCCACCACCCGCCGCACGCACAGGCCGAGAGCGCCGAGATGGACCGGGATGTGGGGGGCGTTGGCCACCAGCCGGCCGCGATCGTCGAGCAGCGCGCAGGAGAAATCGAGGCGATCGCGCACGTTGGTCGACAGGGCGGTGGCTTCGAGCATCGCTCCCATCTCCCCCGCCAGGGCGGCGAAACGGTGGGTGAAAAGCTCCAGCTCGACGGCTTGCGGACGTTCGATGACGGCGCCTCCTCGCAACGGCCGGCGAAGGATCCGGGCCGGCGGACCATCCTATCCCGGCAGCCCCGCTCGCCGCCGCAGCGACGCGGACCGTAAACCGGATTGAACGAGGCTGAAGGCGGCGGCCGGTCTCCGCTACAATCGACAGGTCGAGCCCCGGGACCCGGAGCGCGCCGCCGGCAACGCGGCGCGCCACGAGATAGGACGCCGTGAAGCTCTCCTGCCGCAAGTGCGGCGCGGCCATCCCGTTCGCGCCGCAGATCGCCGACACCCCCAACCCGCGGGTGGTGTGCCCCGGTTGCGGCACGCGCTACCGCCTGCGGGCGCGCCAGGGCCGCCCTGCGACCGGCGATCCGACGCTCCAGTCGGCGACCCCCAGCCGGCCGCCGGCGTCGCCGCCGGCGCCGAGCGCTGCCCCGGCGGCCGCATCGCCGCCACCGGCGGCGATGCCGGTCAGCCCCAGCTTCACCGAACAGCCGACCCTCGACAGCGGCGGCGGCACCGTCTCCCCCACCCCCGGCACGGTCTTCGCCGACGGCCAGGTGGTGGCCGGGCGGTACCGCGTCCGGCGCTTCATCGCCCAGGGGGGCATGGGCGAGGTCTACGAGGCGGAAGACCTCGAGCTGCGCACCACCCTGGCGCTCAAGACCATCAGCGGCGCGGCGGCGGACGACCCCAAGGCGGTCGAGCGCTTCAAACGCGAGATCCACCTCGCCCGCCAGGTCACCCACCCGAACGTCTGCCGCATCTTCGACCTCGGCCAGCACCAGCAGGCCGACGGCCGGCCGCCGGTCACCTTCCTGACCATGGAGCTGCTCGCCGGCGAGACCCTGCGCCAGCGCCTGGAACGCCTCGGCCGGCTGACCACCGACGAGACCCTGCCGCTCCTCCAGCAGGCCTGCGCCGCCCTCGACGCCGCCCACGCCGCCCAGGTGGTGCACCGCGACCTCAAGACCGAGAACCTCTTCCTGGTCGACGAGCACGGCCGCACGCGGGTGGTGATCACCGACTTCGGCGTCGCCCGCGGCGGCGCCGAGGACCGCTTCGCCGCCCTGGTGACCGGCGCCGGCATCGTCGGCACCCCGGCCTACATGGCGCCGGAGCAGGTCGAAGGCGGGGTGGTCACCGCCGCCGCCGACATCTACGCCATGGGGGTGGTGCTGTACGAGACCTTGACCGGCGAGCGGCCGTTCACCGGGCCGACGCCGATGTCGGTGGCGATCAAGCGGCTCAAGGCGCCGCCGGTGCCCCCCCACGTCCACGTACCGGATCTCGACCCGCGCTGGGAGCGCGCCATCCTGCGCTGCCTCGAACGCCAGCCGGAACGCCGCTTCGCCACCGCCGGCGAGCTCTACGCCGCCG
>RFGL01000245.1 GCA_003697015.1 Acidobacteriota bacterium | reverse complement strand
CGGCAGGAGCGCCGCCGAGGAGATGGCGGCGCTCCTGCCGCGGGCGCGGCTCGACGTGGTGCCCGGGGCGGGACACAATCTGATCCTGGAAGCGCCGCGCGTGGTGGCGGCGATCATCGACGAGGAATGGAGACCATGCCAGCCAAGACCATCGACCGAGACGCCCGTACCGACGTCGGCTGCGACGTGACCTGGAAGCCGCTGGCCGAGTACCGCGACATCCGCTACGAGCACGCCCACGGCCCGCACGGGCCGGAGGCCATCGCCAAGATCACCATCGCCCGGCCGGAGGTGCGCAACGCCTTCCGGCCGCAGACCGTGCACGAGCTCAAGGACGCCTTCGACCGGGCGCGGGACGACCGTGAGATCGGCGTCGTGATC
Source organism: Acidobacteriota bacterium (assembly GCA_003697015.1). Lineage (GTDB taxonomy): Bacteria > Acidobacteriota > Thermoanaerobaculia > Multivoradales > J023 > J023. Next base: position 10,802 of record RFGL01000245.1, on the reverse strand, counting down.
CTCACCGGCGAGGGCCCCCTGGCCTTCTGCTCCGGCGGCGACCAGCGGGTGCGCGGCGCCGGTGGCTACGTCGGCGACGACGGCATCCCGCGGCTCAACATCCTGGACGTCCAGCGCCAGATCCGCACCCTGCCCAAGCCGGTGATCGCGATGGTGGCGGGCTACGCCATCGGCGGCGGCCACGTGCTGCACATGATGTGCGATCTGACGATCGCCGCCGACAACGCCCGCTTCGGCCAGACCGGTCCCAAGGTCGGCAGTTTCGACGGCGGCTACGGCGCCGCCTACATGGCGCGCATCATCGGTCAGAAACGCGCCCGGGAGATGTGGTTTCTCTGCCGCCAGTACGACGCCGAGACCGCTCTCCAGTGGGGGCTGGTCAACGCCGTGGTGCCGCTGGAGCGCCTGCAGGCGGAGACCGTCCGCTGGTGCCGCGAGATCCTCCAACACAGCCCGACCGCGATCCGCTTCCTGAAAGCGGCGCTCAACGCCGACTGTGACGGACAAGCCGGTCTGCAGGAGCTCGCCGGCAGCGCCACCCTCCTCTTCTACCTCACCGAGGAGGGGCAGGAGGGCAAGAACGCCTTCCTCGAGAAGCGGCCGCCGGAGTTCCACAAATTCAACCGCTTCCCTTGACGGCCGCAGGGTCGCGGGCGGCGGCGCTCAGCGGCCGCGCCGGATGGCGGCGAGGGCGATGCGGTCGACGAGCCCCGGGGCGATCAGTTTCAGCCACAGGCCGAGCTTGCCGCGCCGCGACATCACCAGTTCGCGGCGGCGGCGGGCGGCACCGCGCAGGATCCGGCGGGCGCAGACCTCGGCGCTCATGATCCGCCCCTCCTGCACCGGGCTGGTGCCGATCGGCCGGCCGTCGGCGCCGAAGGCGCGGGCGCGGGTCTCGGTGGCGACGAAGTCGGGGCAGGCGACGGTGACGCTGATCCCGCTGCCGAGGAGCTCGATGCGCAGGGTGTCGAAGAAGCCGACCATGGCGTGTTTGCTGGCGGCGTAGCCGCTGCGGGTCGGCACCCCGGTCTTGCCGGTCAGGCTGGAGACGGCGACGATGCGGCCGCGGCTGCGCTTGAGGTGAGGCAGGGCGTAGTAGGTGCAGTAGACGCTGCCGAGGTAGTTGATCTCCATCAGCCGGCGGAAGGGGTCGAGGGTCTTCATCTCCTCGAACAGGCTCCACATGGTCCGCCCGGCGTTGTTGATCAGCACGTCGATGCGGCCGAAGCGCGCAACCGCCCGTTCCACCAGCGCCTTGCAGGCCGCCTCGTCGGCGACGTCGGTGGCCACCGCCTCGGCCTCGGCACCGCGCTCGCGGCAGGCCAGGGCCACCGCCCCCAGCCGCTCCTGGCCGCGTGACGCCAGCACCAGCTTCGCTCCCTGCTCGGCGAGCTGCAGGGCGAGGTGGCGGCCGATGCCGCTCGAGGCACCGGTGAGGACGACGGCGTGATCGGCGAAGGGCGTACGCGGCATGTGGCGCGATGGTATCACGCCCGGCGGAGGCGGAAGGCGACCACGAGCTGCGGCCGGCGCTCCTCGGGCAGGGCCTCCGCCAGCCGGCGGATGGCCTTGGCCCAGCCGCGCTGCTCGGTCCAACGGCGGGCGTCGACCCGCTCATGCCGGCAGCCGGGCTGGAGCAGGCGCTCGGCGAGATCGGGGCGCGGGCCGCTGCGGTCGACCGCCACCGCCTCCAGCCGCTCGCCCTCGAGGTAGAGGGCCAGCAGGCCGAAGGTCTCCTCGTCGGCGGCGATCTGCCACAGGCCCACCCGCCCGCGGTCGCCGTCCTCGAGCTCGGCCAGCAATCCCTCGACCAGGGGATGGCCGGTGGCGAAGAAATCGAGGGTCTCGTCCGCCACCGCCTCGGCGCGGTCGAAGGTGCCGAGAAAACGGGCCCCGGAAGCGACGCCGGGGAGATGGTCGACCAGGGCGTTGCTGCCCAGCTCGGTGAGATAGGTCGCGATGCCGCGCAGGGGCTCGATGCCGAGGCCGAGGCGCGCCGCCGCCCGCGTCACCACCCGCTGGGTGAGCTGCTCCAGCTCGGCCGGCACCCGCGCCAGGATCCGCGATGCCATCTGCGGCCGGTAGGGCTCGCGGTAGAGCTCGTGATAGGCCGCCTGCCGTACCCGATCGTGAGCCTCCCGCGCCGCCTCGAGGACGCCGTCGAAGGCCGAGATCGGCACCTCCCCGCCCCCTGCCACCGCCTGCTCCTCGACCGCCCGCGCCACCCGCCGCAGCTCGCGCTCGAGGCCGCCCAAGGGCTGCTCGAAGAGTCCGATGCGCTCGTAGAGCAGGGCGACGGTACGCCCGAGGCCGGCCGGCGGACGGAAGTAGAGGATCTCCGTCGGCTTGCTGCGGCCGATGCGGTCGAGGCGACCGATGCGCTGCTCGACCACCGCCGGATGCCACGGCAGATCGTAGAGCACCAGCCGATCGCAGAAGGTGAAGTTGCGTCCCTCGCCGCCGCACTCGGTCGAGATCAGTACCGCCGGTCCGTCCGCCAGGCGGAACTGGGCCACCTCCAGGTCCCGGCGCTCGGGGGAGAGGTCCTCGTGGAAGATGCCGACGCGGGTGCGGCCGGCTCGTTCCAGATGGCTCTTCAGCCGGTCGAGGGTCTCGCGCCAGGCGACGAAGACCAGCGCCTTCTCCCCCGCCGCCATCCATCCCGCGGCCTGCTCGGCGAGCCACCGCGGACGCGGGTCGGCTTCGTCCGCCGCCGCGGCGAGCCTTCGAGCCTCCTTCTCCCTGGCGGTCAAGAGGGGCAAGACCGCCGCCGGCGAGGCCAGGGCACGGGCCACCCGCTGCGCCTTGCGCCGCCGCTGGGCGGCGTTTCTGGCCGGCTGGCGGCGCAGGTGCTCGACCAGCTCCGCCAGCGCCCCCCAGCCCGCCGCATCGTCGATCTCCACCGCCCGCCCGCGGCGCGGCGGCAGCCCGCCGACGTCGGCCCGGCGGGTGGCGCTGACGCAGGGCGGCAGGGGCTCGCGCGACGCCAGCCGCTGGTCGAAGGAGACGTCCTCCGGCAGAGCGTCCGGACGCAACAGCTGCAGCAGGCGGAAGAAGCCGTGGGCGTCGTCCTCCAGGGGGGTGGCGGTGAGCAGCAGCACGTGCCGGCCGAGAGCGGCGATCGGCGCCACCGCCCGGTAGGCCGGCTCGCCGGGATGGCCGGGAGGACGGCGCAGGTGGTGCGCCTCGTCGACCACCAGGAGGTCGATGCCCGCCGCCACCGCCTGTTCGGCCAGCCGCGGCCGCTCGACCAGCAGCTCGAGGGCGACGATCACCCGCCGGTGGACGTCGAAGGGGCTCATCTCGCTGCCGTAGTCCCGCGCCACGTCCTTCAGGCGCTGATCGTCGAGCAGGACGAAGACCTGGTGGTACTTGCGCCACAGCTCCCCCAGCCACTGCACCACCAGGGTCTCCGGCGCCACCACCAGCACGCGCTCGGCGCGGCCGGTATGGATCAGCCGGTTCATGATCAGGCAGGCCTCGACCGTCTTGCCGAGGCCGACCTCGTCCGCCAGCAGCCAGCGCACCGGATCCGTGCGGCAGGCCTGCTCGGCGGCGTAGAGCTGATGGGGGAAGAGCTCGATGCGGCCGCCGAGAAAGGAGCCCAGGCCGTCGGCCTGGCGCAGGCTCTTGAGGCGCAGGGCGTCGAGGCGGTTGGCGACGTCCTCCGGATGGTCGATGGTGCCGCGCGCCAGGCGGTCGATCGGCGACGTCGGCTCCGGCACCGGCCACAGCTCGTCGAGACTGACCCGGCGCCCGTCCTCCAGCCGGTACCGCCCGTCGTCGTCGCTGCCGGCGATCGTCACCAGCTCGCCGCTCGACTCCAGCCGCGCCCGGCTCCCCGGCGCCAGCACCAGCCGTTCGAGGGCGTCGGAGTTGGCCGCCAGGTGCAGGGTCTCGCCGCGCTCGGGGAACTCGACCACCACCCGCCGGCCCTCGACCGCCAGCACCCGGCCGGGGCCGAGATCCGGATTGAAACGATGCCGCAACCGGTCGCCTATCCGCCACATGGGGCGCCATTGTATGCCGGAACGCAAGGCTGCGGGGGTCGCGGCGGCGCCCTCGCCCCGTGCTAGGATCGTCGGGTTGGCGCGCGCTCGCGAGGCTGCGCGGAGGCGGTTCTCGCCGCCGCGCCGAGAGCGGTGCGAGCACGACCTGCAGACTTGGAAGGAGGAAGGCCTTGAGCCGTTTCCCTGGCGTCGATTTTCTCGATCTCGATCCCCTGCTCTCCGACGAGGCTCGCCTGGCCCGCGATGCGGTGCGCGCCTTCGTCGACGAGATGGTCATGCCGATCATCGAGGAGTGCCATCGCGAAGGGCGGACGCCCGTCGAGCTGGTGCCGGAGATGGCCCGCCTGGGCCTCTTCGGCGCCACCATCGCCGAATACGACCTGCCCGGCCTCGACAACGTCGCCTACGGCCTGATCATGCAGGAGCTCGAGCGCGGCGACTCCGGCCTGCGCAGTTTCGTCTCGGTGCAGAGCTCGCTGGTGATGTACCCGATCTACGCCTTCGGTTCGCAGCAGCAGAAGGATCGCTGGATCCCCGCCCTCGGCCGCGGCGAGGCGATCGGTTGCTTCGGGCTGACCGAGCCCGATTTCGGCTCCAATCCCGGCGGCATGCGCACCACCGCCCGCCGCGACGGCGACGGCTGGATCCTGAACGGCACCAAGCAGTGGATCACCAACGGCACCCTGGCCGACGTGGCGGTGGTGTGGGCCAAGACCGACGACGGGGTGCGCGGCTTCCTGGTCGAAAAGGGCACGCCGGGGTTCAGCGCCCGCGACCAGCACGGCAAGTTCTCCCTCCGCGCCTCCACCACCTCCGAGCTCGCCTTCCAGGACTGCCGCATCCCGGCGGCCAATCTGCTGCCCGAGACCAGCGGTTTGAAAAACGCCCTGATGTGCCTCAACCAGGCGCGCTACGGCATCGCCTGGGGCGGCATCGGCGCCGCCATGGCGTGCTACGTCGCCGCCCGCGACTACGCCATGGAGCGGGTGCAGTTCGGCGGCCAGCCGATCGCCTGCCACCAGCTGGTGCAGGAGAAGCTGGTGTGGATGCTGTCCGAGATCACCAAGGGCCAGCTCCTCGCCCTGCGCGTCGGCCAGCTCAAGGACCAGGGCAAGGCGCGCCACTACCACATCTCGATGGCCAAGCGGAACAACGTCTGGGTGGCGCGGGAGAGCGCCAAGCTGGCGCGGGAGATCCTCGGCGCCAACGGCATCGTCGACGACTACCCGGTGATCCGCCACATGCTCAACGTCGAGTCGGTCTACACTTACGAGGGCACCCACGACATCCACACCCTGATCCTCGGCGAGCACATCACCGGCATCCCGGCGTTCAACCCGCCCGAGCGAACCCCGAAGCGCGCCGCCAGGCCGGCTGAGGTAGGGCGGGAGTAGGGCCGGAACGCCGCCGGCGGATCCGCGCCGCGGGAGACCTGCAACAGATCCTGCGGGCAAAAAAAAAGCGCTCCGGGCCAGCCCGCCGCGCTGGATGGACGCATCGCGGACTGGCGACGGAGGCGTAGGAGGTACAAACGCCATATTGCCATGACGATACGGCCTTGTCAAGGGCCGCCGGCCGCGGCTGACGGGGGGCGGCGGTGGGTTCCGCGGCGGCGCCGGCGGCTCAGAGGAGGTGCTTGAGCTCGGCCTGGCCGATGCCGCTCACCGCGGTGACGATCAGCGCGGCGGTGCCGCGGGCCACCTCCGGGATGTCGATGCGCAGGACGAAGACGCCGTCGGCGTCGGTCTCGCCGCTGGCCAGCACCCGCGGCTCGGCGCCGGTGGAGATCATCCGCGCGTGGACCGTGGCGCCGGGGATGGCCTCGCCGCTCTTGCTCGAGCGGGCGCGCAGGCGCAGGGTCGAGGTGCGGCCCGGGCGCAGCTCGCTGGCGTCGTCGAGCATCAGCACCAGCTGCTCCTGCTCCGCTTCGCTGGTCAGGTACTCGAGGATCACCTGGTCGAGGGTGCGTCCGCCCTCGTCGCTGAGGTCGAGCTGGGAGGTGTCGGGATCCGAGGAGCGCGGCTCGGGGGCGAAGGCGCGGATCTTGTCGTCGAATTTGCCCGAGCGGATCGCCTTGATCATCATCCGGTGCTGGTGGTCCATCAGCGTCATGATCGCCTCGTCGCCCTGGCCGTTCTGCAGCAGGTCGGCGTAGCTGGCGCGTTTGGCCACCACCACTTGCCCGCGGTGGTAGATCAGGCTCTCGATGTACGGATTGGCGGTGCCCTTGTCCTCGGTCTGGACGTGCAGGACGACGTCGCCGTAGCGGACGTCCGTGTTGTAGCCCGTGATCATGCTCGGAGGGCCTCTACCGGCCGGAAGATCGATTCCCCATCTCGCGCTCCGGGACACGTTTCGCCACGTCGATTCTAGGTAGTTGATGGATGGCTGGTCAAGGGAGATGCGATACGCTGGCGCGGCGATGAGAATCCTGGTCAGCGGTGCGAGCGGCCTGGTCGGCTCGGCTCTGGTGCCGGCCCTGCGCGAGGACGGCCATCGGCTGTGGCGCCTGGTGCGCGGCGCGGCCGGGGCGGAGGACGCGGTGCGCTGGGATCCGGCGGCGGGGGAGATCGACCGTCCGGCCCTCGCCGCCTGCGCGCCCGAGGGGGTGGTCCACCTGGCGGGGGAGAGCATCGCCGGCGGCCGTTGGACGGCGGCGAAGAAGGCCCGCATCCGCGACAGCCGGGTGCGCGGCACCGAGCTCCTGGCCCGCGCCTGCGCCGCCCTCGAGACGCCGCCCCGCCTCTTCGTCAGCGCGTCGGCGATCGGCTACTACGGCGATCGCGGCGAGCAGCTGGTGGACGAGGACAGCCCGCCGGGGACCGGCTTTCTCGCCGGCGTCTGCCGGCGCTGGGAGGCGGCCGCCGAGCCCGTCCGGCAGGCGGGGGCGCGGCTGGTCTGGCTGCGCCTCGGGGTGGTGCTGGCGAAGGAGGGCGGGGCCCTGGCCCAGATGCTCACCCCCTTCCGCCTCGGCCTCGGCGGCAAGGTCGGCTCCGGCCGCCAATGGTTGAGCTGGATCGCCCTCGACGACGTCGTCGGCGTCGTCCGCCACCTGCTGGCGCAGGATGGGATCGCCGGGCCGCTCAATACGGTCGCGCCGCAGCCGGTGCGCAACCGCGAGCTGACCCGCGCCCTGGGCCGGGCGCTGAAGCGGCCGGCGGTCCTGCCCCTGCCGGCCTTCGCCGCCCGCTTGATCCTCGGCGAGATGGCCGACGAGCTGCTCCTCGCCAGCACCCGGGTCGACGCCTCGCGGCTGGTCGCTTCGGGCTACGCCTTCCGCTGGCCGCAGCTCGAGCCGCTCCTCGCTCACCTGCTCGCCTGAGCCATGACGCCGCGTCGCTTCCGCCGTCTCGCCGCCGTCCTCGACCGCCGCCAGCCGGATCTGACGGTGCTGATGGACAACGTCCACAAGCCGCACAACCTGTCGGCGGTGATCCGCACCTGCGACGCGGTCGGGGTGCTCGAAGTGCACGCCGTGTCGCCGCATCCGATAACGGCGCGCCACGACAGCGCCGGCGGCAGCGGCCGCTGGGTGAGGATCACCAGCCATCCGGATCACGACGCCGCGGCGGCGGCACTCAAGGGGCGCGGCCTGCGCATCCTGGCGGCTCATCCGGTGCCGGCGGCGGTCGACTTCCGCCGCGTCGACTACACCCGGCCGACCGCTCTCCTGCTCGGCTCCGAGCTCGACGGCGTGTCGTCCTCGGCCGCCGCCCACGCCGACGGCTTCGTCGCCATCCCGATGCACGGTGCGGTGGCGTCGCTCAACGTCTCGGTGGCGGCGGCGGTGATCCTCTACGAGGCCCAGCGCCAGCGCGCCGCCGCCGGGCTCTACGCCCGCCCCGCCCTCGATCCCGAGGAGCGGGCCGAGATCCTCTTCGAGTGGGCCTATCCGCGGCTGGCGAGCTTGTGCCGCAGGAAGGGCGTCTCCTACCCCCGTCTGGGCCCGGACGGCGAGCTCCTCGACCCCATTCCCCGCGGCTGAGCGGCGGCCGGGCTCAGTTGATCTCCGGGGCGGTCTCGAGGCCGAGGCGGGCGAGGAGATTCTGCACGATGCGTGCCGTCAGCCCCCAGACCTGGCGGCCGCCGACGTGGTAGACCCGCATCAGGTGCCGGCGACCGTCGATCGTCACCGGCCGCTCCTCGATCACCGTCGGATTGGCCAGGGCGTTGACCGGCACCGCGAAGAGCTCGTCGATCTCCCCCGGGTCGAGGCGGGTGTCGATGGGATAGGGCACGGCGCCGACGCAGGGGGTGATGCGGTAGCCGCTGGAGGCGGTCGCCACCTCGTCGAGCCGGCCGAGGCGCAGCACCCGCTTGGGGTCGAGGCCGATCTCTTCCTGCGCCTCGCGCAGGGCGCCGTCCCAGGCCTCCTCGCCGGCCTTCAGGCCGCCGCCGGGGAAGGCGATCTGCCCCTGGTGATGGGGCAGGTCGTGGGAGCGGCGGGTGAGCAGGGTCCACAGCTCGCCGGCGTCGACGTAGAGCGGCACCAGCACCGCTGCCGGGCGGTCGTCGGCGGGCGGCAGACGGCGCGGCGGCGGCGCCTGCAGGCGCTGGCGCAACTCGCTGATCCAGCTGGTCGGGGGGGCGTCGGTCATGCTACTTCTCCCCGTCGACCAGCCGTTCCCCCACCAGCTCGAAGGGCAGGGCGGTGCGGCCGGCGGACGGCAGTCGGAACGCCACACGATACAGCCGCAGGCGCCGCGGCGTCCACCACAGGGGATGGCGGGCGATCCAGGGGCCGGGGTCGAGGCGGAAGGCGATGCCGCCGTCGCTTTCGAGCAAGCGCTCGACCAGCTGGCCGCGCAGCACCTCGATCCGCGCCGGCGCTTCGGCGCCGAAGTCGAGACGCAGGACGTCGAGGGCCAAGGTGCTGGCGATCAGCAGCTCCGCCCGCCGGTCGCCGTCGAGCATCAGCCGGCCCGTGTGCGGCTCCCCCCACACGCTCTCCGCCAGCGGCCGTACCCACAGACCGTGGTGCTCGATGGTGGGGCCGCCGGGCAGCCAGCGCTGGCTGGTCTCGTAGGGCAGGAAGCGGGCGGCCAGGGAGGAGACGTAAAACGGCCGGCCGTCGATCGCCTGCGGCTCGGCGTCGGGTTGGCGTGCCAGGGGGGCGAGGAAGGGCGCCGCCACCAGCGCCGTCGCCGCCAGCCAGCGCAGGCGTACCGGCCGCGCCACCGCCAGCCACAACAGGCCGTAGAGCGGCAGGAAGAACCGATTGGCGATCGTCCCCGGGCCGCCGGCGAGGTCGAACGGATGCCAGAGGAGAATCGCCAGCAGCCACAGGCCGGCGGCGAATAGCGGTCCCCGCCGGCCGCCGCTCGGCGGGCCGCCGGCGAGGAGCAACGCCGCCGGCAGGAAATAGGGCAAGAGGCCGATCGACTGGCCGCCGAGCAGATAGACCAGGTTCCACCCCCAGAGCAGGGGGTCGAGGCCCCAGGCGAAGCGCGGCGCGCCGCTGAAGCCGAAGGCGGCCTGCTGGCGCACCATGGCGTGCCACTCGCCGGCCGGAAAGTCGACCAGGGGAAAGCCGCTGGCGGTGGTGAAGAGGGCGCGGCTGGTGGCGACCACCTCCAGGCCGCCTCCCGCCGACCACTGCACCAGAGTGAGCGCCACAAGCCCCAGGGCCAGGCCGCCGAGCAGCCGGCCGCGGCCGCGGCGCGGGGCGGCGGCGACCAGGGCCAGGGGGACGACGCCGTAGAGCACCGTGGTGGCCAGGGGGACGGCGAGGAGCGCCCCCGCCGCCGTCCAGCGCCAGGCGGCCGGCGATCGCCCCCGCACCGCGGCGCCGGCGGCGAAGACCACAAGCAGCAGGAAGAGGTCGCCGGTGGCGCGGAAGACGTAGGCGAAGCTCACCGAGCCGAAGAGCAGGAGCGCCACCAGCAGCGGCGCCCAGGAGCCCGGGGCAGGGTCGTCGCCGCCCTCCGCCGCCCCCGGCAGCCGGCGCACGACGCGCACCGCGAGCAGCGCCGCCGCGATCAGCAGCAGTGCGTTGGCGACGGCGAAGCCGTGACGCGAGAGGCGCAGGAACGGCGCCAGGTAGAGGGCGTAGGGGAAGGGGTGGTCGTAGGCGATGCGGCGGCCGTCGGCGCCCGACACCAGGGCGATCTCTCCCGGGCCGGCGCGCCAGCGGCTGAGGTAGCGATCGTAGTCGGCGCGGCTGTAGGTCAGGTCGAGGTCGAAAGCCAGGCTCTCGGCCTGCATCAGCACGGTGCTCTCCCCCGGCACCTGGGCCTGCCAGCCGGCGCGGTGGTGGATCGCCGCCACCGTCAACGTCGCCGCCAGCAGGGTGCCCAGCACCGCCCACCCCGGCGCCGCGCGGGTCGCCAGCAGCGCGCGCGTCCGCCCCAGCCCGCCGGCCACGACGCGCTGCGCCGTCTTCAGGGCGGCAGGCACGGCCGGCGTCATCTCACGGCCTCAGCTCCCCTTGCCAGACCGGACCGCCGAGGCGGGCGAAGCCGCTGCGGCCGAGGACGTGGGGCTCGAGGTGGAGGGTGGCGGCGCCGGGCGGGCGGCGCAGGTCGAGGGTGAAGACGTGCTCGCCGCCCGGCGGCAAATCGACCGGCAGGGGAAGCCAGGGGCGGGGGCCGCGGGCCGCGTGCCCGGCGTTGTGGAGCCGCACCTCGAGCGCGACGCCCCCCGGTCGTTCCCCCGCCAGCCAGACGGCGCGGCTGGCGTTCTTGAGCCGCACGCGCAACTGCCGCCGGCTGCCGCCGGGCCACGGGGGTTCGGCGCCCTCGACCTGGATCTCGCCGGCGAGGTCCCGTGCCACCAGGGTGGTGGCGGGGGGCG
>RFGL01000244.1 GCA_003697015.1 Acidobacteriota bacterium | reverse complement strand
GGCGGCGGGCGACGGCGCGTGCCTCGCGCTGCGGGTCGGCGGCGATCAGCAGCTCGATCGCGGGCTCGTCGGCGGCGGCGGCGGCCTCTTCGGCGGCGGCGAGCTGGCCGAAGCGCAGCACCAGGGGGGTGCTGAAGGCGCGTTCCCGGCGCCCGGGACGGCGTGGATCCGGCGGCTGGTCGATCACCGCCGTGCCGTCGTAGGCCCGCAGCAGGGTCTCCAGCAGATCGCCGGCGACGGCGGTGGCGTCGGCGTAGCCGTGGATCAGCAGGGCGCGGGTCGGCAGGGCCTCCTGCGGCCGGGCGGCGATGGCGTCGCGGGCGCGGCGCAGCAGGCGGGCGGCGTGGTCGAGGTCCTGGTGCTCGGTGAGCTCGTAGAGCTGCCGGGCGGTGGCGACCAGGGCCCGCGCCCGGCGGACGCCGGCGGGGCTGGCGGCGGCGCCGCCGTCGGCGGCGAGGAGCTCGTCGAGGGCTTCGGCGTGGAGCGGCTCGAGACCGGCGTCGAGGAAGTCGCGCAAGCTCGCTGCGGCGGCGTGATAGCCGTCTTCCAGCTCGCCGAGGACCCGCTCGAGAGGAGGTTGACGCCGGGCCAGGCGGCGACCGAGGAGGGGCAGCAAGGCGTCGGCCGGCCGCACCGCTTCCCCCAGCCGGGCGAGAGCCTCATGCGCCAGGCCGCGATGGGTCTGGATCACCAGCCCGGCCACCGCCCGTCCGCGCCGCGCCAGCAGGGTGGCCGCCAGGTGGTGACGCAGGCTGCTCGACGGCACCACCAGGCGCACCGGCCGCGCCAGCAGCCGCGGCTCGGGCGTTCGTGGCAGCAGCGTCTCGAGCCGCTCGAGGACGAGGTCCTCGGCATGCCGGGCGCCGCGGGCGAGGAGGATGTGGACGGCCATCGCGGCTATACTCTCGTGCGACGTCCCGCCCTGCCAAGTCAGGCGCTTGCCGGGCTGAGGGGCGCTCAGAGAAATCCCGATCCGCCGCTTGTATACTGCCTGCCGATGCCCCGCGCCCGCACCGCCCGCGCCCAACCGGCCAAGCTGACGCCGATGCTGCGCCACTACCTGGAGGTGAAGGCGCAGCATCCCGACGCGGTGCTGCTCTATCGCATGGGGGATTTCTACGAGCTCTTTTTCGACGACGCGGTGGCGGCGGCGCCGATCCTCGAGGTCACCCTCACCGCCCGGCACAAGGGCTCGCCCAACGAGACGCCGATGTGCGGCGTGCCCCATCATGCGGTCGACGCCTACGTCGGCAAGCTGCTGCGCGCCGGCCGCAAGGTGGCGATCTGCGACCAGGTCGAGGATCCCAAGGAGGCCAAGGGGCTGGTCAAGCGCGAGGTCACCCGGGTGATCACCCCGGGGACGATCTCGACGCCGGAGCTGCTCGAAGGCAAGGAGGAGAACCTCCTCGCCAGCCTGGCGTGGCGGCCGGCGGGGGAGGGGGAGGGCAGCGGCGCGGCGGCCTACCTCGAGATCTCCACCGGCGCCTTCTTCGTCCGCCGCTTCGCCGGCGTCGAGCAGGCGTTGGACGACCTGGCGGTGACCCGCCCGCGGGAGGTGATCTTCGACGACGACGCCCTGCCGCCGGCGCTCCGCGACTGGGTGGCGCGGGAGGTGAGCTGCGCCACCGCCTGGCGGGAGGATCAGCTCCTCGACCGGCGACGGGCGGCGGATCTGCTCTGCCGCCAGCTCGAGGTCGCCACCCTGCGCGGTTTCGGTCTGACGGACGACGAACCGGCGACCCTGGCGGCGGCCGCCGCCCTGGCCTACGCCCAGGACACCCAGCGCTCGGCCCTCGACCACGTCAAGAGCCTCGCCCTGCGCGAGCTCGCCGACGTCGCCCTGCTCGACGCCACCACCCTGCGCAATCTCGAGGTGCTGCGCAACCAGCGCCAGGGGGGCAGGAAGGGCACCCTGCTCGCCGTCCTCGACCGCACCGTCACCGCCCCCGGCGGGCGGACGTTGCGCGACTGGCTGTGCCGGCCGCTCAAGGATCCGGCGGCGATCGGCCGCCGTCACGACGCGGTGGAGGAGCTCCACGACGACGCGCCCCTGCGCGAGCGCCTGCGCGAGCTCCTGGCCCAGGTCGGCGATCTGGAGCGGCTGCTGTCGCGCGCCGTCCTCGGCACCCTGACGCCGCGCGAGGCGGCGGCGCTGCGCGATGGTCTGGCGCTGGCGCCGGAGCTGCTGGCGGCCTTGGGCGGCTGCCGCAGCGAGCTGCTCGCCGAGCTGGCGGCCACCGACCCCTGCGCCGAGCTGGCCGCCGAGCTGGCGCGGGTACTGGCCGAGGCGCCGCCGGCCAACCTGCGCGAGGGCGGGGTGATCGCCGCCGGCGTCGACGCGGAGCTCGACCGCTGCCGTTCGCTGGCCCACGACTCCAAGCGCCACATCCTCGCCCTCGAAGCGCGGGAACGCGAGGCCACCGGCATCGCCTCGCTCAAGGTGCGCTACAACAAGGTCTTCGGCTACTACCTCGAGGTCACCAAGGCCAACCAGCATCTGGTCCCCGAGCACTACGTCCGCAAGCAGACCCTGGTCGGCGCCGAGCGCTACGTCACCCCCGAGATCAAGGAGCTGGAGGAGCAGATCCTCACCGCCGAGGAGCGCCAGCTGAGCCTCGAAGCGGAGCACTTCGAGCGCCTGCGCCGGCGGGTGGCGGAAAGCGCCGTCGGCCTGCGCGCCGTCGCCCGCGCCCTCGCCACCCTCGACGTCGTCGCCGGCCTGGCCGAAGTGGCGGCGCGGCGGCGCTACCGGCGGCCGCGGATGACCGCCCTCGGCGGGCCGATCCGCATCCGCGACGGCCGCCATCCGGTGGTCGAGGCGACCACCGACGAGGACTTCGTGCCCAACGACGCCGACCTCGACGGCGAGGAGGCGCAGATCGTCCTCCTCACCGGCCCCAACATGGGGGGCAAGTCGACCTACCTGCGGCAGGTGGCGTTGATCGTGCTGATGGCCCAGGCGGGGAGCTTCGTGCCGGCGGCGGAGGCGGAGATCGGCTGCGTCGACCGCATCTTCACCCGCGTCGGCGCTTCCGACGACCTGGCGCGGGGCGAGTCGACCTTCATGGTCGAGATGATCGAGACCGCCAACATCCTGCACCACGCCACCGGCTGCAGCCTGGTGATCCTCGACGAGGTGGGCCGCGGCACCGCCACCTTCGACGGCCTGTCGATCGCCTGGGCGATCGTCGAGTACCTGCACCGTGAGCGCCGGCCCAAGACCCTCTTCGCCACCCACTACCACGAGCTCACCGAGCTCGCCTCGCTGCTCGAGCGGGTGGTCAACCGCACCCTGGCGGTGCGCGAATGGCAGGATCAGATCATCTTCCTGCGGCGGGTGGTGCCGGGGGCGGCCGACAAGTCCTACGGCATCCACGTCGCCCGTCTCGCCGGGCTGCCGCCGGCGGTGGTCGAGCGCGCCGCCGAGGTGCTGCGCAACCTGGAGAGCCAGGAGTACGATCCGTCGGGCAAGCCGCGTCTGGCGCGGGGCGAGAAGGCGCCGCCGGAAGCCCGCCGGGAAGACCCCCAACTGTCCCTCTTCACCCCGCCGGCGGAGGTCGTCGCCCGGGTGCTGCGCGAAACCGACCTCGACCAGCTCGCCCCCCTCGCCGCCTTGAACCTGCTGCACAGCCTGAAGTCGCGCCTCACCTCCTCCTAGGGGCCGGCGGATCCTGCCGGCGGAGCCTTCGACGGCCTTCGCGCGGGCCGGCGGACGGGCTATAGTCGGCGCAGCAGAGCTTGATCGAGCCCTTTGACGTCGACCGGTCACCCCAGCGAGGAGATTGCACGGTGAGCAAGGGCGGAGAAGGACACGGAGGAGACCGCCGTCACGATCGCGGCGAGCAGCTGCGGCGCAAGCGCCTGCGGCGTTCCCGCGGCGACGGCGAGCAACACCTGAAGCGCCGCTGGCTGCACGAGCACGAAGAACGGGCGCGCAACAAGTACCGCCACCGCCTCGACGACGAGTGGGACGAGGACGAAGCGGCGGCGGCCGGCGAGCCTGCGGCGGCGACCGGCGAGCCCGGAGCGGATGCCGAGCAGGGCGACTAGTCGATGACCGTCCACCGCCTCGCCGAGTTGACCTACGCCGAGGTGGCCGAGCTGGTGGCGGCGGCGGGGGACGACCTGGTGGCGATCCTGCCGGCCGGTGCCATCGAGGCCCACGGGCCCCACCTGCCCCTCGCCACCGACCGCATCATCGCCCGGGCGATGGCCGAGGCGGGGGCCGAACGGTTGCTGCTGGCGGGGCTCCGGCCGCTCCTGCTGCCGCCTCTCGACTACACCGCCGCGCCCTTCGCCGCCGCCTTCCCCGGCACCCTCTCGGTGCGGCCCGAGACGGTGACGGCGATCGTCGCCGACGTCGCCCGCGCCCTCGCCCGTCACGGCGTGCCGGTGCTGGCGATCGCCAACGCCCACCTCGACCCGGCGCACCTCGGAGCGCTGCACGCCGCCGCCGCCGAGATCGGCGCCGCGGGCGCGCCGCGGCTGGTCTTTCCCGACCTGACCGAAAAGCCCTGGGCGCTGCGGCTGACGGAGGAGTTCAAGAGCGGTGCCTGCCACGCCGGGCGCTACGAGGGCTCGATCGTCCTGGCGCGCCGGCCGGAGCTGGTGCGCGACGCCGTGCGCCAGCGCCTTCCTCCCAATCCGGCCTCCCTGTCGCGCGCCATCCGGCGCGGAGCCCGGACTTTCGACCAGGCCGGCGGCCCGCGGGCCTACTTCGGCGACCCGGCGGCCGCCAGCGCCGCCGAGGGACGCACCACCATCGACGTCCTCGGCCGCATCCTCGCCGAGGCGGTGCTTGACAGCCACCGGCCGCGGGCCTAAGGTCCGGTCATGAGACTGAGCGACAAGCGGGCGGTGATCACCGGCGGCGGGCGGGGAATCGGC
The DNA here is from genome assembly GCA_003697015.1 of Acidobacteriota bacterium. GTDB lineage: Bacteria > Acidobacteriota > Thermoanaerobaculia > Multivoradales > J023 > J023. Next base: position 5,690 of record RFGL01000244.1, on the reverse strand, counting down.
GCCGCGACCGCGCGCCTGCTGGCGGCGGAGGGGGCCTCGGTGGTGGTGGCGGCGCGCTCCGCCGGGCAGCTCGAGGAGCTGGTCGAGGAGCTGCGCTCCGCCGGTCACGAAGCCTTCGCCGTGCCCTGCGACGTCACCGATCCGCAGCAGGTCGAGCACCTGCGGGAAGCGACCATCGAGCATCTCGGCGGGGCCGACGTCCTGGTCAACAACGCCGGCATCGCCACCTCGGCCAAGCTCGAGGACCTCTCCCTCGAGACCTGGAATCACGTCTTCGCGGTCAACGTCACCGGCGTCTTCCTCTGCACCCGGGCCTTTCTTCCCGGCATGCGCAAGCGCCGCTGGGGGCGGGTGGTCAACGTCGCCTCGGTGGCGGGCAAGCAGGGCGCGGCCTACATCAGCGCCTACGCCGCCTCCAAGCACGCGGTGGTCGGCTTCACCCGCGCGCTGGCGGTCGAGGTGGCCGCCGCCGGCGTCACCGTCAACGCCGTCTGTCCGGGCTACGTCGATACCGACATGACCGTCGAGTCGGTGTCGCGCATCGCCGGCAAGACCGGCCTGGCGCCGGAGGAGGTGAGGAAGCGGCTCGCCGGCTTCAGCCCCCAGGGGCGGATCTACAGCGCCGAGGAGGTCGCCTACCAGGTGCTCTGCCTGTGCGATCCGCGCGCCGGTGGGGTCAACGGTCAGAGCCTGGTGATCGACGGCGGAACGGTGCAGTCGTGAGCCTCGAGCCGATCAACCCGGCGTCCCTCGCTCCGCCGCGGGGGTACAGCCACGGCATGCTGGCGCCGGCCGGCGGCCGGCCGCTCTACGTCGCCGGGCAGGTCGCCTGGGACGGCGAGCAGCGTATAGGGAGCGACGACTTCGCGGCCCAATTCGCCCAAGCCCTCGACAACGTCCTGGCGGTGGTCGCCGCCGCCGGCGGATCGCCGCAGGACCTGGCGCAGATGACCATCTTCGTCGCCGACAAGGAGGCCTACGCCGCCGCCACGCCCCAGCTCGGCGCCGTCTGGCGGCAGCGTTGCGGCCGCCACTACCCGGCGATCGCCCTGGTCGAGGTGGCGGCGCTGCTCGAGCCGCGGGCGCTGGTCGAGATCCAGGCCATCGCCGTCTTGCCGCCGCAGCGAGGCTGAAGCGATGGCGATCTCGGCCGACCACCTGCGCTGCGAGCTCGATAAGGCGACCGCCGTCGCCACCCTCACCCTCGACCGCCCGCAGCGTCTGAACGCCCTGACCTTCGAGGTCTACCGCGAGCTGCGGGAGGTCTTCGAAGCCCTCGATCGCGAGCCCGGCGTGCGGGCGATCCTGATCACCGGCGCCGGCCGGGCATTCTGCTCCGGCGGCGACGTCGAGGACATCATCGGCGCCCTCTTCGGCCGCGACTACCGCGGCCTGCTCGACTTCACCCGCGCCACCGGCGACCTGATCCTCGCCATGCTGCGTTGCCGGCGGCCGATCGTCGGCGCCCTGAACGGCACCGTCGCCGGCGCCGGGGCGGTGATCGCCGCCGCCTGCGACGTGCGCTTCGCCGCCGAGTCGGCGAAGATCGCCTATCTCTTCACCAAGGTGGGTCTCTCCGGCGCCGACATGGGGGCGTCGTGGCTGCTGCCGCGCATCGTCGGCCTGGGACGGGCGATGGAGCTCTTGATGAGCGGCGACTTCGTCGACGCACGGGAGGCGCATCGCATCGGCCTCTACAACCGGGTGCTGCCGCAGGCCGAGCTTCTGCCCGCCGCCCGCGCCTTCGCCGAGCAGCTGGCCCGGGGGCCGTCCTTCGGCCTCGAGGTGACCAAGAAGATGGTCCTGCGCGAGGCCGCCATGGATCTCGAGAGCGCCCTGGCGGCGGAGGTGGAGATCCAGGCCGCCTGCATGCTCGAACCGGACTTCCGCGAGGCCTACGAGGCCTTCAAGGCCAAGCGCAAGCCGGTCTTCCGGTAGGCGGACGGATGCCCGACCTGGAAGCCGTCCGCCCCTTTCTCGAGCCGCGCCATCTGGCGATCGCGCACGATGCCCTGGCCTTTGCCGAGGCCGAGATCCGGCCCCTGCCCGAGCCGGCGGACGACGACGCCGGGCGGCGTCAGGCGCGCGCCATCCTCGAGCGCCTCGGCCGCTCCGGTCTGTTGCGCCATGCCGTGCCGGCGGCCTACGGCGGCGCCGGCGACGCCCCCGACCTGCGCGCCCTGTGCCTGATCCGCGAGACCCTGGCCGCGGCCTCCCCCCTGGCCGACGACGTCTTCGCCATCCAATGCCTGGTCGCCCTGCCCCTCGCCGTCGCCGGCAGCGAGGAGCAGAAGCGGCGCCTCCTCCCCCGGCTGGTCCGCGGCGCGGCGATGGCGGCCTTCGCCATGACCGAGCGCGACGCCGGCTCCGACGTGGGGGCGATCGCCAGCCGCGCCCGGCGCGACGGCGCGGGCTGGCGTCTCGAGGGGGCGAAGAGCCTGATCTCGAACGCCGGCATCGCCGACGTCTACCTGATCTTCGCCGCCACCGATCCCGGCGCCGGCCGCCGCGGCCTGAGCCTCTTCCTGGTCGCCGCCGACCACCCCGGCCTGCGTTTCGCCGGCGCCCAGGTGCTGGCCGCGGCCCATCCTCTGGGGGAGATCGTCCTCGACGGCTGCCGGGTGGGGGCGGAGGCGCTGGTCGGCGAGGAGGGGGAGGGCTTCGCTCTCGGGATGCACACCCTCGACCGGCTGCGCGCCACCGTCGCGGCGGCGGCCTGCGGTCTGGCCCAGCGCGCCCTGGACGAAGCCCTGGCCCACGCCCGCCGGCGGCGCCAGTTCGGCCGCCCGCTGGCCGACTTTCAACTGGTGCAACAGAAGCTGGCGCGCAGCGCCACCGAGCTGGCGGCCTCGCGTCTCCTGACCTACCGCGCCGCCCACGCCGCCGACGCCGGCCGCGAGCGGATCAGCTGCGAGTCGGCGATGGCCAAGCTCTTCGCCACCGAGGCGGCGCAGCGGGCGGTCGACGACGCGGTGCAGATCCTCGGCGGCCGCGGCGTCCTCGCCGACCACCCGGTCGACCGGCTCTACCGCTCGGTGCGCGCCCTGCGCATCTACGAGGGCACGAGCGAAATCCAGCAGCTGGTCATCGCCCGCCGGCTGCTGCGGCCGTCGGACTGAGAGAGGTGCGGCGTCATGTCGAAGGCTGACCGCCCTGGGATGAAGATCGGCGTCATCGGCGGCGGGCCGGCGGGGCTCTATTTCGCCCTGCTGGCGAAGAAGGCCTGGCCGCAGCATGCGATCACGGTGGTGGAGCGCAACCGGGCGGACGACACCTTCGGCTGGGGGGTGGTCTTCTCGGACGAGACCCTGGAGGTCTTCGAGGCGGCGGACGGCGAGACCTACGACGCCATCACCGCCCGTTTCAAGCACTGGCAGGAGATCCAAACCTTCTACCGCGGCACCAAGACCACCTCCACCGGCCACGGCTTCGCCGCCCTGTCGCGCCACCGGCTGCTGGCCATCCTCCAGCGGCGCTGCCGGGCCCTCGGCGTGACCCTGCGCTTCGAGCAGGAGGTCGCCGGCCTCGATCATCCGGAGCTCGCGGACGCCGACCTCATCGTCGGCGCCGACGGCGTCAACAGCATGGTGCGGCGGCGCCTGGCGTCGTCCTTCGGGCCGCGCCTCGACCACCGCAAGTGCAAATTCTGCTGGCTGGGGACGAGCAAGCCCCTCGACGCCTTCACCTTCATCTTCGAGGAGAGCCCGCACGGGCTTTTCGTCGTCCACGCCTACCCCTTTTCCGCCGAGCGGTCGACCTGGATCGTCGAATGCCGCGAGGAGACCTGGCGGCGGGCCGGCCTGGAGACGGCGTCGGAGGACGATACCGTCGCCTTCTGCCAGCAGCTCTTCGCCGGGCACCTCGGGGGCCATCCGCTGCTCAGCAACCGCTCCCTGTGGCGCACCTTTCCCACCGTCCGCTGCGACCGCTGGTACCGGGCCGGCGGCGCGGGCGAGCCGCCGGTGGTGCTCCTCGGGGATGCCGCCCACACGGCGCATTTCTCCATCGGCTCGGGCACCAAGATGGCGATGGAGGACGCCATCGTGCTGGTCGAGACCTTCCGCCGGCACGGCTGGGACGGCGATCTGGCGGCGGTGCTCCAGGCCTACGAGGACGCGCGCTGGGTCGACGTCGTCAAGCTGCAGAAGGCGGCTCAGACCAGCCTCGAGTGGTTCGAGAATGCCGCCCGCTACATGGGCCAGCACCCGCTGCAGCTGACCTTCAACCTGATGACCCGGTCGAAGCGCATCACCTACGACAACCTGCGCCAGCGCGACCCGGCCCTGGTCGAGCGGGTCGACGCCTTGTTCCGCCGGCAGGCGGGAGCGGTGGAGGAGCGGCCCGATCAGGAAACCCCGGATCTGGAGCGGCCGGGACGCATCCTGCGCCGGCCGCCGCCGCCGATCTTCATGCCCTACGAGCTGCGCGGCATGCGGCTCGAGAACCGCATCGTGGTCAGCCCGATGTGCCAGTACTCGGCGGCGGACGGGTTGGTCGGCGACTGGCATCTGGTGCATCTCGGCAGCCGCGCCATCGGCGGCGCCGGCCTGCTGATGACCGAGATGACCGACGTGCTGGCGGAGGGCCGCATCACCCCCCACTGCGCCGGCCTCTACCGCCCCGAGCACCGCGACGCCTGGCGCCGCATCGTCGACTTCGTCCACGCCCGATCCGACGCCAGGATCGGCCTGCAGATCGCCCACGCCGGGCGCAAGGGGTCGACCCGCCATCCGTGGGAGGGGGAGGACGTTCCGCTGGCGCCGGAGGAGGGGGCGTGGCCGACCATCGCCCCGTCGGCCCTGCCCTATCACCCCGACTGGCCGGTGCCGCGGGCGATGGATCGCGACGACATGGACCGGGTGCGCGACGCCTTCGTGCGCGCCGCGCGCTGGGCGGCGGAGGCGGGCTTCGACCTGCTCGAGATCCACATGGCCCACGGCTACCTGCTGTCGAGCTTCATCTCCCCCCTGGCCAACCGGCGCCGCGACCGCTACGGCGGCTCGCTCGCCAACCGCATGCGCTATCCCCTCGAGGTCTTCGCCGCGGTGCGCGCGGTCTGGCCCCGGGATCGGCCGATGGCGGTGCGCATCTCGGCCAGCGATTGGATGGCGGACGGCAGCGGCACCACGCCGGAGGAGGCGGTGGCGATCGCCCGCATGCTCCGGGCGGAGGGCCTCGACCTGATCGACGTCTCCTCCGGCGGCAACGCCCCCGACTCCGAGCCCGAGTACGGCCGCATGTACCAGGTGCCCTTCGCCGAGAAGATCCGCTACGAGGTGGGGATGCCGGTGATGTGCGTCGGCGCCCTGCTCGGCGCCGACCACGCCAACACCGTCCTCGCCGCCGGCCGCGCCGACTTGACCGCCATGGCCCGCCCCCACCTGCACGACGCCTACCTCACTCTGCACGCCGCCGAGCGTTACGGCTACTGGGACCAGCCCTGGCCCGGCCAGTACCTCCTCGGCCGCCCGCGTCCCCCCAAGCCCCCGGAGCGCCGCTGAGCGCCGGCTTCCGGCAGGGTCCGCCCCTGCGGGACGGCGCGTCGGGCTTCGCGGCGTGAGGCATGGAGGCGGGTTGATCGTCGGACGACCGCCGCCCGGGAATGAATTCCCGGGCTACCCTGGTGCGTCCCTCCGGGACGCGTTGGTGGCGACGGGCCCCGTGGCATGGGGTGACCTCATTGCAACCCG
>RFGL01000243.1 GCA_003697015.1 Acidobacteriota bacterium | reverse complement strand
TCGAGGTGCGCCGCGCCGCCGCCGAGCTCGCCGCCGCCCGCGCCCGCCTGGCGCAGGGAGAACGCGCCGTGGCCCTGGCGGAGCGCTCCCTGGCGATCGTCCGCGACCGCTACCGCGAGGGCCTGACCGTGCTCAGCGAGCTGCTCGACGCCGAGAACGCCCTCACCCGCGCCCGCCTGCGGCGGCTGGCGGCGCGCCGCGACCTGCTGCTGGGGCGCGCCGCCCTCAAGCTGGCGACCGGCCGGCTGCTGCCGCCGGCGGCGGGCGCACCGACCCCCGAGACGCCGCCACCAGCGGAGGTGCAACGATGACGACCCGACGTCTGCTCCCGATCCCGTCCCCCGGCGCCCTGGCGCTCCTCGCCCTCACCGCCTGCGGCGTGCCGCCGGCGGCGCAGGAGACGCCGGCCCGGCCGCCGGCGATCGCCGTCCGCGTGGCGACGGCGGAGCGGGCCGAGGTGCCCGAGGCGACCGTCGCCGCCGGCTCGGTCGAAGCCCTCCGTCGGGTACGCCCGGGGAGCAAGATCCTCGGCCGCGTCGAGCGGGTGCTGGTGCGGGAGGGGGAGAAGGTCCGCCGCGGCCAGCTGCTGGCGACGATCGAAAGCCGCGATCTCGAGGCGGCGGTGGCCCAGGCGCGGGCGTCCCTCGCCATGGCCGACGCGGAGCTCGACAACGCCCGCGTCCACGCGCGGCGCATGGCGGAGCTTCACCGCCGCGGCGCGGTGACCGACAAGAGCCTGGAGGACGCCACCGCCCGCTTCGCCGTCGCCACCGCCGCCCGCGAGCAGGCCCAGGCCAACCTCGAGGCGGCGGAGGTCGCCCTGAGCTACGCCCGGGTCACCAGCCCGATCGACGGCTGGGTGGTGACGAAGGCGGTCGAGGCCGGCGACGTGGCGACCCCGGGGACGCCGTTTTTCACCCTCGACGACCTGTCGCGGGTCAAGGTGACGGCGGAGGTGCCGGAAGCCGAGGTCGCCGGCCTGGCTCCGGGGTCGCCGGCGCGGGTCGACGTCCTCGGCAGCGAGCGGCCGGCGACGGTCGACCGCGTCGTGCCCGCCGGCGACAGGCGCAGCCGCACCTTCGCCGTGCAGCTCCTCCTCGACAACCCGGACGCCGCCCTCAAGTCGGGGATGTTCGCCCGGGTGCGCTTCCCGCGGCGGCCGCGCCAGGCCCTCCTGGTGCCCGGCGACGCCCTGGTCGAGCGCGGTCCGCTCGAGGGCCTCTTCGTCGCCGGCGACGACGGACGGGCACGCCTGCGCTGGGTGAAGAGCGGCCGGCGGCACGGCGGGCGGGTGGAGATCCTCTCCGGCCTCGAGGTGGGGGAACGCTACCTCCTGCGGCCGCCCCCGGGCCTCGCCGACGGCGCGGCGATCGAGGTGACGCCATGAGCCGCCGCGCCCCCGGCCGCCTCGGCCTCGCCGGCTCCCTGAGCCGCTTCTTCATCGACGCCAAGCTCACCCCCCTGCTGGTGGTCGCCGCCCTCGCCCTCGGCGGCCTGGCGACCTCGCTGACGCCGCGCGACGAAGAGCCGCAGATCGTGGTGCCGATCGTCGACCTCTTCACCGCCCTCCCCGGCGCCGGCGCCAGGGAGGTAGAGAGCCGCGTCACCATCCCCCTCGAGCGGGAGATGTGGCGCCTGCCCGGGGTGGAGTACGTCTACTCGACGTCGATGCCCGGGCGGAGCCTGATCACCGTGCGCTTCTACGTCGGCGACGACCTCGAGGCCAGCCTGGTCAAGGTCCACCATCAGCTGCGCTCGGCGCCGCTCTACGCCGACCCGGAGATCCGCCGGCCGCTGGTCAAGGCGCGCTCGATCGACGACGTACCGGTCCTCGCCCTCACCCTGTGGAGCAGCCGCTACGGCTCCTTCGAGCTGCGCCGCATCGGCGCCCAGCTGCGGCGCGAGCTCGCCGCCCTCGACGACGTCGCCGAGATCCGCCTGATCGGTGGCGAGCGGCGGCAGCTGCGGGTGCTGCTCGATCCGGCACGGCTGGCCGCCCGCGGCCTCGATCCGGCGTCGGTGGCGGCGGCGGTGCGGATGCAGAACGCCGCCGCCGCCGCCGGCTCCTTCGACGCCGGCAACCGCGAGGTGCTGGTCGACGCCGGTGCCTTCCTGCACGACGCGGACGAGGTGGCGGCGCTGGTGGTCGGGGTCTACGACGGCCGGCCGGTCTACCTGCGCGACGTCGCCGAGATCGCCGACGGTCCGGCGGAGCCTTCGTCCTACGTCCTCTACCGCCACGGCGACGGCGACGGCGGCGGCGGCGGCGAGCTCTACCCGGCGGTGACCCTGGCGATCGCCAAGAAGAAGGGCAGCGACGCGGCGCGGGTGGTGGGGCGGGTGATGGGGCAGATCGAGGAGCTGCGCGGGCGGCTGCTGCCGCAGGACGTGGAGGTGAGCATCACCCGCGACTACGGCGCCACCGCCTCGGAGAAGGCCGGCGAGCTCCTGCTGCACCTGGCGGTGGCCATCGTCTCGGTGACGGTGGTGATCGGCCTCGCCCTCGGCTGGCGCGGGGCGCTGGTGGTCTTCGTCTCGGTACCGGTCTCCTTCGCCCTCACCCTCTTCGTCTACTACGTCTTCGGCTACACCCTGAACCGGGTGACCCTCTTCGCCCTGATCTTCGTCACCGGCATCGTGGTCGACGACTCGATCATCGTCGTCGAGAACATCGTCCGCCACCTGTCGGCGGGCAGGAAGCCACCGCTGCAGGCGGCGCTCGAGGCGGTCGACGAGGTCGGCAATCCGACCATCCTGGCGACCCTGACGGTGATCGCCTCGGTGCTGCCGATGGCCTTCGTCCGCGGCTTGATGGGCCCCTACATGCTGCCGATGCCGGTCGGCGCCTCCCTGGCGATGACCTTCTCCCTGCTGGTGGCGTTGATCGCCGCGCCGTGGTTCGCCTTCCGTCTGGTGCGCGGCGGCGACGGCGGCGAAGAGGGGGCGGGGATCGAGTCCACCCGCGTCTACCGCCTCTACCGGCGGCTGCTCCTGCCGCTGCTGCTGCGGCCGCGGCGCGGCGCCCTCTTTCTCGGCGCCGTCGCCGCCCTGCTGGTGGCGTCGGTGGCGCTCTTCCCCCTGCGCCAGGTGAGCGTCAAGATGCTGCCCTTCGACAACAAGAGCGAAGTCCAGGTGATCGTCGACATGCCCGAGGGCACCCCCCTGGAGGCCACCCAGCGGGTGGCGCGGGAGATCGCCGACGAGCTCGCCACCGTGCCCGAGGTCACCGACCTCCAGCTCTACGCCGGTACCGCCGGGCCGATCAACTTCAACGGCCTGGTGCGGCACTACGACCTGCGCGCCGGCGCCAACGTCGCCGATCTGCAGGTCAACCTACGGCACAAGAAGGAGCGGGCGGAGCAGAGCCACGACGTCGCCAAGCGCCTGCGGCGGCGGCTTGCGCCGATCGCCGAACGCCACGGCGCGGCGGTCAAGGTGGCGGAGATCCCCCCGGGGCCGCCGGTGCTGGCGACGCTGCTGGCGGAAATCTACGGCCCCAGCGACGCGGAGCGCCTGCGGGTGGCCGAGGAGGTGCGCCGCATCTTCGCCGCCACCCCCGGGGTGGTCGACGTCGACTGGTGGGTGGAAGCGCCGCAGCGCAAGCTGGTCTTCGAGGTCGACCGGGAGAAGGCGGCGCTCTCCGGGGTGCCGGCGGCGCAGGTGGCCCGCACCCTGCGCCTCGTCCTCGCCGGCGAGGACGCCGGCACCCTGCACCGCGACGACGAGCTCGAGCCGGTGCCGATCCGCCTCGAGCTGCCGCGCGCCGAGCGCTCCTCCGCCGCCGCCCTCGGCGACGTCTACCTGCGCTCCCAGTTCGGCGAGCCGGTGCCGCTTTCGGAGCTGGTGCGGGTGCGCCCGACCGTCCTCGAGCCCTACCGCTACCGCAAGAACCTCAAGCCGGTGGTCTACGTCGCCGGCGAGGTCGCGGGGGAGGCCGAAAGCCCGGTCTACGCCATCCTCGACATGAAGGACCGTCTCGCCGCCATCGAGCTGCCCGCAGGCGGCGTCCTCCAGCAGTACTACCGCGACGAGCCGACTTCGGGTGAGCGCGCGGCGATGAAGTGGGACGGCGAATGGCACATCACCTACGAGGTCTTCCGCGACCTGGGGGCGGCCTTCGGCGTGGTGCTGGTTCTGATCTACCTGCTGATCGTCGGCTGGTTCGGCTCCCTCAGGGTGCCGCTGGTGATGATGATCGCCATCCCCCTGAGCCTGGTGGGGATCCTCCCCGGCCATCTCCTCTTCGGCGCCTTCTTCACCGCCACCTCGATGATCGGCTTCATCGCCCTGGCCGGCATCATGGTGCGCAACTCGGTGCTGTTGATCGACTTCGTCAACCTCTCCCTCGAGCGCGGCCGCAGCCTCGCCGAGGCGGTGCTGGAGGCCGGCGCGGTGCGCTTCCGGCCGATCGTCCTCACCGCCGGCACGGTGGTGGTGGGCGCCTTCGTCATCCTCTTCGACCCGATCTTCGAGGGCCTGGCCATCTCCCTGATGATGGGCGCCCTGGCCTCGACCCTGCTCACCCTGGTGGTGGTGCCCCTGGTCTACTTCATGGTCGAGAAGCGCCACCACCGCGAGCCCCTGCCCGCCGCCTGGCGCGGGGCGGGAAGCGACGAGCCCCCGGCCCCGCCGGCGGCACAGCCGGAGGAGACCTCATGAACGAGACGAACGAGCTCAAGCTGCTGCTCATCCTCTGCGCCAGCGGCCGCGCCGACGAGGTGCGCCGCCTGATCGAGCAACGTCGGGTGGAAGGCTTCACCGAGATCCCCGAGCTCGAAGGCGCCGGCGTCACCGGCCGCCATCTCGGCAGCCGCGCCTTCCCCGGCACCACCTCGCTGATCTTCACCGCCCTCGCCCCCGAGCCGGCCGCAGCCCTGGTCGCAGCGCTCGCCGAGCTGCAAAAGCGCTGCGACCCCGGCGAGGGGCTGCGCGTCTTCGCCCTCGACGCCGCCGCCATGCTCTAGCACCCGTGCGCTAGCGCACCCCCGGCGCGACGGAGGGGAGCTCGATCCGCACCAAAACTTGACCGATCGTCGATGATATCGTAGATTGATCGCAATGTACGTGAAGCGCTACCTCGAGGACACGATCCTCCGACTGTCGCGCAGCTTTCCGGTGGTGCTGGTGACCGGGGCTCGCCAGGTGGGCAAGACCACCCTCCTCCAGCATCTGGGGCGGGCGCAGGATCCGCCGCGCAACTACGTCTCCCTCGACGAGCTCGGGCCGCAGCTGGCGGCGAATGAGGACCCGGCCCTCTTTCTGCAGCGCTACCCGCCGCCGCTGGTCGTCGACGAGGTGCAGCACGCGCCGCAGCTCCTCGCCGCCTTGAAGCCCGTGGTCGACAAGAGCGGCGCCATGGGGGACTACTGGCTGAGCGGCTCGCAGCAATTCCCGCTCATGCGCGAGGTCTCGGAGTCCCTCGCCGGGCGGGTGGGGATCGTCGAGCTCGGCGGGCTGTCCCAGGCCGAAGAGGCCGGGGTCGAGCGCGCCGAGCTGCCCTTCCGCCCGGATCGCGCCGGCGACGCTCGCGCCGGGCCGCGGACGCTCCTGCCGCTCTTCGAGCGCCTCCTCCGCGGCAGCTTCCCGCGCTTCGTCCGGCCCGATCCGCCGCCGATCGACGCCTTCTACGGCGCCTATCTGGCGACCTACGTCGAGCGCGACGTGCGCTCGATGCTGAGCGTCTCGAACCTCGCCGCCTTCCGCCGCTTCCTGCGCCTCGCCGCCGCCCGCGTCGGCCAGCTGCTCAACTACAGCGACCTCGCCCGCGACGCCGGCGTCGCCCCGAGCACGGCGCGGGAATGGCTGCACATTCTGGAGGCGACCTACCAGGTCTACCTCCTGCGGCCCTACTTCGAGAACGTCGGCAAGCGCCAGATCAAGACCCCCAAGCTCTACTTCCGCGACCCCGGCCTCGCCGCCTACCTCACCCACTGGACCTCCGCCGAAACCGCCGCCGCCGGCGCCATGGCCGGGCCCCTCTTCGAGTGCTACGTCATCGCCGAGATCCTCAAGAGCTACCAGCACCGCGGCCGCGAGGCGCCGATCTTCTTCTACCGCACCAAAGAGCGCCAGGAAGTCGACGTCTTGATCGCCGAAGACGGCAAGCTCTTCCCCCTCGAGATCAAGCTCAAAGCCACCCCCACCCGAGCCGACCTGCGCGGCATCCGCGCCCTCCAGCGAACCGGAGCCCCCCTCGGCCCCGGCGCCGTCCTCTGCCTGACCCAGGAACCCTACCCCCTGGCAACCGACGTCGACGCCCTGCCGGCGTCGGCAATTGCCTGACGCGCGACCTCACTCCGCGATCGGGGCGGCGAGGACTTCTTTGGGGATGGCGAAGGCGTTGACCAGGGGCTCGGATTTCTTGACTTTCTTCACAGAGGTCCTTGACAGGCCCTTCGTCCGCGTCGTAAGCTGACGCCGTCATGACGAAGACGCTTGGCCAGCGGATCCGAGAGCTACGAGACCAGGCAGACCTCTCGCTTCGAGAGTTCGGCAAGCGCCTAGGAGGTAAGTCCGCGGCCTTCTTGTCCGATATCGAGTTGGGCCGCCGATTTCCGTCAGATGGCTTGCTTGAGCGGATCGCCCAGGAGCTAGGGGTAACCGTCGAACACTTGCGTGAATTCGATCAGCGACCGCCAGTGAGCGAGATGAAACAACTGATTGGGCAGCAACCAACTTACGGCCTTGCATTTCGCCGCGTCGTTGGTGCGAAGCCTAGCCCCGAAGATCTAATTGAGTTCGCCAAGCGGCTTGAGAAAAAGAGGCGAAAGGAGAACAAGTGAGAACACTCGCAACGCATGTTGGGCCTTTCACGGAAAGGCCATACTACTCGTTAGCGGAGCTCGAAACCCTTTGCGCCCATGAACTTTCTTCGATGGACCTCATGCCGACCACGCCAAAGCCGATCCGTATCGAGCGGTTCGTAGAAAAACGGTTTAAGGTGACTCCACGTTACGACGAGCTGCCAGCCGACGTTATGGGCTACACGGTCTTTGGACCTGACGGCGTGAGGGAGATCGTCATTTCCCGTTCTCTCGACGAGAGCAACGAGGTCTATGCGGAAGGGCAGGTACGGACGACGATCGCGCATGAAGCTGGACATGGACTTCTTCACGCACATCTCTTCGCAGTATACAGACCCAAGAAGTCGCTGTTCGGAGACTACTCCGATCCGGATAAACCTAAGGTCCTCTGTCGAGAAGTTACCGGAAATAATCGTAAAGTGACATCTTATGATGGGCGCTGGTGGGAATATCAGGCAAACAAAGCAATCGGCAGTTTATTGATGCCTAAAGCGCTCGTTCATGAAGCTGTTCGACCATTCCTAACCCATCGGGGCTTGATTGGATTAAGCACACTGGCCGCCGACAACCGAGAAACTGCAGCGAGAGAACTGGCCAGGATCTTTCAAGTCAACGCAATTGTTGCACGGATTCGACTGACAGACCTGTTCCCAGCCGAGGACGGCGGCCAATTAAGCCTGTGACCCCTTTTTTTAAACCAATTGTACGCTATGCAAGCGTACACTGATAACAAGGAGTAAAGAAATGTTCAAGAAACGACATCCAGGAAATGGGGGCAGAACTGAAGCTCTTGAAGTGAAAGAGAAGGTGCCAAGCGAAGGCCGACTATCGGAGTTCGACCGCGATGAAGTAGATCTTGAAAAATGGGCTCAAGAACATCCCGATGAATCACCGCCACGCTGCCGAACTTACCGTATTCGGGTAGACAAGCAGCGATTTCGAGTGCAGGACTCCGCTATGTACGGCAGGGAGATTCTGGCGCTGGTAGACCTTTCGCCGGATGGCTGGAATCTCGCTCAGAAGTTTCCAGGTGGCCGCCGTGAACCAATTGAACCCGGCCAGCTCGTCGACTTCCGTAAGCCTGGGATCGAGCGATTCGAGACATCGCCAAAGCACGTCCAAGCTGGTGCTGAATCTCGTCGGCAGTTCGAGTTACCCGCGGAAGACGTGGAGTTCTTAGATGGGCTCGGACTTCCCTGGGAGGCAATCCGAGACGGCGCTAGCCTAGCTGTTGTGATCTACGACTACTCCCTTCCTGGAGGTCTGACGCCAAACATCCTAGACCTCATGATTCGCGTACCGCCTCATTACCCGGCCGCAGCTCTCGACATGTTCTGGCTATGTCCCGCCGTGACCAGAACCGACAATCAGCCTATCCAAGCTGTGACGGTGGAGAAGTTCGACGGAAAAACGTGGCAGCGTTGGTCGCGTCATAGACTTGGTCCGCAGGCCTGGCGCCCCGGAATCGACAATCTGGCCACGCATCTGCGTTTCGTAGAAATCAGCTTACGGCGAGATGCTGCGATTGAGGCATGAGACCATGAAGTATACACTGAATCTCTCAGGCCGCCAGCACAAGCACATTGAGTCTCACCTATTCCCTGGCGATGGTAAGGAGGCGGCCGCGCTGCTTTTATGTGGGAGGCGGTGGGGCTGCAGATCTCGCGGCTTGGTCGCGAAACAAGTCGTTCCTATTCCTTACGTCGGCTGTTCGATCCGAACCGAAAACCGCATTGAATGGCCTACGCGCGAGTTTCTCCTGCCGCTCGTTGAGCAGATTGAGAGCGACCGACTTGGAATTGTCCTGCTCCACAGCCACCCAACTGGCTTACCAGCATTTTCAGCGACTGACGACGCATCAGATCGGAAACTGTTTCGCTCGATCTATGGATGGTTCGATGACTACGGTTACCACGCTTCGGCGATCATGCTACCTGGCGGCCGGATTTTCGGGCGAGTTGTCACCGAGAGTGCAGAGTTCTTGCCGCTGTCGTCCGTCCGCGTCGCAGGCGACGACATCCGCGTCTGGCGGTCTAGCGGCTGCGCTCCGGCTTCTTCCGATTTCGAAGAACGGGTCGAACAAGCCTTCGGAACGGGTACACTCCGCCTCCTTCGCGGCTTGACGGCTGCCGTAGTCGGTTGCTCAGGTACGGGTAGCGTTCTAGTCGAGCAGCTGATGAGGACATGCGTTGGCAACCTCATCCTTGTCGACCCAGAGCTAGTCGAGGCAACAAACCTCAGTCGAATGCCACAGGCCACGATGGAGGACGCGCGGGCTGGAAGACCCAAGGTAGATGTACTCTCTCGTCACGTCTCAGCAGTCGGTCTGGGAACCCGAGTGGAGACATTTTCCATGAACGTTGCTGATCCGGCCGCAGCGCGAGCTGTCGCGTCAGCCGATGTCGTCTTTGGCTGCATGGATTCAGTCGAGGGTAGGCATGTCTTGAGCTTGCTCGCCAGTGCGTACCTGCTTCCCTACTTCGATCTCGGCACAGATATTCGTGCTGACGGCCAAGGAGGCGTCTCTCATGTGACGGCTGCAGCACACTACATCCAGCCGGGCGGTTCGAGCTTACTGAGCAGAGAGGTGTACACACCTGAACAACTAAAAAGCGCGGCCTATCGAAGAACGAATCCAGAACTCTACGAGGGGCGGGTTGCAGAAGGCTACCTCCCAGGACTCCAGGAGAATCAGCCAGCCGTGATTACCCTGAACTCGCTCGCTGTCTCCTTGGCGATTGCTGACTTCCTGGCGCGGCTTCATGGGTTCCGCCTAGATCCCAACTCCCACTTCGCTAGCCAGATCTTCAGCCTGACTCATGGAGTCTACGACGCCAAGCCCGATTCCGGCACTTGCCCCTTCTTCCTCAGTTGGACCGGAGCCGGGGATGAGGTGCTGGGCTACATCCAGAATCAACAAGTGGTGGGTAAAGAATGCCCTGGCTGAAGCGTGCCCTACAGTCGTTCCGCCGATGGAGGAGCAGCAGGTGGATTTACGAAATCGAGTGGGTAGAGGACCTCCCGGAGCAACCGCGGCGGGCGCACATCTATGTTGTCGGCGGGAGAAAGTTCCCCTTTCAGGCAGTAATGCTCTGCCCATGCGGTTGCAAGAGCCTGGTACACATATCTCTCTCTTCCTCGGCGAGTCCCAGGTGGGTAATTGTCGAGGAGTCTGGCGGCAGACTTTCCTTGTCTCCTTCAATTTGGCGAACTGATGAGTGCCACAGCCATTACTTTATCTGGAAGAGTCGGGTGGTCTGGTGCTGAGGGTTTGTTACTAACTTGTACGCTATACTAGCTAGAATAGAAGCTTCAACGCAAGCTGCCGAATGAGATTCACTCGCCGCCGGTTCGCCATTTAGATGTACAGACGAGCTACGCATAAACACTGATGGTTGTATAGGAATTCGCGATTATTTAAGCTTTGGTTTGATTATGAGCTGCTGTGGAGGATTCTTGTCTGAAACACAGTTTGACTCAAATGCGATCGGATCCTGGGTCACAGATGAGGCTCACTCCGCGATCGGGGCGGCTAGGACTTCTTTCGGGATGGCGAAGGCGTTGACCAGAGGCTCGGCGTGGGGGCGGAGCTCGGTGCAGAGTTTCTTCACTTGCTTGCGGATGGCCTTGGCCTTGGCGGGCTCGAAGTAGCCTTGCTCGAGGAAAAAGGCGCGGTGGTGCTCCAAGCGCTCGAGGGCGAAGAGGTCGCAGAGGAGGGTGAGG
>RFGL01000242.1 GCA_003697015.1 Acidobacteriota bacterium | reverse complement strand
GTCCTTGGCTTTCGCCTCGGCGTCGTCCTTGGCTTTCGCCTCGGCGTCGTCCTTGGCTTTCGCCTCGGCGTCGTCCTTGGCCTTCGCCTCGGCGTCGTCCTTGGCTTTCGCCTCGGCGTCGTCCTTGGCCTCCGCGGCTTCCTCCGTCTGCTCTTGCCGGCGGGCGGCCCAGGGCGGCGGGAAGGGGTTCTGGGCGACGCGCGCCCGGCGCACGAGCTGGCGGACGGTGTCCGAGGGCTGCGCCCCGCGGCTCAACCAGTGGTCGACCCGCTCCAGGTCGACCTTGAGCATCGCCGGGCTGGAGCGCGGATTGTAGTAGCCGATCTCCTCCAGCGCCGGGCCGGTCGGGGTATGGCGTCCGTCGGAAACGACCAGACGGTAGAACGGCTGATGCCGGCTGCCCATCCGGCGAAGCCGAATTCTCAACATGCTCGATCCTCCAGAATTTCTTGGGGTGCGGGGCCGCCGCCCTCTATCGGTTGCCGGGCAAACGAAACCCGAGCGGGCTCGGGGACCGCACGAAGCCCGGGATCTTAGCAAGATCTTGCACCGGAAGCTAGTGCCGGCGCAAGAAAGACCGTCCGGGGCTCAGGCCGGCGCCGCCAGCGTGGGGGTCAGCCGTCCCAGCCGATCCGCCGCAGGAGCTTGGGGGTTATGAGCCAGCGCAGGTGCCCGCGGCCGGGGGCGAGCTCGCGCCAGTGGGAGACGGACAGCTCGACGCAGGCCGCGGCGGCGGTCGGCAGGCGCAGGCGGCCGCCGCCGATGAGGGTGGAGACCAGGGCCGAGGAGGTCGGCTCATGACCGGCCACCAGCAGCACCTCGACGTCGTCGTCGGCGTGCTGGACGGCGTCGATCACCGTCCCCGGGCTGGCGTCGTAGAGCTTGCGGGTGATCTCCAGCCGGGCGTGCCAGGCACCGGCCTCGGCGGCCAGCTCGGCGGTGTGGCGGGCGCGCACCGCCGACGAGGAGACCACCTGCTGGGGCGCGACGCCGGCGGCGCTGAGAAAGCGGCCGACGGCGCGGGCAGCGCGCCGCCCGCGGGGATTCAACGGCCGGTCGTGGTCGCCGCCGGAGTCGGCGTGCCAGTCGGACTTGGCGTGGCGCAGGACGAGGAGGGTCTTCATCGCCCGTCCCCGGCGGGGTGGAGCTGGGATGGTATGGTCATCGGACGGCGATCCTATCGCGAGGTGGGCGCCGCAGGAGATCGCAGATGAGCGCCATCCGTCAGTCGCCGGCCGTGGAACGGGGGGCGCCGCCGGGCCCCTCGACCGTCGAGGCGTCGCCGGCGCGCCGCCCGCCGGTGGTCGATCTCGACGATCCGCGCTGGTACTTGAACCGCGAGCTCAGCTGGCTGCGCTTCAACGAGCGGGTGCTGGAGGAGGCCTGCGACGTCGCCAATCCGCTGCTCGAGCGGGTCAACTTCCTGTCGATTTTCGCCAGCAACCTCGACGAATTCTTCATGATCCGCGTCGCCGGCCTGCGCCGCCAGCTGGCGGCGGGGGTGATCGAGCCGCCGGCGGACGGCATGAGCCCGGTGGAGCAGCTGATCGCCATCCGCGAGCAGCTGAAGCCGCCCCTGCGCGCCGCCGGCCGGGCGTGGCGCGACGACCTGCTGCCCAAGCTGCGCGACGCCGGCGTGCGGGTTCTGCCCTACGCCGAGCTCAAGGGCAAGCAGCGCAAGCTCCTGCGGCGCCACTTCAAGCGCGAGATCTTCCCCGTGCTGACCCCGCTGGCGTCGGATCCGGCGCATCCGTTTCCCCACATCTCGAACCTGTCGATCAACCTGGCGGTGGTGCTCGACGACCCCGGTCGCGGCGAGCGCTTCGCCCGCCTCAAGGTGCCCCAGACCATCCCCCGCCTGCTGCGCATCCCGGACGAGGAGAAGGCCGAGTCCTTCGAGCGCCTGGGGCTGGAGGAGGTCGGGGCGTCCAACTTCGTCTGGCTGGAGGAGGTCATCGCCGCCAATCTCGACCTGCTCTTCCCCGGCGTCGAGGTGCGCGCCGCCTACCCCTTCCGGGTGACCCGCGACGCCGATTTCGAGATCGAGGAGGACGAGGCGTCGGACCTGCTGACCGCCATGGCGGAGGTGGTGGGCCAGCGCCATTTCGGCTTCGCCGTCCGCCTGGAGGTCGACCGCGAGATGCCGCAGCGGATCCGCGAGATCCTGGTCAAGAACATGGACCTGGCGCCCTACCAGGTCTTCACCTCCCCCGCCCCTCTCGGCATGGCGGACCTGCGGCAGCTTACCGGCCTCGACCGGCCGGACCTCAAGTACCCCCCCTTCCTGCCGGTGCAGTGGCCGCCGGTGGGCAAGGACGAGAGCCTGTTCAGCGTCCTGCGCGACCGCTGTTACGTCCTCTTTCACCCCTACGACAGCTTCGCGCCGGTGACCCAGCTGGTGCGCGATGCGGCCCACGATCCGCAGGTGCTGGCGATCAAGATCACCCTCTACCGCACCGGGCCGCGCTCGCCGCTGGTGGCGGCGCTGATGGAGGCGCGGCAGAACGGCAAGCAGGTGGCGGCGGTGGTCGAGCTCAAGGCGCGCTTCGACGAGGAGAACAACATCGTCTGGGCGCGGGCGCTGGAGAAGGCCGGGGTGCACGTGGTCTACGGCCTCTTGGGGCTCAAGACCCACGCCAAGCTCTGCCTGGTGGTGCGGCGCGAGGACGACGGCATCCGCCGCTACGTCCACCTGTCGACCGGCAATTACAACCCGATCACCGCCCGCATCTACACCGACCTGGGCTGCTTCACCTGCGATCCGGCGCTGGCCGACGACGTCTCCGATCTGTTCAACGCGCTGACCGGCTTCTCGCGCAAGGGCAGCTACCGCAAGCTGCTGGTGGCTCCCGGCGGGATGCGATCGGCGCTCCTGGAGCGCATCGAACGCGAGATCGAGCGCCACCGGCGGGAGGGGGGAGGCCAGCTGGCGTTCAAGATGAACGCCCTGGTCGACAAGGCCTGCATCCAGGCCCTCTACCGGGCGTCGCAGGCGGGGGTGAAGATCGATCTCCTGGTGCGCGGCATCTGCTGCCTGCGACCGGGGATTCCCGGGCTTTCCGACACCATCCGCGTCACCTCGATCGTCGGCCGTTTCCTGGAGCACGCCCGCATCTACTACTTCCGCAACGGCGGTGAGGAGGAGATGCTGGTGGGCAGCGCCGACCTGATGCCGCGCAACCTCGACCACCGGGTCGAGACCCTCTTCCCGATCGACGATCGGCGCCTGCTGGCCGCGGTGCGCGACGACGTCCTCTTCCGCCAGCTGCGGGACAACCAGAAGGCCCGCCGCCTGCTCGCCGACGGTACCTACGAGCGGGTGGTGCCGCAGCCCGGAGAGGAGCCGGTCGACGCCCAGCAGCAACTGCTGGTCGAGGGCGGCGGCTGGCGTCTGGAGGGCTGAGCCGCCGGCCGGTCGTCCGCCTCAGCCGCTCGCCGCCGGCGCCAGCAGCGACGCAGGATGGGAGCCCTCGAGGGCTCGGACGAGCGCGGGCAGGCTGTCCTCCAGCCGTCGCCGGCTGGCTGCCAGGGCGTCCCCCAGGTGCCGGTGCAGGGCCGCGGCGGGCCGATGGAGATCGTGCTCGCCGGCGATGCGGTGCAGCAGCTGCAGCTGGATTTCCAGGTCGTGCCAGCGGCCGAGGTCGTCCTGCACCGCCTTGAGCCGGCGGCGCAGGGGGGTGAGGCGGCGGCGATCGAGCAGGGGGGCGAAGGCCTCGAGCAGGTAGCGCAGCTTCTTGCCGCTGATCCGCAGCCGGTGGAGGTGGCGCGGCGCCGCGGCGGCGGCGGCGTGGCGCAGCAGCTTGCGCCGCCGGTGCTCGAGCCGCTCGACGAGCAGCTCGCCGATCGGCCGGCGGGCGGCGGGGGCGCTGGGGCGCTGCGGCGGCGGCGTCTCGATCAGGCGCTGCCAGCGCTGCTGGAG
>RFGL01000241.1 GCA_003697015.1 Acidobacteriota bacterium | reverse complement strand
CTCGTCGTGCCCGCCGCCCAGGCCGGCGCCGCGGTGGCGGCCGACGGCGTCGATCTCGTCGATGAAGATGATGCAGGGGGCGTTCTTCTTGCCCTGCTCGAAGAGATCGCGGACCCGGCTGGCGCCGACGCCGACGAACATCTCGACGAAGTCGGAGCCGGAGATGGAGAAGAAGGGGACGTTGGCCTCGCCGGCGATGGCGCGGGCGAGGAGCGTCTTGCCGGTGCCCGGCGGGCCCATCAGCAGCACCCCCTTGGGGATCTTGCCGCCCAATTTCTGGAACTTCTGCGGCTCCTTGAGGAATTCGACCACCTCCGCCAGCTCGGCCTTGGCCTCCTCGACCCCGGCGACGTCCTCGAAGGTCACCCGCTTGCCGCCGGCGTTCAACAGCTTGGCCTTGGACTTGCCGAAGGAGAGGGCCTTGTTGCCGCCGGTCTGGAACTGGCGCATGAAGAAGATCCACAGCGCGACGATCAGCAGCACCGGCCCCCAGGTGAGGAAGATGGCGAGCAGCGGATTGTCCTTCGGCGTCTCGACCGAGACGTCGACGCCGCTGGCGATCAGCTTGTCGTAGAGCTCCTGGTACTCGGGGGGATAGTGGCTCTTGAAGTCGGTGCCGTCGCCGCGCTCGTTGCTCTTGAAGGAGCCCTCGAGCTCACCGTCGCGCATCGTCACCTTGTCGACGCGGCCGGCTTCGACCTCCTGCAGGAGCTCGGTCAAGGTCAGCTCTTGCTGGTTCTGGGTGCGTCCCTGGAAGGTGTTCCAGAGCAGGATCACCACCACGAAGAGGACGATCCACAGGACTAGGGTGCGAAATGTCGAATTCAAGGGCTTACCTCGCTTGCTCGATCCTCGGAAGTCGTGCCGCGCGACGGCGCCGCCGGCCTCTATTCTCTCATACGGGAAAAGATGCCGCAGGGGAGCGACGGTCTTCGTCTCCGCCGCCGGCCGGCGTGCCCTCGAGCTCGACGATCCAGGCGGTGGTGGCGCCGCTGCGAAGGCGCAGGTGGTGGGCGATCGCTACGCCCGGCACCCAGGCGATCTCGCCGTCGATCACCAGCAGGGGCAGCCGATCGCGGCGGTGGCGGGGGATGCGGCGGTCGATCAGCAGATCCTTGAGTCGCCTCTGCCCGGGGCTGCCCAGGGGCCGCAGCCGGTCGCCCGGCCGCCGGTTGCGTACCACCACCCGGCTGCCGGCGTCGAGAGCGGCCGCCAAGCCGGCGCGCCGCGGCTCGCAACGCAGCATCCAGGGAGCGACCGGGCCCCGATGCAGGTGGAGACGGAGGCCGAGGGGTTCGATCGCCACCCGCCCCGGCACCGGCACAGTATACGAGAAGTGGCCGACCGGTGCCCGCGGCGCCGTCAGCCGCAGGATCGAGTCGCCGGCCAGCCGCCAGCCGCCACCGCAGTCGCAGCCCACCCTGCCGCCGCCGGCCAGTTGGCGCTCGAGCTCGCGGCGGGCGGCGGCGGTCGGCGCGTGGGGCGAGCCGGCGAGGCGGCCGAGGAGAGCCAGGGCCGGGGGCAGGAGGGAGGGCGGCAGGGCGCTGAGGGCGGCTCGCTCGACGGCGACGGCGCCGTCGTCCTCGCAGCGCGGCTGGAGAGCGAGGTGCAGCCGTCGGGCGAGCGCCCGATCGGCGCGGCGGGCGGCGGCGGCGACGCCGGCCAGGCGCTCCAGGAGCTGCGGCTCGCCGGCGGCCAACCGGGGCAGCAGGTGGTGGCGCAGCCGGTTGCGCGGCCGCGACGGATCGCGGTTGGTGGGATCGTCCACCGGCTCGAGCCCGCTCTCCGCCACCGCCGCCCGCAATCGGCTCTGCGGCAGGGCGAGGAAGGGCCGGGCGATGGCGCCGCGCCGCGTCGCCATCGCTCCCAGGCCGCTCAGGCCGCTGCCGAAGAGCAGGCGCAGGGCGACGGTCTCCGCCTGGTCGCCGGCGTGGTGGCCGGTGAGCAGATAGCGCGCTCCGAGGCTCGACGCCAGGGCCAGCAAGCCGCGGTAGCGCGCTTCCCGTGCCCCCGCCTCGAGGCCCCGCCGGTGACCGCGGATGGATGCCGGGTCGAGGCGCACGACGGTCAGGGGCACCCCCAGGCCGGCCGCCAGGCGGGCGGCCCGTGCGGCGCGCCGGGCGGCGCCGGGGTCGAGGCCGTGGTCGGCGTGGGCGGCGCCGAGCTCGAAGCCCGAGGACGGCGCCAGGCGGCTGGCGGCGAGCAGCAGGGCGGTGGAGTCCGGGCCGCCGGAGAACGCCACCAGCAGGCGGTCGCCGGCGCTCACCCCGAGCACGCGGCGCAGCGCGTCGTCGAGGGTCTCGAGCAGCAGCTGGAGCGCCGGTGCGGGGGCGGCGGAATAGGCGGCAGGCCGCCGGGGGATCGCGGCGGACGTCATGGTCGTGAGGTGGTGGCGGTGAAGGGACTTGAACCCTTGACCTAACGGTTATGAGCCGTTCGCTCTAACCGGCTGAGCTACACCGCCAGAGCGGCGCGCCACCGTCGGAGGTGGGCGCCGGCGCACGATACCGAACGCTTCGCCCGGCTGTCAAAGCCCGGTGGGAGGGGAGGGGGTCCGCCGCCGGCCGGAGGCCGAACGGCGACGCCCCGGGCGGCGGACCCGGGGCGGGGACGGCGTTGCCGCCGGCGTGCCGGTCGCACATGGCGTTGCGGCCGGCGCGGGAGCGCCTCAGCGCATGACTTCCTGGCAGCTGCGGAACTGGCCGAAGAACTGGCGCATGGAGCTGGCCAGGGCGCGGTCGTTGAGCCGGTAGATGACGTTCTGACCGCGGCGCTGATCGACCACCAGATCGGCCTCCTTGAGCACCGACAGATGGCGCGAGATCGTCGGCTGCGAGAGGTTGAACTTGGCGACGATCTCGCCCACCGTATACTGCTGATCCTCCAGCAGATGCAGGATCTCCTGCCGGGTACCGTCCCCCAACGCCTTGAACACTTTGGTCATCTTGCGCGGGTTGTTGTGGTCGATCTGAATGTCCATCCGTCCGTCCTCCGTTTGCTCCGTCGGTTCAACCCCTGAAATGCCGCGGCACGTCGCCGG
This sequence comes from Acidobacteriota bacterium, assembly GCA_003697015.1. Taxonomy (GTDB): domain Bacteria; phylum Acidobacteriota; class Thermoanaerobaculia; order Multivoradales; family J023; genus J023. Next base: position 220 of record RFGL01000241.1, on the reverse strand, counting down.
ATCGGCAGTCCGAGCGAGGCCGGGCTGTGTGATGTGGCGACCGCGTTGGCCGGTGCTCGCTGCCGCCAAGCCCTGTCCAGCGAACAGCCTCTTTCTCGACGCTGGAAGGATAGTCCCTCTATATTGAAAAAAACTTGAACCAGCATCCTTCCTTGGCTAGTACACTGTACACCAAGTTGGCAATCCTGTGCAAACTTCTCTATATCCGTAAGTTATTGAG
>RFGL01000240.1 GCA_003697015.1 Acidobacteriota bacterium | reverse complement strand
CGCAGGGAGGGCTCGACCGCCTGGCCGAGGGCGAGGTCGGTGGCCGGGCGCTGGCGGGCGGCGAGGAAGGAGTACATGGCGGGCACGACGTAGAGGGTGAGGAAGCTGCCGGCGACGAGGCCGCCGATGACGGCGATGCCCATCGACTTGCGGCTCTCGGCGCCGGCGCCCAGGGCGAGAGCGATCGGCAGGATGCCGAGGATGGTCGACAGGCTGGTCATCAGCACCGGGCGGAAGCGGGCGACGGCGGCCTTCTGCACCGCGTCGAGCAGGGTGGCGTCGCGGGCGCGGCGCTGGTTGGCGAACTCGACGATCAGGATGCCGTTTTTGGTCACCAGGCCGAGCAGCATGATCAGGCCGATCTGGCTGAAGATGTTGAGGGTCTGGCCGGTGAGGGCGAGGGCGCCGAGGGCGCCGGCCAAGGCCAGGGGCACGCTCAGCATGATGACGAAGGGGTCGCGGAAGCTCTCGAACTGGGCGGCGAGCACCAGGTAGATCAGGATCAGGGCGAGGAGGAAGACGAAGCCGAGGCTTGAGGCCGACTCGACGAAATCGCGCGATTCGCCGGCGAGGTCGGTGGAGAAGTCGTCGTCGAGCAGGCGGTCGGCCAGGGCCTGCATGGCGGCGATGCCTTCCCCCAGGGTGCGGCCCGGCGCCAGGCCGGCGGAGACGGTGGCCGAGACGTAGCGGTTGAAGTGGTAGATCTGGGGCGGGCTGGCGGTTTCGCGAATGCGCACCAGATTGTCGAGCTGCACCAGCCGGCCGCCGCGGCCGGCGACGTAGAGCGCGTGCAGGTCGAGGGGCTCGTCGCGGTTCTCGCGCAACACCTGGCCGATCACCGGGTACTGCTTGCCGTCCTTGAGGAAATAGCCGAAGCGCTGGCCGGCGAGGGCGGCGGACAGGGTGCGGGCGATGTCGAGGGCCGAGACCCCGAGGTCGCGGGCCCGATCGCGATCGATCGCGATCTCGACCTCGGGCTTGTTGAACTTGAGGTCGACGTCGACGGCGGAGAAGGCCGGGTCGGCGGCGGCGGCGTCGGCGAAGGCGGGCAGCACCTGGCGCAGGCGTTCGAAGCTCGGCGCCTGAAGGACCAGCTGTACCGGGAAGCGGCTGCGGCGGTTGCCGATGGTCGGCGATTGGGTGACGAAGGCGCGGGCGCCGGGGAGGGTCTTGAGGGCGGCGGTGAGATCGTCGGCGATCTGCTGCTGGCTGCGCCGGCGCCGGTCGCGATCGACCAGGGCCACCCGGGCGAAGCCCGAGCTCACCGAGCTCGAGGCGCCGAAGCCGGGGGAGGTGACCGAGATCACCGCCGCGCGCTCCGGCACCCGCTCGAGCAGCAGGCGGTCGATCTCTTTCATGTAGGCGTCCATGTAGTCGAAGGACGCACCCTCCGGCGCCGTCGCCGCGATGCGCACGTTGCCCCGGTCCTCCAGCGGCGCCAGCTCCGCCGGCAGGCCGCGGAAGAGCCAGCCGGCGAGGCCGAGGGTGAGCAGCAACACCGGCAGGGCGAGCCAGCGCCGCGCCATGAAGGCCGCCAGGGAGCGCCGGTAGGCGTTGGTCAGGGCGCGGAAGAAGGGCTCGCTCGCGCGGTAGATCCACGGCTGGACGGCGCGCTTCTTGAGCAGCCGGGTGGCGAGCATCGGCGTCAGGGTGAGGGCGGCGAAGGAGGAGATCACCACCGCGCCGGCGATGGTGACGCCGAACTCGCGGAACAGGCGGCCGGTCAAGCCGCCGAGGAAGAGGATCGGCAGGAAGACCGCCACCAGGGCGACGGTGGTGGCGATGACGGCGAAGAAGATCTCCCGCGTGCCCTCGACCCCGGCGGCGAGGGGCTCCAGCCCCCGGCGCTCGATCTTGGCGTAGATGTTCTCCAGCACCACGATGGCGTCGTCGACAACCAGGCCGATCGCCAGCACCATGCCGAGCAGGGTGAGGACGTTGATCGAAAAGCCCGCCAGGTACATGACGAAGAAGGCGCCGATGAGGGAGACCGGGATGACCAGCACCGGGATCAGGGTGGTGCGCCAGTCGCGCAGGAAGGCGAAGATCACCAGGATGACCAAGGCCAGGGCGACGAAGAGGGTCTGCTTCACCTCGGCCACCGAGCGGCGGATGTAGCGGCTGTTGTCGAAACCGATGCCGAGCTCGAGGTCGGCGGGCAGGTCTCTTTCGATCTGCGCCACCCGGCGGTAGAACTCGTCGGCGATGTCGATGTGGTTGGCCCCCGGCTGGGGTCGCGCCACCACCCCGACCATCGGCACGCCGTCGCGCCGCAGCACGGTGCGCATGTTCTCCGGCCCGAGCTCGGCGTAGCCGACGTCGCGCAGGCGGACGACCGAGCCGGCGTCCTGCTTGAGCACCAGGCGGTCGAAGTCCGCCACCGTCTCCAGGCGGCTCTTGGTGCGCACCGTCAGCTCCACCGACCGGCCCTCGATGCGCCCCGACGGCAGCTCGACGTTCTCGCGCTCCAGGGCGCGCTGCACGTCGACCGGGGTCAGTCCGTAGGCGGCGAGCCTGGCCGGATCGAGCCACAGGCGCATGGCGTAGCGCTTGGCGCCCCAGACGTCGACTTCGGAGACCCCGGGGATGGTCTGCAGGCGCTCCTTGAACACGTTCTCGGCGATGGCGGTGAGCTCCAGCAGGTCGCGCCGGTCGCTCTTGACGTTGAGGAAGATGATCGGGTCGCGGTCGGCGTCGGCCTTCGACACCGCCGGCGGGTCGGCCTCCGGCGGCAGCTCGCGCACCGCCTGCGCGACGCGGTCGCGGACGTCGTTGGCGGCGGTCTCGAGGTCGACCCCGAGATCGAATTCGACCACCAGGGTGGAACGCCCCTCGCGGCTGGTGGAGGTGAGGGTGCGGACGCCGGCGACGGCATTGACCTTCTCCTCCAGCGGCTGGGTGATCTGGGACTCGACGACGTCGGCGTTGGCGCCGACGTAGGTGGTGGTGACGGTGATCACCGGCGCGTCGACCGAGGGGTACTCGCGCACGCCGAGGAAGGTGAAACTGATCAGCCCGAAGATGACGATCGCCAGGGACATGACGATCGCCAGCACCGGCCGCCGGATGGACAGGGCGTAAAGGCTCACGGCCCCGCCTCGCCCGCCGCGTCGACGGCGTCGACCGGCGTGCCCGGCCGCACCTGCTGGACGCCGGAGACGATCACCCGTTCCCCCGCCTCGAGGCCGCCGGCGATCTCGACCAGGGACTCGGTGCGCACGCCGAGGCGTACCGCCCGCGGCTGGGCGACGCCGTCCTCGACCACGAAGACGGTGGTGGCGTCGAGCCCCGGCACCAGGGCGATGGCCGGCACCAGCAGGGCGTCGTCCACCGTCCCCAGCACCAGGCGGACGTTGGCGAAGGCGCCGGGCATCAGCAGGCGGCGGGGGTTGGGCGCCCGAGCGCGCACCTTGAGGGTACGGGTCTCGGCGTCGATCCGCGGCTCGACGGCGTAGACCGTGCCCTGGAAGACGTCGGCCAGGCCGCTGACGGTGAAGCGCAGGCGATCCCCCGGCCGGATGCGGCCGGCGTAGCGCTCGGCGGCGGCGACGTCGACTTTGATCGGGTCGATCGACTGCAGGGTGGCGATGGTGGTGGCGGGGGTGACGTAGCTGCCCTCGCTCACCGCCCGCAGGCCGACGATGCCGGCGAAGGGCGAACGCACCTCGGTCTGGGCGATGCGCGCATCGAGCAGCTCGAGCTCGGCCTCGAGCACCTGGAGCTCGCTCAAGGCCTCCTCGTAGACCTCCTGGCTGATGGTCTCCTCGGCGCGCAGCGCCCGCGCCCGCTGCTCGCGGCGCGCCGCCTGCCGGCGCCGCAGCTCGGTGCGCTTGCGCTCGGCCTGGAGCTCGGCGTCGTTGATCTTGACCAGCAGCTGCCCGGCGCCGACCGCCTGGCCCTCGTCGAAGAGGAGGCGGACGATGCGGCCGGCGGCTTCGCTCTTGAGGGCCACCGCCTCGTTGGCCCGCAGCTCGCCGGTCAGGGTGATCTCCTCCGCCAGCGGCCGCGGGACGACGGTGTAGGTCTCGACCCGCACCGTCTCCGGCGCGGCCGTCTCCCCGGCCGGCGCCGCCCGGGCGGTGCCGATCTCGGGCAGGGGATCGCCGCCGCAGCCGGCGACCAAGGGCACGGCGAGGAGACTGAGGAGGGCGACGGGTCGGCGCATGGCGTTTCTCGTGGCGGGGTGCGCGGCGGCTCCGCTGTGAGGCCGCGGACGGTCTTGCATCGTAGCAGCGCCCCGTCCCCCGCCGATCCCCGCGCGCGCGGCCTTTTACCACTTGCTTACAGCACCGCGCGGCGGCGGAGAATCGCAATCTCGATCGCGATCTCGCCGCGGCACGCTGCGGCGCAGGGGGACCGTAGCTCTGAAGGAGGCGACGATGCTTCAGCCGGCGATCCCGGCCTGTTTTCTCCTCGCCGCGGTCAAACCGTCTTTCCCGACCCGGTCGGCCGCTGGCTGCGTTCGGACCTGGTGCTGAGGCTCGAGCTCCACCGCGTCGGCGGCAACCGCTTCGCCCTGCCCGACGACCTGGTTCAGGCGCTGGCCCGCGGCGACCTCGAGCCGACGACCGATCTGGTGCAAGTCGGCGTCCAATTCAGCTTCTGAGCCGGCGGCCGATGGGCCGGCGGGGTGGTAGCCTTGGCCATCGCCGGTCCGGAGGCGCTCGCTCCGGGCCGGCGCACGGAGCATCGGGCACGTCGCAGATGGGTGAAAGCTACGACTACGTGATCGTCGGCGCGGGGTCGGCGGGCTCGGTGCTCGCCGCGCGGCTCGCCGCCGAGCCCGGCAATCGGGTGCTGCTGCTCGAGGCCGGGCCGTCGGATCGGCGGCGGGAGGTGCGCATCCCGGCCGCCTTTCCCAAGCTGTTCAAGAGCGACGTCGACTGGGCCTACGTCACCGAGCCCGAACCCCATCTCGGCGGCCGCCGGCTGTACTGGCCGCGGGGCAAGATGCTCGGCGGCTCGAGCTCGATGAACGCCATGCTCTACGTCCGCGGCCACCGCCGGGACTACGACCGGTGGCGCCGGCTGGGCAATGAGGGCTGGGGCTACGACGACGTCCTGCCCTACTTCAAGCGCGCCGAAGATCAGGTGCGCGGCGCCGGCGAGTACCACGGCGCCGGCGGGCCGCTGGCGGTGGCCGAGCCGCGCTCCCCCAACCGGCTCTCCCGGGCCTTCGTCGCCGCCGCCGAGGAGCTCGGCTTCCCCCGCAACGACGACTTCAACGGCGCCCGCCAGGCGGGCTTCGGCCTCTACCAGGTGACCCAGCGCCGCGGCCGGCGGTGCAGCGCCGCGGTCGCCTACCTGCAGCCGGCGCGCCGCCGCCCCAACCTGACGGTCCTGACCGGCGCCCGCGCCCTGCGGGTGGAGCTGGAGGGGGGAGAGGCCAGGGGGGTGGTCTTTCTGCACCGCGGGCGCGAGGAGCGGGCGGCGGCGGGGGAGGTGATCCTCGCCGGCGGCGCCGTCAACTCGCCGCAGCTGCTGCTGCTGTCGGGGATCGGACCGGCGGCGCAGCTGCGCGCCGTCGGTCTTCCCGTCGCCTGCGACCTGCCGGCGGTGGGCCGCCATCTGAAGGATCATCCGGTGACGTCGGTGGTCTACCGGGCGCGCCGCAAAGGCACCCTGGACGACGCCGAGAGCCTGGGGAATCTGCTGCGCTACCTCCTCCTGCGGCGCGGCCCTCTGACCTCCTGCGTCTGCGAGGCGGGGGGCTTCGTGCGCAGCCGCGACGGCCTGGAGACGCCGGACCTGCAGTTTCACTTCGTCCCGGCGGCGCTGATCGAGCACGGTTTCCGCCGGGCGACGCGGCGCGGGTTCAATCTCGGCGTCACCCTCATCCGGCCGCGCAGCGCGGGGGCGATCGAGCTGGCTTCGGCCGACCCGTTGGCGCCGCCCCGGATCCGCGGCAACTACCTGGCGGACGGCGCCGACCTGGAGGTACTGCTGCGCGGCGTCGAGCTCGCCCGTCGGCTGGCGGCCGCTCCCTCCCTGGCGTCTCTCGCCGCCGGCGAGGTGCTGCCCGGTGACGGCGTCCAGGGCCCGGCGGCCCTGGCCGACTTCGTCCGCGCCACCCTGGAGACCCTCTACCACCCGGTGGGCAGCTGCCGCATGGGGCCGTCGCCGGACGGCGAGCGACCGGCGGTGGTCGACGCGCAACTGCGGGTCCATGGCGTCGGCCGCCTGCGGGTGGCCGACGCTTCGGTGATGCCCGAGATCCCCGGCGGCAACACCAACGCCCCGACCATCATGATCGCCGAGAAGGCCGCCGACCTGATCCTCGGCCGCGGGGCCGCGCCGTGAGCGTCCTCTATCTGGTGCGCCACGGCCAGGCGTCCTACGGCGCCGCCGACTACGACGCCCTGTCGCCGCGCGGCGAGGCGCAGGCCGCAGCGCTGGGCACCTATTGGGGGCGTCTCGGCATCCGTTTCGACCGCTGCTGGGTCGGACCGCGACGCCGCCACCGCCAGACCTACGAGCGGGCGGCGTCGGCCTGCCGCGCCCTCGGCCTCGAGCTGCCGCCGGCGACGGCCCTCGACGAGCTCGACGAGCACAGCGGCCAGCAGCTGCTGCACGGGGCGGGGGGCGGCACCCTGGCGGCGATCGCCGCCGGCGACCGGCAGGAGCACCTGCGCGCCTTTCGGCATATGATGCGGCGGTGGGTGCGGGGCGAGATCGAGACGCCGGCGGCGCTCGAACCCTGGGCGAGCTTCCGCCGCCGCGCCACCGCCGCCGTCGAACGCATCACCGCCGCCGCCGGCCGCGGCAGCCGGATCGTCGCCTTCACCTCCGGCGGCCCCATCGCCTGCGCCGCCGGCGCCGCTCTCGGCCTCGACGACGAGGCGGTGATGGAGCTCAGCTGGTGGCTGCGCAACGGCTCGGTGACCGAGCTTCTTTTCGACCGCCGGCGGACGTCGATGATCGCCTTCAATGCCTCCCCTCACGTCACCGACCCCGACCTCCTGACCCACATCTGAGCGAGACCGTCCGATGACCACCACCGCCCCCGCTCGACCCGACGTCGCCGAGCTGCTGCGCCGCGCCGGCGATCTGGTGCGCCGCGAGCTCGAGCCCCTCGAGCCGACCCTCCTCCAGCGCGGCTTCCGCGCCGTCCTGCCGCAGCTTCAAGCGGCGCGGCGAAGGGCCCGCGAGCTGGGCCTCTGGACCCCCCACCTGCCGCCCGAGCACGGCGGCCTGGGCCTGTCGCTGGCGGAGTTCGCCCCCCTCTCCGAAGCCCTCGGTCGCAGTCCCCTGGGACTCTATGCCTGCAATTGTCAGGCGCCGGACGTCGGCAATATGGAGATTCTCCTCGCCCACGGCACCGACGAGCAGCGGGAGCGCTTCCTGGCGCCGTTGCTGCGCGGCGAGGTGCGCTCCTGCTTCGCCATGACCGAGCCCGAGCACGCCGGCTCGAATCCGGTGTGGATGTCGACCACGGCGGTGGAGGAGGGCGACGACTTCGTCTTGAACGGCCACAAGTGGTTCGCTTCTTCGGCCGACGGCGCCGCCTTCGCGGTGGTGATGGCGATCACCGACCCCGAGCACGAGAACCCCTACCGCCGGGCGAGCCAGATCCTGGTGCCGACCGATGCCCCGGGCTTCCGCCGGGTGCGCAACATCCCGGTGATGGGGGACGTGGGGGAGGATTACTTCAGCCACGCCGAGATCCTGCTGGAGGATTGCCGGGTGCCCAAGGCCAACCTGCTCGGCGCACGGGGGGAGGGCTTCGCCATCGCGCAGGAGCGGTTGGGGCCGGGGCGCATCCATCACTGCATGCGCTGGATCGGCATCTGCGAACGGGCTTTCGAGATGACCTGCGAGCGCGCCGCCAGCCGCCAGCTGGCGCCGGGCAAGCCCCTCGCCAGCCGCCAGGTGATCCAGCATTGGATCGCCGAGAGCCGCGCCCGCATCCACGCCTCGCGGCTGATGGTCCTCGACGCGGCGCGCCGGATCGACCGCCGGGGAAGCCGCGCCGCGCGGCTGGAGATCTCGATGATCAAGTTCTTCGTCGCCGACACCCTCACCCAGGTGCTCGACCGCGCCATCCAGGTGCACGGCGCGCTCGGCCTCACCGACGACACCTTGCTGTCGTTCTGGAGCCGCCACGAGCGCGCCGCCCACGTCTACGACGGCGCCGACGAGGTGCACAAGACGGTGGTGGCGCGGATGGCGCTCAAGCCTTACGGCGTCGACGTGCGGCTGTAGATCATGGCCTCATCCGAGCTGATCGATCGGCCGCGGGAGGTCCGCCCGGGGGAGGAGCTCGACCTCGAGCGCCTGGCGGCGTACCTCGGCGAGCGCCTGCCGGAGCTCGCCGGCCCCCTCGAGCTGGCGCAGTTTCCCAGCGGCTACTCCAACCTCACCTACCTGCTGCGGCGCGGCTCACGCCAGCTGGTGCTGCGCCGGCCGCCCCACGGCTCGACGGTCAAGACCGCCCACGACATGGGCCGCGAGTACCGGGTGCTGAAGGCGCTGGTCAAGCACTGGGGCAAGGTGCCGCGGCCGCTGCTCTACTGCGACGACCCGGCGGTCGTCGGCGCGCCCTTCTACCTGATGGAGCGGGTGCGGGGGGTGATCCTGCGCGCCCGGCCGCCGGCCGGGCTGGTGCTCGAGCCGGGCTTGATGCGCAGCCTGTCGCAGAACCTGATCGATACCCTGGTGGAGCTGCACGCCCTCGACGTCGAGGCCATCGGCCTGGCCGAGCTGGGGCGGCCCAAGGGTTACGTCGCGCGGCAGGTCGAGGGCTGGATCGGGCGCTACGAGCGCGCCCGTACCGACGACGCCCCCGAGCTGTCGGACGTCGCCCGCTGGCTGCACGCCAGCCAGCCGCCGTCCTCCCCCGGGGCGCTGATCCACAACGACTACAAGTACGACAACGTCGTCCTCGACGCCGCCGATCTGCGGCGCATCATCGCGGTGCTGGACTGGGAGATGGCGACGGTCGGCGATCCGTTGATGGACCTCGGCACCACCCTGGCCTATTGGACCGAGGCCGGCGATCCGCCGGTGATGCGCATGTTCGGCCTGACCGCCCTGCCCGGCAACCTCGATCGCCGCCAGCTGGTCGAGCGCTACGCCGCGAGCAGCGGCCGGGAGGTCGAGCCGGTGCTCTTCTACTACGTCTACGGGCTGTTCAAATGCGCCGGCATCGTGCAGCAGATCTACGCCCGCTACCGCCAGGGGGCGACCCGCGACCCGCGCTTCGCCTCCCTCGTCGAGGTGGTGCACGCCGCGGCCGACATGGCCCGTCGCGCCCTCGCCTGCGGCCGCATCGACCACCTCTTCGACTGAGCGGCCGGCGCTGCGGTATGCTGCGCCGCGAGCAGGGGAGGATGCTGGAATGAACGCATGACCGAAGAGCTTCAGGTCAAAGGCAGCACCATCCGATCCAAACTGGCGTTCGCCCGCCAGCGCTTCGGCGAAGAGGCCGAGGCGGCCCTCGAAGAGGTGATCCGAGAGGCCGGCTACCGCCACGTGCTGGAGGCCAGCTGGTACCCGTTCGAGCTCTACGTCGACGTCTTGACCCGCCTCGCCGAGCGCTGCTTCGGCGGTCGCCTGGAGCGTCTCGCCGAGTGCGGTGCCTTCTCCGCCCAGCGCGCCTTCACCACCACCTACGACGTCTACGCCAAGCACCGCGCCCTGCGCCGCTTCCTCGCCGATCTGCCGCGGCTCCATCGCCGCTTCTACAGCGCCGGCGACATCGCCGTCGACTACGACGGCGAGGGCACCAGCTGCACCATCCGCATGCGCGGCCTCAAGCGCTACCACGACGCCGATCTCTACGTCGCCCAGGGCTTCTATCTCGGCGCCGCCCGCCTCTTCCGGCTGCCCCAGCCGCGCTGCACCTTCAGCCGGCGTCTCGACGGCGTCGACTACGTCCTCAGCTGGGGGAGCGAAGGCTGAGAGGCGGTCAGAGCCGCGCGCCGCAGGCCTTGCAGTAGCGGGCGTCGCCGTCGTGGCCGCCGGCGCCGCACTGCGGGCAGGCCTCGGTGGAGAGCGGCGCGCGCTGGGCGTGGGCCAGCTCGACGGTGACGATGCCGGTGGGCACGGCGATGATGCCGTAGCCGAGGATCATCACCGTGGCGGCGAGGAGCTTGCCCAGCACCGTCCCCGGGGCGACGTCGCCGTAGCCGACGGTGGTCATGGTGACGATCGCCCAGTAGATCGCCTGCGGGATGCTGGTGAAGCCGTGCTCCTCGCCCTCGATCAGGTACATCAGGGCGCCGATGATCAGCACCAGGGTGAGGACGGTGCCGAGAAAGACGATGATCTTGCGCGCGCTGGCCCGCAACGCGGCGCGCAGCAGCTGCGCCTCGCCCACGAAGTGGGCCAGCTTGAGCACCCGGAAGACCCGCAGCAGGCGCAGGGCGCGGATGACGATCAGCGACTGGGTGCCGGCGAAGAAGAGGCTCAGGTAGCTCGGCAGGATGGCCAGCAGATCGACCAGGCCGAAGAAGCTGCGGGCGTAGCGCCAGGGTTTGCCCACCACCGCCAGGCGGATGGCGTATTCGACGGTGAAGACGAGGGTGAAGACCCATTCGGCGAGGCGCAGTTGACGGCCGAAGTGGGCGCGGATCGAGCTCACGCTCTCCAGCAGCACCGCCACCACGCTGAGCACGATCAGCCCCAGGAGGGCGACGTCGAAGGCCTTGCCGCCGCGGGTCTCGGCCTCGAAGATGATCTCGTGCCAGCGCGCCCGCCAGCCGCCGGGGGTTCCGGCGGCCGGCGGGATGGTGGCGGGCCGCGGGTGGCTCGGCACTAGCCCTGGGCCGGCGCCTGCCGCCAGAAGGTGGGGGCGTCCTTGTACGCCATGCCCTTGGGGTAGGCGGTGCCGTCGGTGTCGAGGCGCATGGTGATGTTGAATTTGTTGCCCCAGTTGAAGATGCTGCAGGCGAAGACCAGCTCGACCAGCTCTTCCTCGGTGAACTCGCTGCGCAGATCCTGCCAGAAGTCGTCGGTGACCGAATGGGGATCCATCGCCATGCGTTCGGCCAGCTCGACCGCCAGGGCTTCGCGGCGGGAGAGCCGGCTGTAGTCGCCGGAGAGGACCGCCTGCTCGCGGGGCTCGACGTCGCTGCGCACGGCAGCGGTGCGGACGGTGCTTCAATAGGCGCAGTCGTTCATCTGCCCGGTCTTGATGCGCATCAGCTCGAAGACGTGGGGCTCGATGCGACCGCCGCCGAAGAAGCTGGCGAAGACCGGCACGATCGACTTCAGGAGCGCGGGGACGCGGCCGATCACGCCGAACATCTCGGCGTCCCGCCACCAGCCTTCGGCGCCTTCCTCGAGCAGCTGGCGCAGCTCCGGGTCGTCGGTCTCGTTCGGGGTCACAGGACGGATGCGAGAAGCCATCGTCGGATCTCCTTTCGTGTGGATCGCAGGGTCAGCCCGGATCGGCTTCGAGCCGCCGGCGCAGGGCGCCGCGGTCGACCTTGCCGAGGTGGGTACGGGGCAGGGCGTCGGTGAGGATCACCCGCCGCGGATGCTTGTAGGGCTCGAGGCGCTCGAGCACGTGAGTCCGCAAGGCCTCCTCCAGCCCCGCCGCGGGGCGGCTGGCGACGACGAAGGCGTAGGGCTTGAGCAGGCCGGCGCGGTCCGCGGCGCCGATCACCGCGCACTCGGCCACCGCCGGGTGCTCGAGCAGGCAGCTCTCGACTTCCTTGGGCATCAACCAGCGACCGCCGACCTTGAGCGCGTCGTCGCTGCGGCCGCAGTAGGAGATGAAGCCGCCGGCGTCGCGCCGCACCAGATCGCCGCCGACGAACCACGGGCCGCGGAAGCACTCGCAGGTGCGCTCCAGGTCCTGCCAGTAGCCGAGGGCGCGGGAGCGGCCGCGCACCCACAGGCGGCCGACCTCGCCGTCGGCGACCGCCCGGCCGTCGTCGTCGCAGATGCGCACCTCGAAGCCCGGCACCACCCGGCCGAGGGTGCCGGGCTTCGACGCCTGCGGGGTGTTGGTGATGAAGACGTGCCACATCTCGGCGGTGCCCAGGCCGTCGAGCAGCTCGACGCCGAAGGTCGCCTTCCAGCGCTCGTAGAGGGACGCGGGCAGGGCCTCGCCGGCGGAGGTGGCGAAGCGCAGGCAGGAGAGGTCCTGGCGGGCCGCCTGGGGGTGGGCCACCATCCGCCCGACCACCGTCGGTACGTTGATCAGGATGGTCGGCCGGAAGCGCCGGATGCGGTCGAAGAGCACCTCCGCCGTCGGCGGCTCGGGGAAGAGCACCGCCGAGGCGCCGGCGGCGAAGGGGAAGAGCAGGTTCGAGCCGGTGGCGTAGCCGAAGTAGAGCTTGGGCACCGATAGGGTGACGTCGTCCGGCCGGTAGCCCAGGGCGCCCTGGGCGTAGAGCACGGTGGTGTTGACGAAGGCGCCGTGGCTCTGCACCACCGCCTTGGGGCGGCCGGTGGTGCCGCCGGAGAAGAGCCAGATCGCCGGGTCGTCGCGGTGGGTGGGGACGTTGTCGAAGTCCGCCAGCGGCGGCAGGGGATCGCCGTCCAGCGCCAGCTCGCCGGCGGCGTCCTCGTCGAGCACCGCCAGCACGCCGCGCCGGCGCAGCACGGCGTGCTGGCGGAAGGCCGCGCGGTGCGCCCCGTCGGTGAGGATCGCCCGCGGCCGCACGCAGGCGCTGACGCCGGCGATCTCCGCCGGCCCCTGGTCGGGATTGACCATCACCACCACCGCCCCCAGCTTGAGCACGCCGAAGAAGGCGGCGACGAAGGCGGCGCCGTCGGGCAGGGCGAGGATCACCCGCTCCTCCTGATCGACGCCGCGTTCGAGCAGGGCTGCCGCGACGGCGTTGGCCAGGCCCTGGACCCGGCGGTAGTCGAGGCTCGCCTGGGGCAGGCGCAAGGCGATGCGCTCGCCGCGGCCCTCGCGCACCCGGGCGTCGAGGAAGTAGTCGGCGAGGCTCAGATCCGACGGCAGGTCGGGGGCGGCGGACATGGCCAAGACGGCAGCCCTAGAAGGGGATGTCGTCGTCCTCGGGCTCGGCCGGCGGGCCCGGCGCGCCTTCCACCTCGCCGGCGGGGGCGGCGGGGTAGGACCGGCCGGCGCCCTCGGGGCGGCCGCCGAGCATCTGGAAATTCTCGCAGATGATCTCGGTTCGGTAGCGCTTCTCGCCGCTCTGGCGATCCTCCCACGAGCTGGTCTGCAACCGCCCTTCGACGAAGACCTGGCGGCCGCGGGTGAGGTACTGGCCGGCGATCTCCGCCTGCCGCCCCCAGCACACGATGTAATGCCATTCGGTCTGCTCCTGCAGATTGCCGTCGCGGTCGCGCCACTTGCGGTTGGTCGCCAGGCTGAAATTGGCCACCTGCTGGCCTGAGGGGGTCGAACGGACTTCCGGATCGCGGCCGAGGTGGCCGATCAAGAGCACCTTGTTGTACATCAACGTCTCCTTGATTGATGAGCGGTATCATACCGGCGGCGGACGGCGAGTCAAATACCGCCGGCGTTGACGGCGCCGGGCACGCCCCGGCGTGAAAACCGATCACCTGGAGAAGACGACGGCGGTGCGGGCAATCTTGCAGCGGGTTGAACGGGCGCGGGTCAGCACCGGCGGCGAGACCGTCGCCGAGATCGGCCGCGGCGTGCTGGTCTTCCTCGGGGTGGAGAAGGGGGACGGCACGCGGCAGGCGGCGGCGATGGCCGACAAGCTCGCCCGCCTGCGCATCTTCGAGGACGGCGCGGGCAAGATGAACCTCGATGCCGCGGCCGCCGGCGCGGCCTTCTTGGTGGTCTCCCAGTTCACCCTGGCGGCATCCCTCGACCGCGGCCGGCGACCGTCCTTCGACCGCGCGGCGCCGCCGGCGGTGGCGCGGCCGTTGGTCGAGGCGGTGATCGCCGGTCTGGCGCAGCGCGGCTTCGCCGTCGGCAGCGGCCGTTTCGGTGCCAAGATGGCGGTCGAGCTGGTCAACGACGGGCCGGTGACCTTCGTCGTCGACGTCGACTCGTCGACCTAGAGGTCCTTGAGCTCCTTGCCGGGCTTGAAGCGGACCGTCTTGCCGGGGGTGATCATCACCTCGACGCCGGTCTTGGGGTTGCGTCCGACGCCCTTCTTGCGATCCCGCACCTGGAAGACCCCGAAGCCCCGCAGCTCGATGCGCTTGCCGGCCTGGAGGGCGCCCTTCATCGAGTTGAAGATGGTATCGACGGCGAGGGCCGCTTTGACCCGCGGCACGTCCGCCACCTCGGCGACGCGGTTGACGATGTCGGCTTTGATCATAAGGCGCGGCCAGTGTAGTCGCGCCGCCGCCGCCTGTCAATCGCCCCCTGCCGAGCGCCTTCAGCTCGGCGTCGCCTCGCCGCCCTTGCGCGCCAGGATGGCGCGTTCGAGGGCTTCCCCCGCCCGCTCGGCGAGACGCACCAGCCGATCGTTCCCGAGCCCCGCCGGATTCCCCTCGCCGCGGTCGGCGTAGATCACGCTCACCAGGTGACCGCGCACCCGTACCGGCACCAGCACGCACTCCCGCGGCAGACGCCCGTGCCAGCAGGCGACCAGCCGGCGGTGGGCGGGCAGGGGCGCCAAGGGCCCGCGGTAGAGCGGCGTCTCCGGCCCCAGCTCGGCGAGCACCGACGGACTCTCCGGGGCGATGGCGAGGTCGGCGAAGCGCGCCGGGTCGAAGCCGCGGCCGGCGCCCATCAGGCCGCGGGCCGTGCCCTGGCGCAGGGTGAGCAGGGCGCAGCGGTCGAAGCTCTGGGCGAGGAAGCGCAGCAGCAGATCGCCGATGCGGCGCGGGTCGGTCTCGCTCGCGAGCAGGACTTCCACCCGGTTCTGGGTCAAGAGGTCGCCGCCCGGCGGCGCGGCCGGCTCGGCGTCGGGCGGTGGCGGGGTCGCCGCCGCGATCGGCGCCGGCCCGGTGTCGGGGCCGCGGGTCACCGGCGTTTCGAAGGCTTCGTCCGGCCGTTGCCAGACGATCTCCTCGCCGCCGCCTTCGGCGCGCGCCGCGTCGCCGTCGGCCCACAGGTAGCGGGCCCGGTTGAGGCGGTCGATCAGCTGGCCGTAGCGCGGCGGGCACTCGACGTCGTAGTAGCGCTCGAGGGCCTCGAAGAGCCGCGCTTCGTTGGCCACGTGGGCGCGCACCCGGCGGTTGGCACAGAAGGCGATCTCGTCGAGGATGGAGAGGTCGGCGACGTTCAGGGTGGCGACGTCGATCTCCCTGCGGCTGGCGGCGAAGGGCACCACCTGGCAGCGCCGGGCGACCGGCGACGGCACCAGCTTGAGCACCTCCGGATCGATGGTGCGCAGCTGCTCGATGCGGATCGACGGCGCCCCCAACTGGCTGGCCAGGGCCTCGAGCAGGCGCTCCTCGGACAGGGCGTCCATCTCCAGCAAGCAGGTGCCGATGCGGCCGCCGACCGCGCGCTGGCTCTGGATGGCGCGGATCAGCTGCTCGCCGGTGATCCAGCCGCGGGCCACCAAGAGCTGCCCCAGACGCGGGCGGCGCATGCTGTGGGACGAAGCGGTGCTCATCCTTGACCGGCCGCCGGTCCGACCGGCCGCCGGATCCTGCGGTAGCGACGTAAGCGTTTCGTTATCAGCATGATACAGGCGTAGCCCCGGATCGTCCAAGGGTCCCGGCGGCGATTGCCACCGGCCGCTCCGGCTGCTATCCTCAGGCGGTGAAGTCGCATCACGAGCACCATCCTCAAAGGCCATCATGACCGCAACGACATCCCGATCCTACACGCTCCTCCTTACGGCCGTCGTAACGGTTCTCGGCGCCCTCGCCTCGGCCGCCGCGACGCCGGCGATCGACGGCACCGGCGACGATGCCGAGAGCCGCCGGCTGGAGGCCGCCTACCGCTTCGCACTCGGCAAGCTCTACGCCGAGGAGGCGGACTACGAAGCGGCCCGGCGCGCTCTGCACCAGGCCCTCGAGCTCGACGATTCGGACCCCTACGCCCGCCTCGAGCTGGCGCGGCTGTACGCCGATCTGGCGGACAACGCCCGCGGCCAGGAGGCGCGCTTCGAGGCCTTGCGCGAAGCCGCTGGGCAGGCCGGCCAGGCCCTGCGCCGGGCGCCGGAGAATACCGACGTGCTGCGGCTCTACGGCCGCGTCCACCTGCGCCTGGCGGAAGTCGAGCCGACGTCCCTCGAGGAGGCTCGCAAGACCTTCGAGAGCCTGCGGCGGATGGTGCCGGGGGATCTTCAGGTGCTGATCTCCCTCGGCCAGATCTACCTCTGGCGGCACGATTTCTCGAATGCCGCCGAGGTGCTGCTGGAGGCCGCCAGCTACCGCCCGCGCAACCGCATGATCAACCGCATGCTGCTCGACGCCCTCTACGGCAAGCGGGCCTTCGACGAGGCGGAACCGACCTTGCTCCAGATGCTCGAGCTGGAGCCGCGGGCGATCGAGCACCGGCTGGCGCTGGCCGAGATCTACAGCGGCCGCGGCGAGCATCGCAAGGCGGTGGCGGTGCTGGAGGAGGCGCCGGAGGAGATGCGCGGCGACCCCCGGCTGCGCGAGGCGCTGGCGATCCGCCTGCACCGCATCGGCGAAGATCAGCGGGCGCTGGAGCTGGTCGACGGCCTGCTGGCCGCCGGCGCCGGCCGCGGCGATTCCCTGACCCGCCTGCGCATCAGCATCCTGTCGGCCCAGGCGCGCTACGACGAGGCGATCGAAGCGATGGCCGCCTGGCAGCCCCAGGACGCCGCGACCCAGGTCGATCGCCTGCTGTTGCTCAGCCGCCTGCGCGAGCGGGTCGGCCGCTGGCAGGAGGCGATCGACGACCTCGAGCGCGCCCTGGCCCTGGCCCCGCCGGACGACGCCCCGGGCCTCGAGCTGCGGCTGATCGGCACCCTCGAGCGCTACGGCCGGCGGGAGCAGGCGATCGAGCGTCTCAAGGCCCGACTGGCGTCGGCCGAGGGCGAGGAGCTGCAACTGCTGGTGCCCACCCTGGCGGAGATCTACCGCCGCGACGGCCGCGTCGAGGAGGGCCGGCGGCTGCTCGAGCAGACCATCGACCGCCTGGCGGAAAGCGACGGCGAGGCGGCGGACGAGCTGCGGGCGCAGCACCTCGGCTTCCTGATCTCGGCCGAGGACTGGTCGGCGGTGGCCGAGCTGGCGCCGGCGTTGATGCGCTCCGGCTCGGCGGCCCTGCAGCTGGTCGCCCGCTCGGCCCATGCCGAAGCCCTGGCCGAGCTCGGGCGCATCGACGAGGCGCTGGCGCTGCTGGCCGGCGACGCCGGCGAGTCGCCGGAGGTCCGGCGCCAGCTGCTCGCCCGCCGGGTCGCCCTCGCCTTCGAGCACGACCGCGAGGCGGTGGCCCGCGAGTTGATCGACGGCGTCGCCGCCAGCGACGATCCCGAAGAGCTCTACTTCGCCGCCCAGCTGTGGCAGCAGGGGGAGCGCTACGGCGAGATGATCCCGCTGCTCGAGCGGGTGCTCGCGGCCGAACCCGAGTCGACCCGGGCCCTCTTCTCCCTCGCCGCGGCCTACGAGCGCACCGGCGACGTCGAGCGCGCCGCCGGCACCTTCGAGCGCCTGCTCGAGCTGGCCCCCGATCACGCGCCGTCGCTCAACTACCTGGGGTACATGTGGGCCGACCGGGGGGAACACCTGGAACGCGCCCTGCGCTTGATCCAGCGCGCCGTGGCCCTCGATCCCGACAACGGCGCCTACGTCGATTCCCTCGGCTGGGCCCACTTCCGCCTCGGCAACCTGGAGCAGGCGCGGCAGATGCTCGAGTGGGCGGCGCGTCTGATCGACGACGATCCGACGATCTACGAGCATCTCGGCGATCTCTACGTCGCTCTCGATCAGCGCGAGCGGGCGCGGCAGAGCTACCGCCAGGCCCTGGAGTTGGCGGACGTGACCGACGGCTCGAACGAGCAGCTGCGGCACAAGCTCGAGCAGCTCGGTCAGGGGCTGTGAGCGGCGGCCGATGACGAGCACTCCGCGCGTGCCGGCGCTGCTCCTCGCCCTGCTCCTGGCGGGCTGCGCCAGCGGTTCGTCGATCGTCCCGCGCCGCGCCGCCGCCGCCGCCCAGCCGTGGGAGATCGCTCCCTCGGCCTATCCCAGCCAGCGTCTCTACCGGGTGCAATACCAGGGCCCGGAGGGCCGCGCCAGCTTCAAGCTCACCCTCTATCTCGAACGGCCGGCGCAGTTCCGCATGCAGGCCGCCGACGTCCTGGGGCGGCGGCTGTGGGCGCTCCAGGTCGACGCCCAAGACCGGGCTCTGTGGCTCGATCACCGGCAGCGTACCTACTGCTGGGCGGACAGCGCCTCCGGCCTCACCCTGGTGCCCCTGTCACGCCTGCCCCTGATCTCCCTGCCGCGGCTCCTGCTCGGCCGCCTGCCGGTGGCGCCCGCCGCCGACCTGCGCTGGCGGGAAGACCGCTTGTCCTTCCTCGACCGCCGTGGCCGCACCTGGGTCGGCACCCTGGCGGCGGGCCAGCCGCAGCGCTGGAGCCTGCTCGAGGCGGAGGAGCCGATCGCGTGGTGGCAGAGGGTCGGCCGCGGTCGGCCGGCGGCGGTATTCTCCGACCGCCGCGGCCAGCAGCAGGTGCGCTGGGAGGAGGTGGTGAGCGAGCCCCTCGCCTCCCCCCTCGCGCCGGAGGCGGCACCGCCGGGCTACCGCCAGGACGCCTGCCCGCAGGTGGCCGGCTGAGCCGGCGATTGACAGGCCGGTAAGCCGCCCTCTACCATAGCGCGGTCGCCGCGGCTCGGCGCCTGCGGTGGAGCGTCTCGCCACCGGGAACGGACGACTCGCCCCCCGTCAGGCTG
>RFGL01000021.1 GCA_003697015.1 Acidobacteriota bacterium | reverse complement strand
GGTCGCGGGCGGGGTGGCGGCTCGACGCCAGCTCGATCTCGAGCGCCTGGGGCGGCCGGCGGGAGGCGCGCGCCAGCAGTTCGTCCTGGGCGGCGGGGGAGAGGGAGAAGGCGCCGCCGGCCAGGGGGCCGTAGAGGCCGTGCAGGAAGAACGAGTGAAGGCCCAGGCGAGCGAAGACGCCGGGGCGGGCGAAAGCGATCCAGGCGGCGATCGGCGCGCCGCTCCCCGCACCGAGGAGGACGCGGCCGTCGCGGCGGGCGCCGAAGCGCCGTTCGAGCGCCGGCACGAGCTCCTCGGCGACCATGCGGGCGTAGGCGTCGAGGGCCGGTGCGTCGTGCTCCCGCGCCAGCGGCGGCAGCAGGGCCACCACCGCCGCCGCCGCCCGGCCGCCGCCGATCAGCTCGTCGAAGAGCTGCGGCAGCCGGGCCTCCGCGGCGCCGGCACTCTCCTGGACGACGACCAGGGGATAGCCCGCCGCCGCATCGAAGCCCGGCGGCAGGTAGATCCGCAGGCGCTGCTCCGCGCCGAGGGCAGTGCTCGGCAGGCGCAATTCCTCGACGCGGCCGCGCGTCGTGGCGGCCGGCGTGGCGAGGCGCAGCGGCGGCTGCCAGCGCGGCATGGCGAGCACCGAGCTGGGGCCGAAGATCGAGCCGACGCGATCCGGATTGCGCGGATCGGCGACCGGCGCAGCGAAATCGACGTGAAAGCGGTACTCGTAGAGGCTTTCCTCGTCGAGGCGGCGGGTGAGGAGGAAGAGCCCGCCGCCGGCGACCGGCATCAGGGGCAGCTCCTGCCGCACCGCCGCCGTCAGATTGCCGGAGAGCGCCACGTCCTGTGCCGGGCCGCGGTAGAGAAAGCAGACCAGGCCGCCGTCCTCGACGAGCGGCGAGCGCGGGTGGCGGGCGAGGAAGGCGTCGATGAGGGCGCGGCGCTCCGCTTCGCCGGCGGCCTCGAGGCGCCGTGCCAGCTCGCCGCATGCCCCCTCGAGCCGCGGGACCGCCGCCGGCCCCGCCGGCGCGCGGGCGGCGACGATCGCCAGTCGCGCCATGGCCTCGAGGTTGCGTACCAGGATGGCGCCGCCGGCATAAGTCGGCGGCGTCCAGCCGCCGCGCGCGAAGACCTTGAGCCGCGCCGCCTCGGCGTAGCCCTCGGCCTTCGCCTCGACCAGCACCACGGCGCCGTCATCGGCGAGGATCGCCAGGTAGGGGCCGATGCGGATCAGGCCGCGGCCCCCCGGCGGGCGCGATTTCCAGCACGTCTCGCCGCTCGCCGGCTCGACGCAGGTCAGGAAGTGGTCGTCGAAGCTGTAGAGCCGGCCGTCGTAGGGTACGGCGGCGGCGTGGGAGCGCGTGAACAGGCGGCGGGAGCGCCACAACTCGCGAATCGCCGTGCCCTGCGCTCCGGCGGCGAGGGTGAAGAGCACCGCTTCGCTCGGGCCGCTGCGCACCAGCAGGCGATCGCCGTCGAGCACCAGGGGGTGGCCCGAGGCACCGCGCGCCCGTCCTTCCGCGGTGTGGCGGTGCTGCCACAGGACCTCGCCGCGTCGTGGCTCGACGCCGACGAGGACGTGGTCGCCCACCGCGAGTAGCTGGCGGCGGCCGAGCAGCTCGACCACCACCGGCGACTGGTAGGACGACGAGTCTTCCCCCGCCGTCCATCGCACCTCGCCGCTGGTGCGGTCGAAGGCGACCAGCAGGCGGGCGCCGGCGCCGCCCGCCTGCACCACCACCAGCTCGCCGGCGATCAGGGGCGAGGTGGCGAAGCCGTACTGCGGCGCCCGCCCCCAGCCTTCCTCCACCAACCGCCGCGACCAGCGCCGCCGGCCGTCGGCCAGGGCGAGGGCGAGGAGCTCGCCGCGCGGCCCGAGGGCGAAGACCGTGTCGCCGGCGATCGCCGGCGTGCTCAAGGGGCCGTCGGCGGAGCCGTCGTGGCCGCGGTAGGTGGGGCCGATCGGATGGCGCCAGCGCTCCTCGCCGCTGGCGGCGTCGAAGGCGATGACGTGATCGCGCTCGCCGTCGGAGAAGAGGGTCACCCCCACCCCGCCGGCGATCGAGATGGCGGCATAGCCCGAGCCTAAGGGACGCTGCCAGCGCAGGGCCAGCGCCACCGGCGGCGGCGGCAGGGCGTCGCCCGCCACCGTGCCGTCGTGATGCGGCCCGCGATGCCACGGCCAGTCCTGAGCCGGCGCCGCGGCGGCCGTGGCCGCCAGCAGCACGGCCGCCGCCGCCCGCCGCCGCCAGCCGCCGCTCACTCCGCCGCCCCGACCTCGTCGTCCCACAGGTGACGGGCGAACCACCGCCAGTTGTGCCACATCCCCGCCAGGCGCTCCTTGGGCTTGGTGATGCCGTGCGGCCCGCCGACCCCGGGCAGGCTGAGGACGTCCTCAAAACTCGGCGCCCCGGCCACCGGCGCCGTCTCCTCGTCCCCCGCCGCCGCCGGCGGCGCGGCCGCCAGGGCGGCGATCGCGAGGTAGCAGAATCGATTTCTCATGGTGCCGCTTCTCCCTGCTGGTAAAGGCGCGGGGACTACGACGTCGCGTCCTCCGCCTCCGACAAGGCCGATCGAAGGTCGCCAAGAGCAAGGCGCTCTCGCGGCCCGACGCCACGATCTCCGGATCCTTCTCCGGGATGCTCCCGTTATGGCACGTTCTTATCACGCCCCATCCGACGATCCCGCCGCCAGCGCCGAGCGATGGCCACCGTTCACCGTCGCCGGGCCGGGGCGGAAGAAGAGGAACGGGAACGCCGTTGCGCATCGTCGTGGCCGTGATCGCCGACCGAGGACTCCGGACCTTGGCGGGCGCCGGCAATCCGAACCTTGGGGCGCTGCTCCACGTAAGCACCATGTCGCCAGTCGACGGGACGGTCGGCCGCGGATGGGCCGCGATGGGCCGCGGGGGTGACGGGGACGCGGGGTCGCTTTGCTGGCGGGCTCCGGGGGGTTGAAACCGCGTGGAGACGACGAGAGAGCGCAAGGCGCCTCGGTTTGATCGCACGATCGTCGACGGCCCGTTGCCGGTGGCGGTGTGGCGGATCGCCTGGCCGACGGTGTTGCAGAACGTCTTCGCCGGCCTGCAGGGGCTGGTCGACCACGTCATGGTCGGCCACTACGTGGGCTTCGTGGGCAATGCGGCGATCGGCGTCAGCTGGCAGATCTTCCTCGTCGTGGTGGTCTTCGTCAGCTCGCTCTTCACCGGCATGGGGGTGCTGGTGGCGCGCTACGCCGGGGCGGAGGAGCCGGAGAAGGTCAACCGCACGGTCTACCAGGCCTTCCTCACCGCCGTGGCGCTGGCCCTCGGCGTCTTCGCTCCCTTGGGCTACGTGCTCGCGCCGCGGCTCTTGGCGCTGGCCAACGCCGCGCCGCCGGTGCAGGCGGAGGCCCTGCCCTACCTGCGCATCCTCTTCCTCTACAGCATCGGCATGCTCCTGGTCTACATGCTGGGGGGCGCCCTGCGGGCGGCGGGGGACGCGCGCACGCCGATGCGCCTGGGCATCGCCCTGACCCTGTTGAACGTGGTGCTGAACGTGGTCCTGATCCGCGGCCTGGGGCCGATCCCGGCCTTCGGCACCAAGGGGGCGGTCCTGGGCTCGGTGCTGGCGGCGGCGCTGGTCAGCGCCTGGGCGCTCTACCTGCTCTTCAGCCACCGTCTGGTGGTGCAATTCTCGCGCCGCATGGGCCTGGGGCCCCACTGGCCGACGATCGCCGCGCTCTTCCGCTTCGGCCTCCCAGCCGGCTTTCAGGGCATCGCGATGAACGTCGGCGGGGTGATCCTGATCCGCTACGTCGGCTCCCTGCCGGCGAGCGCCTCGGCGCAAGCGGCCTATACCGTCGGTTACACCCAGCTCTTCTCCTTCATCACCTGGACCTCGATCGCCCTGATGGCGGCGACCGCGACGATCGCCGGGCAGAACCTCGGGGCCGGCAAGCCCGAGCGCACCCGCCAGGCACCGCGCACCGCCCTCGCCCTCGGCTCGTC
Source organism: Acidobacteriota bacterium (assembly GCA_003697015.1). Classification (GTDB taxonomy): domain Bacteria; phylum Acidobacteriota; class Thermoanaerobaculia; order Multivoradales; family J023; genus J023. The sequence goes on along the minus strand of RFGL01000021.1, from coordinate 9,669 downwards.
GGTGGCGCTGCCGGTCGGCCTGCTCTTCCTCCTCATCCCGGACCGCCTGCTCGGCATCTTCGGCGTCGCCGATCCGACGGTGCTGGCGATCGGCCAGCAGCTGCTCGGTTACTTGAGCGTGTCGGGGGTCTTTCTCCTCGCCGCCCTGGTCTACACCGGCGCTCTGCAGGGCACCGGCGACACCCGGGGGCCGTTCTACATCACCCTGATCTCCCAGCTCGCCCTGCCCCTGGGCATCTGCGCCGCCGTCGACGCCGCGGGTACCCTGACCGCCGCCCACGTCTGGACGGCGATCCTCGCCGGCCACGTCACCCGCTGCGTCCTGTCGGCGCTGCGCTTCCGTCAGGGCAAGTGGCTGGAGATCGAGGTCGTGTAGGATCGCTGATGATGCTCGCCGTCCTGCCCTTCGATCCCAGCGCCGGCCCGACGCCGCGGTTGGGGGAGCTGCCCGAGCCGGTCGCCGGGCCGGGGGAGGTGCTGGTGCGGGTGCGGGCCACCGCCCTGAACCGGGCGGATCTGCTGCAGATGCGCGGTCTCTATCCGCCGCCGCCGGGGGAGAGCGAGGTACCCGGCCTCGAGTGCGCGGGCGAAGTCGCCGCCCTCGGCGACGGCGTCGCGGACTGGCGGATCGGCGAGCGGGTGATGGCGCTTCTCGCCGGCGGCGGCCACGCCGAACGGGTGGCGGTGCCGGCCGGCCAGCTGATGCGGATCCCCGGCCGGCTGACCTGGGAGCAGGCGGCGGCGCTGCCCGAGGCGGCGCTGACGTCGTGGACCAATCTGCGGGTCGAGGGCGGCCTGGAAGCGGGCCAGAGCGTATTGATCACCGCCGCCGCCTCGGGGGTGGGGACGTTCGCCGTCCAGCTGGCGCGGGAGCTCGGGGCGCGGGTGCTGGTCGCCGGCCGCGACCCCGAGCGCCTCGAGCGCCTGCGGCCGCTGGGCGCCGAGCACTGCCTGCCGCTCGACGACGAGCTCACCCGGCGGGCACGGGAGGCGGCCGGCGGCGACGGGGTCGACCTGGTGCTCGACCTGGCCGGCGGCAACTGGCTGCCGGCGGCCCTCGCCGCCCTGCGGCCGCGCGGCCGGCTGGTGCTGGTCGGCATTCTGGCCGGGGCCCGGGCCGAGATCGATCTGGCCGACGTCCTGCGGCGGCGCTTGCAGCTGGTCGGCTCGGTGCTGCGCGCGCGCTCGCGGGCGGAGAAGGCCGAGCTCGTCGCCGGTTTCATGAGCTTCGCCGGGCCGCGCCTCGCGGCCGGCGCCCTGCGGCCGGTGATCGACCGGGTGATGCCTTTTTCCCGGATCGCCGAAGCCTACGCGACGATGGCCCGCGGCGGTTTGTTCGGCAAGCTCGTCCTGCGCCTCGACGGCTGACGAACCCCCCTTACGACATCGGGATGGTGTGGAGGCCGGTGGTCTTCTCGGTCAGGGACTGGAGCTCGTCGGCGATCGCCAGCGACGACCGGGTGGCGCGGGCGACCAGCTCCTGCTGCTCCGGGGTGATGGCGTAGCGCTCGAGGATCTCGCGGCCGCGCCGGTGGTGGTGGATCTCCTCCGGGTGGATGATGCGCTCGTAGAGGCGGGCGGTCTCGACGTCCCCCACCGAGTGGCAGAAATCGATGAACTGGGCGTTTCGTACCTCGGCCACCGCCTCGCAGGCGAAGGGGCCGGCGGCCATCCGCTCGAGGGTGGTGTTGAGGCTGCGCAGGTAGTGGTGAAGGGGGCTGTAGCCGCCGGCGTAGGGGTCGTAGCCCTCCAGGTCGTCCCCCAGCTCGGCGAGGCGCTTGACGATCAGGTTGTAGTGCCGCATCTCGTCGGCGCACTGCTCGGCGAAGACCGAGCGGGCGTCGATCTCGGGGGTGGTCGGCAGCCAGTAGGCGGCGATCTCGCTCGCTTCGAGCTCGCTCTTGAGGGCCAGGCGCAGGAGGGTCTTGACCTCCATCCGGCCGTCCGACTCGGCTTCCAGGGTCTCGTGCGCGCCGAGCTGGCTGAAGAGTTGCTGCATCTCGTCGACCAGGCCGGCGACGAAGGTCTTGCTGTCCACGTTCGATGTCCTCCGGTCAAGACGGTAGGCGATGGGTTCATTGTAGCGCCTGGCGCCGCCGCTGGCGAGAGCGTGGCCGTCAGCCGCCGCCGCCCGCCGGACGCCGCTTCGGATGCTAGACTCGCGGCGCAGATGAAGAGCACGTCCGGACGGCGGCACGCGATGATCTCCCCGGCTCTACCGGCAGCGCGACGAGCGCTGTTCCTGCTCCTCCTATGGGGCGGCCTGGCCCCCCTCGTCGCGGCCCAGGACGGCGTCCGGCCGGCGCCGGTGGGCATCCACCCGGAACCGCCGAGCTACCTGCTGCTGCGCCTGGCGGGCGACCGCACCGACGTGCGCTATACCCCGGGCTCCCTCGATCGTGCGGCCAACCTCCAGACCCGGCTCGAGCTGACCGCGCGGGCGTTTCAGAAGTGGGCCGAGGTCGACTTCAGGCCGCGGGTCTTCGTCCTCACCCGCGAGGAGTGGCGCCAGGCGCGCTACGCGGTGCCCTACGGCCTGCCGGTGCGGGTCGGCGAGGCCGGTCTGGCGGTGCCGGCGGCGGGCGACCCGGGCACCGTCGCGCTGTGGTCCGAGCTGCTCGGCGGCCTGTTGCCGGCGGTTCAGGGTACGCCGATGCGCGGTACCCCCGAGGAGCTGGCGACCATGGTGCTGGCCGACGTCTTCGTCCAGCTCCTGGCCAGCGACGTCCTGCTCGATGCCATCGGCCTCACCCCCGAGGAACCCTGGCTGCGCGGCGTCGCCGCCCACGCGCTGACCCTGAGCGTGGTGGCGCGGCTCGAGCCCGGCCGCATGCCCAGTCTGGAGATCCTCTATCAGCGCCTCGGCCAGCGCCACGCCCCCGGCACCATGAGCCTGCGCGACTACGGCTCCACCCTCGACCTCGCCGACTGGCTGTGGTTCCAAGCCCAGCTCCACGCCGGCGGCAAGGCGCTGGTGGCCAAGGGCAAGAAGGGCGAGGAGCTGAAGAAGGGCAAGGAGCTGATCCACAGCCTGAGGAAGCTCCAGAAGCGCGGCGGCGGCGTCCTCACCGACGAGCTCCTCCTGCGGCGCTACCGGGCCCTGCGCCCCTGGCTCAGCGAGCGCTTCTCCGCCGTTTCCCTGCGGGTCGATTGAGCCCTCAGCCGGCGGCGGTGGCGACCTCCTGGCCGATCAGGTCTTCGATCGAGTCCGAGCCCTCGTAGCGGTAGTCGGCGAAGAGGTCGGTGTTCAGGTAGCGCTCGCCGAAGCTCGGGATGATGACCACGATCAGCTTGCCCTCGTTGCCCGGCCGGCGGGCGTACTCGATGGCGGCGTGGACGTTGGCGCCGGAGGAGATGCCGGAGAGCAGGCCCTCTTCGCGCGCCAGCCGGCGGGACATGGCGAAGGCCTGGTCGTTCTCCACCGTGATGACGTCGTCGATCAGCTCGCGCGCCAGGACGTCGGGGACGAAACCGGCGCCGATGCCCTGGATCTTGTGCGGGCTGGGCTGGCCGCCGGAGAGCACCGGGCTGGCCGCCGGCTCGACGGCGATGGCCTGGAAGCCGGGCTTGCGCTCCTTGATCACCTGCGCCACGCCGGTGATGGTGCCGCCGGTGCCGACGCCGGCGACCAGGGCGTCGACCCGGCCGTCGGTGTCGTGCCAGATCTCCTCGGCGGTGGTGCGGCGGTGGATGGCCGGATTGGCCGCATTCTTGAACTGCTGCGGCATCCAGGCGCCGGGGATCTGGGCCACCAGCTCCTCGGCCTTGGCGATCGCTCCCTTCATGCCCTTGGGGCCGGGGGTCAAGATCAGCTTGGCGCCGAAGGCGCGCAGCACGATGCGCCGTTCCGGGCTCATGCTGTCGGGCATGGTCAGCACGCAGCGGTAGCCCTTGACCGCGGCGGCGAAGGCCAGGCCGATGCCGGTGTTGCCCGACGTCGGCTCGACGATCACCGTCTTGCCCGGCGCGATCAGGCCGTCGCGCTCGGCGGCCTCGATCATCGCCAGGCCGATGCGGTCCTTGACGCTCGACGCCGGATTGAAGCTCTCCAGCTTGGCGACGATCTGCGCCGGCACCCCGTCGGTGACGCGGTTGAGCCGCACCAGCGGGGTACGGCCGATCAGGGCGGTGACGTTGGGGGCGATGTTCATGGCTCCTCCTGTCGCTTCTTCGATGGTCCTTCTTCCCTCGACGGTCGCGGTCGCGGCGACGGGCGACGGCTTCGCCTCGTCGTCGCGCTCTCCGGCCTCCGCCACCCGCGCGGCCAGGCGCTGCCGGCGCAGGGCCGCGACGTCGATCGCGGCGGGGTCGGAGGCATCGGTCACCACCGGCTCCTTGGCGCCGGTGAGGACGTGGCGGGTGGTGCTGGCGAAGGTGCGGCGGAAGTAGTCGCCGAGGCCCTCCTCCCCGCGGCGGTTCGCTGCCCAGTCGGCGAGCAGCGGCGCCAGCACCGGCACCACCGACTCCTCGGCGACGTTCTCCGCCCACAGCTCGCCGAAGCGGTCCCCGGCCAGCCGGCCGCCGACGTAGACGTCGTAGTGGCCGGCGCGGCGGCCGACGATGCCGACGTCGGCGGTGTAGGGACGGGCGCAGCCGTTGGGGCAGCCGGTGGCGCGCACGGTCAGCGGCTCGTGCTCCAGCCCGAGGCCGCTGAGGACGTCTTCGAGGCGATCGAGGAAGCGCGGCATGACGCGTTCGGACTCGGCCAGGGCGAGGCCGCAGGTGGGCAGCGCCGGGCAGGCCATGGCGTAGCGCCGCACCGCCGGCAGACGCGCCGCCGGGCGGACGTGGTAGGCGGCGAGGATGGTCTCCAGCCGGCCGGCGTCCTCCGGCTCGAGATCGGTGAGCAGGAGGTTCTGGGTCGGGGTGAGAACGATCCCCGGACGCAGCGCCTCGACGGCCGTGCGCAGGGCGCTCTTGAGCCGCGCGCGGGCGCCGTCGGCGATCCGCCCGTTGGCTACGTGGACGCCGTAGAAGATCTTGCCGTCGCCCTGCTCGTGGGGCCCCAGCCAGTCGTGGTACTCGATCGGGCCGACCTCCACCCACGGGGCGAGAGCGAAGCCGGCGCGGCGTTCGAATTCCGCCCGGAAGCGCTCCATGCCCCAGTCCTCGAGCAGGTACTTGAGGCGCGCGTGCTTGCGGTCGGCGCGGTCGCCGTGGTCGCGGAAGATCGCCGCCACCGCCCGCACCGCGGCGGCGGCATGGCGCGGCTCGACGAAGCCCAGGGGGGTGGCGAGACGGGCGAAGGTGTCGGCCTTGCGGTGGGTCATGCCGAGGCCGCCGCCGACCAGCACGTTCAGCCCCCGCAGGGTGGGCTCGCCGCCGTCCTCCGCCGGGCGGTCGATCACCGCGATCAGGCCGACGTCCTGGGAGAAGACGTCGATCGAGTTGTCTTCGGCCAGGGCGATGCCGGTCTTGAACTTGCGCGGCAGGTACTGCGGGCCGTAGAGCGGCTCGATGTCGCCGCCGGCGATCTTCTCGCCGCCGAGCCAGATCTCGTGGTAGGCCCGGGTCCAGGGGGTCAGGGCGGTGGCGATCTCGTCCGCCAGCCGGCGCACCAGGCGGTGGGCCGGATCCTTGAACGGCGCCGGCGGCGCCATGGTGTTGCGGCCGACGTCGCCGCAGGCGGCGAGGGTGGTGACCAGGGCCTGGTTGATGCGACCGATGGTCGCCTTGAGGTCGCCCTTGGCGACGCCGTGGAATTGAAAGGTCTGGCGGGTGGTGATGCGCAGGGAACGGTTGTAGGTCACCTCTTCCGCCAACCGGTCGAAGGCCAGGTACTGCTCGGCGTTCAGGCGCCCGCCGGGGATGCGGGTGCGGACCATGAAGAAGTGCTCCTTCTCCGCTCCCGCGGCCCGCCGGGCGCTGCGCGCGTCGCGGTCTTCCTGCTGGTAGACGCCGTGGAATTTGAGCAGCTGGACGTCGTCGTGCTCGAAGGCGCTCGGATCGCCGTCCAGCACCTCGGCGATGGTGCCGCGCAGGTAGTTGCCCTGGCGCTTGGCGGCCTCGACCTTCGACTCCTTGACCGGCTGCGGCTCGCGGGGTTGGGGCTCAGCGTACATGGGCGAGACCTCCTGGGTTGGGGTCGTGCGGTTGCTGCGGAGACGCCGCCAGCGGCGCCGTCCACGCCGGCGGCGCGGCGGCGGCGGCCAGCGGCAGCTGGGCGAGGGTCCGGCGCAGCGCCACCACCTCCCCGACCACGATGGTGGCCGGGGGGCGGACGCCGGCCTGGCGGGCGCGCTCGGCGACGTCGCGCAAGGGGGCGCAGATCACCCGTTCGTCGGGCAGGGTGCCGCGCTCGATCACCGCCACCGGGGTGTCGGGATCGCGGCCGGCGTCGATCAAGGCGCGGGCGACGTGCGGCAGGCCGGCGACCCCCATCAGGATCACCAGGGTGTCGATGCGGGCCAGGGCCTGCCAGTCGGGCTCCTGCCCGGCGTCGCCGGCACGGTGGGCGGTGATCACGGCGAAGCTGGCGGCGACGCCGCGGTGGGTCAAGGGGATCGACGCCCGTGCCGGCACGCCGGCGGCACTCGACACCGCCGGCACCACCTGCCACGGGATGCCGGCGCGGCTCAGGGCCTCGGCTTCTTCGCCGCCGCGACCGAAGACGAAGGGATCGCCGCCTTTGAGCCGCACCACCACCCGGCCGCGCCGGGCGTGCCACACCAGCAGCTGGTTGATCTCCGCCTGGCTGGCGACGTGCATGCCGGCGGCCTTGCCGACGAAGATGCGCTCGGCGCCGGCCGGGGCGGCGGCGAGGAGCTCCGGATGCACCAAGCGGTCGTAGACCACCACCTCGGCGCGTTCGAGGCAACGCCGGCCGCGGACGGTGATCAGCTCCGGGTCGCCGGGGCCGGCGCCGACCAGATAGACCCTCCCCACCGGCAGGCGAAAGGGCAGCGTCCTGGCGCTCATGACGCACCTCCCGCCCGGCGGCCGGCCGTCCCCCGGCCGCGGATCGGCACCAGCGCCGGCAGGTGCAGTCCGCACTCTTTGTGGTCGCCGTTCTCCCACCACCAGCGGCCGGCGCGGGCGGTCTCCCCCGGCCGCACCGGCCGGGTGCACGGGGCGCAGCCGATGGAGGCGTAGCCGCGGCCGTAGAGCTTGTGGTACGGCACCCGATGCTGGTCGACGTAGGACCAGACGTCGCCCCAGGTCCAGCTGGCCAGGGGGTTGAGCTTGACGATGCCGCCGTGGACGTGGTCGAGCTCCACCTTGCGGATGCGCGCGCGGCTCGGCGACTGATCGCGGCGCAGACCGGTGACCCAGGCGTCGGCGCCGGCGAGGGCGCGCTTCAGGGGCTCGACCTTGCGCACCCGGCAACAGGCCAGGCGCGAGTCGACCGAATCGTAGAAGAGGTTGGGGCCGCCGCGCCGCACCAAGGCCTCGACGGCCGCGGCCTCGGGACAGAAGATCTCGACCTCGAGGTCGTAGCGTGCCCGCACCCGATCGATCAGCTCGAAGGTCTCAGGCGGCAGGCGGCCGGTATCGATGGTGATCACCCGCACCTGCGGGTCGAGGCGCCAGGCCATGTCGAGCACCACCATGCCGTCGGCCTGAAACGAGGTGCAGATCACCAATCGCCGGCCGAATCGCTCGAGCGCCCAGGCGAGGAGCGCCTGCGGCGACCGGCCTTCGAATCGCCCGGCGAGCCGTTCGATCTCCCCGTGCTCCAGGCGCCGAGATGGTGGCTCCTCGAGCGCCAGGCTGCTGGTCGAAATGGATTGTAACGTCATCGAATGATCCCCTCTTGTCGTCGTCCGTTCCCCCCGGGCACACTCCGCCTGCACGGCGCAGCCGGCGCACCCGAGAACAAAACCTTTTGTTGCGACCGCGTGCCCGCCGGGCGATGGATCAACTCAACGGCGCGTAACCCCGCGCTGACCGGAGCGGACGCGGAGCGCGCTCAATGAGAGAAACGATTACGTGGATCGGGGAAGCCGACTGCGGGATGACCCGCGACCCACCGCACCAGCTTCGGTGCGCGGGTGCGACCGGGAACCGGTCACACCCGCCGCATACAGACGCAGCGAATGAGCGCCGTGCGGCAGTAGGGTCGCGTGATGGGGTTCGAAGTCATGGTCGACGAACTCTCGTTCATGACGGACGCGTAGAAGTATACGGAAGCCGCGCCGTTTGTCAAGCCCCGGATGAAGGCTTTGCTCGAGCGTAACCGTAGCGTTACGGCACGTAACCCTCGGGTAACGCCGCCCGTCGCCGCCCGGCCGCCGCGCACTCGCGCACGATCCGGTGGGGCCAAACGCGCCAGCAGCGGCCGATGGCCCTTGCGGCGCCGGCGTCCGGGGAGTAGGCTCATGAGCGCGATGAAGGGGTGGCGCCGCAAACTCTGTGCTCTGCTGCTGGCCGTGACGATGATGCCCGGCGCATTCGAGGTGCTGGAGAACGCCGGCCACCTCCTGGCCGCCGGCCACCTGGCGCATGCGGCGGCGCGGGGGGATCACCACCAGCCTCCCGGTCCCGAGCACGGCTGTACGCCGACGTCCCATCTCTGCCCCTGCCACGCCAGCCTGGCGTTCCTCGTCGGACCCACCCCGCCCCGCCTCGCGCTCCACGCCGCCGGTCTGCTGCGCCGGCAGGAGTCGGAGCCGCAGCTGACCGGCTTGTGGCCGGCCGGCGAACGCCCTCCTCAGGTCTGATCGCGATCGTTGCGTTCGTTTTAGCGGTGCGCCCGTCGCACCGTGAAGCGGCGTGGCGTCCGATCCCACGCACGATCAAGCTCCGGCACCACGATTCGACGTGCCTCGCGATCGCTGCCATCGGGCCGCCCTGCCGCTGACGACGTCGTCGCTTGCGGGTCGTGTTGACGGCCGCCGGCGACGGATGTGGGCGGTCTGCTTGCCGGGTCGCTCGTCCGCTCGGATCTGACGAAGGCGAGGATGCGATGCATCAGTGCCCATGCCGCCGGCGAGTCCGGTGGTTAATCCTAGGTTTCACCGTTTTTCTCGGGCTGCCGTCGGCCCGAGGGGATGCCCCGAACCCGCGGCGATGGACCCTCGAGCAGGCGCTCGAGGCCGCGTTCGCCCAAAGTCCGCTGCTGGCTGCCGGCCGCGCCGCCGTGGATGAGGTCGCGAGCGAGCGCATCGCCGCCCGCACCTATCCTCACAACCCCCAGCTGTCGTTGGAGGCGGCGGATCGCAGGAGCCCCGCGGGCTCCACCGTCGACCGCGGGCTCAGCCTCTCGCAAGAGATCGAGGTGGCGGGCCAACGGCGCTGGCGGATCGCCGCCGCCGGCGAGGCGCTGGCAGCGGCCGAGGCGGACTTCCTGCGGCTGCGACGGCTGCTGGCCTTCCGCGTCGAGTCGGCCTTCGCCGAGGCGGTGCGGGAGCGCGAGCTGCTGGCGGTGACGGAAACCGACGCCGCCCTGGCGCGGGAGGTGCTCGACTTCGCCCGCCGGCGGCTGGCGCGCGGCGCCGCGACCCAGATCGAGGTCAACCTCGCCCAGGCAGCCGCCGGCCGCGCCGCCCGCGCCGTCGAGCGGTCCCGGGCGGCCTACGCCGCCGCGTGCAGTCGCCTGGCCGAGCTGGCGGGGGTCGATCCGACGGCGCCGCCCGAACCCGCCGGGGAATTGCCTTTGCCGGACTCCCCACCGCCGCCTCTGAGCGAGCTGCTGGCGCAGGCGATGGCACGTCGCGCCGACCTCGGCGC
>RFGL01000239.1 GCA_003697015.1 Acidobacteriota bacterium | reverse complement strand
GGGGCCGGAATGGCGGCGCGGGGGCGGACGGGGAGATGGGGGGAGCCCCGGCATCGGCCGGGGCTCGGAGGGCGGCAGCCGGGCTCAGCCGGTGAAGCGGGCGGCGACGGCGTGCCAGTCGACCACGTTCCACCAGGCGGTTACGTAGTCCGGCCGCCGGTTCTGGTACTTGAGGTAGTAGGCGTGCTCCCAGACGTCGACGCCGAGGAGCGGCGTCTTGCCCGACGACAGGGGGCTGTCCTGGTTGGCGGTGGCCATCACCTCCAACCGCCCCGCCTCGTTCTTGACCAGCCAGCCCCAGCCGGAGCCGAACTGGCCGACGGCGGCGGTCTGCAGCTTGGTCTTGAAATCGGCGAAGCTGCCGAAGTCGCGCTCGATGGCGGCGGCCAGGTCGCCGCCGGGCTCGCCGCCGCCCCCCGGCCCCATGACGCTCCAGAAGAGGGTGTGGTTGGCGTGGCCGCCGCCGTGGTTGCGCACCGCGGTGCGGATCGACTCGGGCACGTTGCCGAGGTCGCGCAACAGGTCTTCGACCGGCTTGGCGGCGAGCGCCGGATGCCCCTCGAGGGCCTTGTTGAGGTTGGTGACGTAGGCCGCATGGTGCTTGTCGTGGTGGATCTCCATGGTGCGGGCGTCGATGTGCGGCTCGAGGGCGTCGAAGGGATACGACAGATCGGGTACGTGGTGCATGGTCAAACGGCTCCTCGTTACGGTTCCGGTCAGGCTGCCCGCGGAGGGCAGATCGGCGGGCGCCGCGGTCGCCGCCCGGCGTCCGCCGCTCTCCGGCGCCGTCCGGCGGCGGAGCGGAGACGGCGGGGCGCGGGGGCGTTGCGAGCGGCTTCCACGATGGTCTATTGTGTCACGGACGGCACGGCCGTGCGAAGGCCGGCCGGCACCGTGCCGGGGCGGCTGGGTCGAACGGCGAGCCGCCGGCGAGCCTCCGGCGGGCCGTTGACTTCTCCCAGGCCTTTCCGTAAGATCGCGCCCTCCGGCGCTGGGGAGGTTAGCTCAGCGGTTAGAGCGCCTGCCTTACACGCAGGAGGCCGTGGGTTCGAATCCCCCACCTCCCACCAGCGGAGGAGGGGATGCGGGCGCGGCCGGCAAACAGCCTCCGCGCGCGGAATTCACGGCGACGAGCCGCGAGGCTCGCACCCAAACGGGGTCGTAGTTCAGCTGGTTAGAACGCCGGCCTGTCACGCCGGAGGTCGCGGGTTCGAGTCCCGTCGACCCCGCCAGTCATCGTCCGATCACGCCGCGGCGCAGGCAGCGCCGCCGCCGGTACGGCGGCGCGCCGGCGTCGCTTTCGTCCGCCCGGGAGCCGAGCGATGCGCGACAAGATCAAGCTGGTATCCACCGCCGACACCGGCTACTTCTACACCACGACCAAGAATAAGAAGCTGTCGACCGAGAAGCTGCGCTTCAAGAAGTACGACCCGAAGGTGCGCAAGCACGTCGAGTTCGTCGAAGAGAAGCTGCGCTAGAAGGCCGTGGATCGCGGAACGCCGCCGCCGACCCTGATCTACGGCGGTACCGTCCTGACCCTCGACGACGCCGGCACGGTGCTCGAGGGCGGCGAGGTGCTGCTGCGCGACGGCCGTATCGCCGCCGTCGGCCGCCATCTGACCGCTGCCCCCGGCACCGAGATCGTCGACGCCGAGGGTTGCTTCGTCCTCCCGGGCCTGATCCAAGGCCACGTCCACCTGGGGCAGACCTTCTTCCGCGGCCTGGCGGAAGGGCGCCGGCTGCTGCCGTGGCTGCGCCAGCGCATCTGGCCGCTGGAGGCGGCCCACGACGACGACAGCGCCTACTGCTGCACCCTGCTCGGCGCCGCCGAGTGCCTGCTGTCGGGCACCACCACGGTCCAGGACATCGGCATCGGTCCCGGCGTCGGCGGCTTGATGGCGGCCCTGGCCGACTCCCGCCTGCGGGCGATCGCCGGCAAGTGCCTGATGGACGGCGGCGACGGCCTGCCGGAGCGGTTGAAGGAAGACGCCGACCGCACCCTGGCCGAGGCCGAGGCCCTGGGGGATCGTCTGGCGGCCGGCGGCCGCGTGCGCTACGCCCTGAACCCGCGCTTCGTCCTCTCCTGCTCCGACGCCCTGTGGCGCGGGGTGCGTGAGCTGGCGGAGAAGCGCGGCTGGCCGATCCACACCCACGCCCTGGAGCAGCGCGAGGAGACCGACGCGGTGCGCCGGGCCAAGGGCCGCGACGAGATCGACTACTTCGACGAGCTCGGGGTGCTCGACGCCGACCTGCGCATCGCCCACGGCGTATGGCTCGAGCCGGCCCACCTGGAGCGGCTGCGCCGGCGCCGCTTCGCCGTCGTCCACTGCCCGAGCTCGAACCTCAAGCTCGGCTCGGGGGTGGCGGACGTCGTCGGCCTCAAGCGGGCGTCGATCCCGGTCGGCCTCGGCTGCGACGGCACCGCCTGCAGCAACCATCTCGACGCCTTCGAGGAGCTGCGTCTGGCCGCCCTGCTGCAGAAGCTCAAGCACGGGCCGGAAGCCTTCAGCGGCCGCGACGCCCTCGCTCTCGCCACCCGCGACGGCGCCCGCGCCCTCGGCCTCGGCGACGAGATCGGCAGCCTCGAGATCGGCAAGCAGGCCGACGTGGTGGTGCTCGCCGGCCACGGCGCGGATCTGTGGGCGGCGCCGCCGGTCGATCCCCACGACCTGGTCGCCTTCAGCGCCTCGCGGGCGCACGTGCGCGAGGTCTTCGTCGGCGGCGAGAGATTGGTCTCGGACGGCGCCCTCGTCCATCTCGACCTGGCGCAGATCCGCCGCCGCGCGGAGCGGGCGATGGCGGCGCTCCTCAAGCGGTCCGGCCTCGACCTGTAACGCCGCGGCGCCGCGCCCCCCTAAGTCGGTATCGCCCCTGCCGCCGGCGCTCTCCCGGGCGCCTCGCGCCGCGCGTCCCATCCTCTTTCCCGACCCTGAGGGGAACGAGGATGAACGCACCGCATCTGCTGTACCTGTGCATCAATCGCCGCCGGCCCGGGGACTGGTCGTCCTTCGTCCGGTACTACGATCACGCGCTCCGGGGCGCCCTGGTGGGGGCTCTCCACCGCCGCGGCCAGGCGGGCGACGAGGACTGCGTCGATGAATTGATGCAGGAGCTCTACTGCCGCCTGATCGCCGTCGGCCACCGCCGGGGGCGGCTGCGCTACCGCAGCACCGCCGCCGCCTGGGGATACTTGCGGAAGTCGATCGAAGCGGTGGTGGTCGACCACCTGCGGAAGCTCGGCCGGCGCCGCCGGCGCATCCCCTGGTACCACCTGCGCGGGCGGTCGATCCGCCCCGCCCAGGAGAACGCCCTGCTGGCGCGCGAGGCGCTCGTCCGGCTGATCAGGCGCTGCCGACGTCACGTCGCCGAGCCGCACCGGCAGCTCAAGGTGCGAGCCCTCTGCCTGGCGCTGATCGGCGGGTGGAGCAGCCGCGAGATCGCCCGCTGGTCGCGCGGCGTGCTCAGCCCCGCGAACGTCGATGCCCTGGTCCACCGCACGCGCAAGCGGCTGGCCGCCCAGGGCATCACCATCGGCCGTCGCGGCCGTCCGTGCCAGGACGTCGAGCGGCAGCTTTTCGAGCTATAGTCGGCCGGCCATGGAACGGATCTTCACCGACCCTCGCTGCCTCGAGCACGCCGCCCCGCCCGGGTATCCCGAGCGGCCGGAGCGCCTGCGGGCGATCCTCGATCGCCTGCGGCGCGATCGCCGGCAGATGGTCGAGTCGGCCGCCGGCGCCGACGCCCGGCCGGCGGTCGAAGCGCTCCACGACCGGCGCTACCTGGCGCGCTTCCAACGCGCCGTCGAGCGCGGCGACGGCTTGCTCGACTCGGCCGACAACCCGCTGTCGCCGGGTACCTGGGCGGCGGCGTGGGGGGCGGCGGAAGCGGCCGTCGCGGCGGCCGATTGGGTGGCCGGGGGCGAGGATCGCCAGGCCTTCGTCGCCGTGCGTCCCCCCGGCCACCACGCCGAGCGCGACCACGCCATGGGGTTCTGCTTTCTCGGCAACGTCGCCGTCGCCGCCCAGCACCTGATCGATCGCCACGGCAAGCGCAAGGTGGCGATCGTCGACTTCGACGTCCACCACGGCAACGGCACCCAGCACCTCTTCGAGAGCCGCGGCGACGTGCTCTTCATCAGCCTTCACCAGTACCCCTTCTATCCCGGAACCGGCGCCGCCAGCGAGCGCGGCCGGGGGGCGGGGGAAGGGGCGACGATCAACCTGCCGCTGGCCGCCGGCAGCGGCGACGAGGTCTATGCCGCCGCCTTCGAGGGCACCGTCCTCCCCGCCCTGGAGCGCTTCGCGCCCGAGGTGCTGCTGGCGTCGGCGGGCTTCGATGCCTGGCGCGGCGATCCTCTCGGCGGCATGTCGGTGAGCGAGGAGGCCTTCGCCCGCTGGGGCCGCTGGCTGCGCCGGGCGGCCGCCGCCAGCGCCGGCGGCCGTTTGCTGTCGGTCCTCGAGGGGGGCTACGACCTCCCTGCCATGCCCGATCTGGTGAGCGCTTATCTCGACGGCGCCGGCGGCGTCTGAGCGCCGGCGCCGCCGGCTCACTCCGGCGGCGCGCCCCGCCGCCGCCAGCGCTCGAGCTCCCGGCGCTCCTTCTTCGACGGCCGGCCGCGGCCCCTTTCGCGCGTCACCTGCGCCCGCCGCATCAGCCGCTCGAGGGCGTCGAGCCGCGGCCGCGGCGGGCTCTGGTCGTCGTAGAGCCGCGGCGCTTCGGCCTTCTTGAGCGGCCGGTCGCGCAGCTCCTTGACCACCAGCACCCGCCGCCAGTCGCCGAGTTCGACCTCCACCCGATCCCCCAACGCCAGCTGCTTGTGGGCCTTGGCGTCGAGGCCGTTGACCGTCACCCGTCCCAGGTCGCAGGCGCGCTTCGCCAGGCTGCGGGTCTTGAACACCCGCGCCACCATCAACCACTTGTCGAGCCTGACGCCGTCGGCCATCGGCAGAGCACCCCGCCCGCGGCTCCGCGCCGCGTGCGGGCGAGCTTATCGCGCCGCCGCCCGGCCCGGCGGCCGGCGGCCGGCGGGCGCCTTGACAGAGGGGGAGGGCCGGTGCTCTACTTTCGGCACGCGGCGGCTCCGCGCCGCCGGCCGACGCAACCAGCACCACCATGGACCGCGCTGCCACCCCGACCGCCGACGCACTCCCGGCCACCGGCCGGCGGGGCGGCATGCACCACCGTCACGGTCCGTAACCGCCGGGCTCGTCCCGGTGATCGCACCCGGGGCGAGAGACGCCGGCCCAGTCACCGCACCTCTTCCCCGGCGAGGAGGTCTCCGCAGGTGACCCTGACGACGCCGATCCTCCACCGCAACCCCCGGCTGGCCATGCCGGTGCCGGGCCGAAGCGGCGGTGGCCGATGAAGATCTCGGCTTCCCTGCCGACCGGCGTCGCCGGTCTGTTCTTCGACGGCGCCCGCCGCCGCCGGCGGCTCGAGGAGCGCCTCGTCCGCCGGCTGGAGGAGGACGGCTTCTCCGAGGTCATCCTGCCGGTGATCGACTACCTCGATCCCTATGAGGAGATGCTCTCCGCCGGCAGCCGCGAGGAGCTCTACCGCCTGATCGACCGCGACGGCGCGGTGCTCGTCCTGCGCGCCGACTTCACCCCCATGCTGGCGCGCTTGATCGCGCCGCGTCTCGGCTCCCTGCCCAAACCGCTCAAGCTCTTCTATCGCGGCGACGTGCTGCGCTACCGGGAGGAACGCGCCGGCCGGCCGCGCGAGCTCTACCAGCTGGGGGCGGAGATCCTCGGCGCCGGCGGCGGGGCGGGGGAGCGCCTCGCCCTGCGCCAGCTCCTCGCCGTGCTCGACGCCTGCGGCGGCGGGGCGATCGTCGTCCTCGGCTTCGCCGGCGCCCTCGACCAGCTGATCCTGGCCTGCGCCGGCCGGGCGTCGCCCCTCGAGGTGATGCAGGCGCTGGTGCGGCGCGAGCGCAGCGTCGCGCGGCGGTGCCACCGGGCGCTGCTGGAGGTGGTGGAGCGCGGCGTGCCGGCGGATCCGTCGGCCCTGGGGGAAGGGGCGGCGGCCGAGCTGGCGCGGCTCGAGGCCCTGCGCGACGAGCTGGCGGTCGCCTTCCCCCGCCTCGAGCTCAAGATCGACCTGGCCGAATTCGCCGACCAGGCGCGGCAGGAGACGCTCTATCGCCAGCTCGGCGGCCGCGCCTACTACGACGGCCTGGTCTTCCGCGCCTTCGGCCGCGCCAGCGCCCGGCCCCTCGGTGGCGGCGGGCGCTACGACCGGCTGTTCGAGAAGCTCGAGGCGGAGACCACGGCGGCGGGTTTCTGCATCGATCTCGATGCCCTGGTCGAGCTCGCCGGCGAGCGCGGCGAGGAGGGGTCATGATCCGCCTGGCGTTGCCCAAGGGGCGCAATCTGGGGCCGGCGTTGGCGGCCTTCCGCGCCGCCGGCCTGGCCCTCGACGGCGTGGAACGCGACCGCCGCCTCAAGGTGCGCATCGGCGACGACCTCGAGGCCCTGCTGCTCAAGGATTGGGATCTGCCGCTCTACGTCGAGCACGGCATCGCCGACCTCGGGGTGGTGGGCTCGGACGTGCTGGAAGAGGTCGACGGCGACCTGCTGGTGCCGGTGCGGCTGACCGACGGTCGCAGCCGCATGTCCCTGATCGGCCGCCAGCGACGGCTGCCGGAGTCGGGGGAGCAGGTGCGGCTGGCGACCAAGTACCCGCGCACCGCCCGCCGCATCCTCGACAGCCGTTCCTGGGGCGCCGAGGTGCTCACCCTGTCGGGTTCGATCGAGCTGGCGCCGATCCTCGATCTCGCCGAGCTCGCTCTCGACATCGTCCAGACCGGCCGCACCCTGCGCGACAATCGCCTCGAGGAGCTCGAGGTGGTGCGCCAGGTGGCGCCCTGTCTGGTGGTCAACCGCGCCGCCTACCAGAAACACCGGCGGCGCCTCAACGCCTTCATCGACCGCCTGGAGCAGGCGGGGGTGGTGAGCTGACGTGCTGAAGATCCTCGCCCTGAATTCGCGCCGCGGGCGGCGTGCCCGGCAGCGTCTCCTGCGCCGCGGCGACGACCTCCTCGACGCCGGGACCCTGCGCCGCGCGCGGCGCATCCTCAAGCGGGTCCGACGCGGCGGCGACCGCGCGCTGCTGCGCTTCTCGGCCCGTTACGACGGTCTCGAGGCGGCGTCGGTCGGCGAGCTGCGGCGGCCTTGCGAGCGGCTCGACGACGGGCGGCTGCCGGCCGGCTTCGCCGCCGCTCTCGACCGCGCCGTCGCCGCCGTCAGGCGCTATCACGAGGCCCAGGTGCGACCGCCGGAGACGCGCCTGGAGGCGGCCGGCGTCGAGCTGGTGGCCCTGCGCCGGCCCCTGCGGCGGGTCGGCGTCTACGTTCCCGGCGGCCGCGCCACCTACCCGTCGACGGCGGTGATGACGGTGCTGCCGGCACGCCTCGCCGGGGTGCGGGAGATCGTCGTCGCCAGCCCGCCCCGCGCCTTCGACAACGCCGCCCTGCGCCACGCGCTGGCGGTGCTCGGGATCGACGAAGCGTGGGCGATCGGCGGCGCCCACGCCGTCGCCGCCCTGGCCTACGGCACCGAGACCATCCGCCGGGTGGACAAGATCGTCGGCCCGGGCAACGCCCTGGTGACGGCGGCCAAGCACCTGGCGTCGTCGGCGGTGGCGATCGACGGCCTGGCCGGACCCAGCGAGGTGGTGATCGTCGCCAGCGACGGCGCCGACGCCCGGCTGGTGGCGGCGGACCTGCTGGCGCAGGCGGAGCACGATCCCCAGGCGCTGGCCGTCCTCATCACCGACCGCAAGGCCCTCGCCCGCCGGGTGCGGGCGGAGCTCGCCGTCCAGCTGCCCGCCCTCGCCACCGCCGAGGTGGCGCGGGCCGCCCTCGCCGGCCAGGGCCTGGCGCTCATCGTCGGCGGCATGGAGGAGGCCCTGGAGCTGGCGGAGGAGATCGCTCCCGAACATCTGCAGCTGGTCGGCGATGAGGCCGAGGCCCTGGCGCCGCGCCTCGAGCGCGCCGGTGCGGTCTTCGTCGGCGGTGCCAGCGCCGAGGTCTTCGGCGACTACATGGCCGGCCCCAGCCACGTGCTGCCCACCGGCGGCACGGCGCGCTTCGCCTCCGGCCTGGGGCTGGAGGATTTCCTGCGCCGCGGCCACCGGGTGCGCTACTCGGCCGCGGCCGCCGCGCGGCAGGCGGCGGCGGTCGCCGCCCTGGCCGAGGTCGAGGGCCT
>RFGL01000238.1 GCA_003697015.1 Acidobacteriota bacterium | reverse complement strand
GCCGAACGCGGAAGGGTGCCAGGGTCTTCGCAAGGGGTTTGGAATCAGTCGCTTGCGGGGAGCGGTTGCATTTCGGGGTCGAGCGGTGTCCAAAGGGGGACGCCTTCGACGGGAGGGAACGCATGAGCCCCAAGCACCGCGACCCCAGGCCTTACCAGATCACCATCCTCGGCGCGCTGATCGTCTACGGGGTGGTCGCCCTCGACTTCGAGATCCGGCCGGCGATCGCCCTGACGCTCCTCGCCGTCGCCCAGGCCGGCCAGTGGCTGTGCGGCCGGCTGGCGGGGCTGCGGCGTTTTGATCCGCGCAGCGCGATGATCTCGGCCCTGTCGTTGATCCTGCTCCTGCGCACCGAGAGCGTCGCTCTGGCGGCGGCGGCGGCGCTCCTGGCGATCGCCAGCAAGTTCGTGTTGCGCTGGCGCGGCAAGCACGTCTTCAATCCGACCAATTTCGGCCTCGCCGTGATGATGCTCGCCAGCGAACGGGTGTGGGTCTCTCCCGGCCAATGGGGGACGGCGGCCTATCTCGCCCTGTTGGTCGCCTGCTCGGGGGTGGTGGTCACCTGGCGGGCGGCGCGCAGCGACGTCACCTGGGCCTTTCTCGCCGCCTACGCGGCGCTGCTCTGCGCTCGTGCCGCCTGGCTCGGCGACCCGTGGGCGATCCCGCTGCATCAGCTGCAGAACGGGGCGCTCCTGATCTTCACCTTCTTCATGATCTCGGACCCCAAGACCACCCCCGACGCGCGCGCCGGACGCCTGGTCTACGCCGCGGTGGTGGCGCTGGTCGCCGTCGCCGTGCAATTCGTCTTCTATCGGCCGAGCGGGCCGATCTGGGCGCTCTTCGCCTGCGCTCCGCTGGTGCCGGTGATCGACCGCCTGTGGCCCGCCGCCCGCTACCGCTGGGCCGCTCGAGCGGCCGCCGAAGGGGAGCTGAAACCGCAAGCCGCGGCCGCTTGAGGGCCGTTTCACGAAAGGAGATCCACCATGCGCAGATCCCACGTCTTCGCCGTCTTCGCCGGCGCCGTCGTCCTCGTCCTCGCCCTCGCCGCCCCGTCCGACGCCTTCTGCGGCTTCTACGTCGCCAAGGCCGACGCCGCGCTCTTCAACCGCGCCTCCAAGGTGGTGTTGGTGCGCGACGGCCGGCGCACGGTCATCACCATGGCCAACGATTTCCGGGGCGATCCGGAGGAGTTCGCCGTCGTGGTGCCGGTGCCGGTGGTGCTGGAGCGCGATCAGATCCACGTCGGCGAGCGGGCGGTGATCGAGCATCTCGACGCCTACACCGCGCCGCGCCTGGTCGAGTACTTCGACGCCGACCCCTGCCTCGTCTTGCAGGAGAGAATGCGCAAGTCGGTGGCGGCGGAGCTACCGGCCAGCGCCGGCCGGGCCAGGGACGAGGCGGCCCGCAGCCTGGGGGTGACCATCGAGGCGCGCTATGCGGTCGGCGAGTACGACGTCCTGATCCTCTCCGCCGAGGACAGCTCGGGGCTCGAGACCTGGTTGCGCCGCAACGGCTACCGCGTGCCGGCGGGCGCCTCGCGGGTGCTCGCCAGCTACCTCAAGCAGGGCATGCGCTTCTTCGTCGCCAAGGTCAACCTCAAGGAGCAGGCGCGCCTCGGCTACACCTACCTGCGGCCGCTGCAGATGGCGTTTGAGACGCATAAGTTCATGCTGCCGATCCGCCTCGGCACGGTCAATGCCGACGGCCCGCAGGAGCTCTTCGTCTTCGCGCTCACCCGCACCGGGCGGGTGGAGACCACCAACTACCGCACGGTCAAGCTGCCCTCGGGGGTCGAGCTGCCGCCCTTCGTCAAGGACGACTTCGCCGACTTCTACCGCGACATGTTCGCCCGCCGGGCGGAGGAGGAGCGCATGCGGGCGGTTTTTCTGGAGTACGCCTGGGACATGAGCTGGTGCGATCCCTGCGCCGCCGATCCGCTGTCGGGGCGCGAGCTGCGCCAGCTCGGGGTTTTCTGGCTCGACGGCGACGGCGACGAGCGGCCGCCGGCGCGCCGCCGGCCGGCGCCCCAGCCGCAGCCGCAGAACGTCTTCGTCACCCGCCTCCACCTGCGCTACACCGCCGACGCCTTCCCCGAGGACCTGCACTTCCAGGAGACCGGCGACCGCACCAACTTCCAGGGGCGCTACGTCCTGCGTCATCCGTGGCGCGGCGAAGCCACCTGCGCGGAGGCCGAGCGCTACCTGCGGAGCGTCGCCGAGCGCCAGGAGCGCGAGGCCCAGACCCTGGCCAACCTCACCGGCTGGGACCTGGAAGCGATCCGCGCCCGCCTCGATCCCCTGCCCGAGGTGCGGCCCGCCGGCGTCCCCTGGTGGAAGAAGATCTGGGGGCGCTAGAGCTGGCGCCAGGCGCGCGGATCGAGGTCGTAGGGCAGGGGGGTGAGGAGCTCGAGGCCGTCGTCGTTCAGGGCGTGGAGGTCTTCGAGACGCACCGCCCAGCCCGCCTCGGGATGGTAGAGGCCGGGCTCGAGGGTGAAGACGTCGCCGGCCTCGAGGCGCCCCTCGTCGCCGCTCTTGCGACGGAAACTCGGGTACTCGTGCACCCGCCAGCCGACGCCGTGGCCGAGGCCGTGGACGTACCCCCGCTCGCTGCCCGGGTGGGAGATCGGCGTCTCGTAGCCGCGCTCGGCGAAGAGCTCGCAGACCGTCTCCTGCAGCTGCCAGCCGCGGACGCCGGGGCGGGCATCGGCCCGCGCCCGCTCGAGGGCCCGGCGCACCGCCGCATGGGCCGCCGCCAGCTCGTCGGAGGGCGGGCCGACGCAGAAGGTGCGGGTGACGTCGGCGAAGAGGCGCCGGCGGGGAAAAAGGTCGACGATCAGCGATTCCCCCGGGCGCAGAGGGCGCGGGTCGCTGCCGCTGGTGTGGGGCACCGCCCCTTCCTCCGCCGGTGCCACGATGTTGCCCTCGGGCTGCTCGAGGCGGTGATGGGCGAGGACCAGGGCGATCTCCCGCCGCAGGCGGCCGACGGTCAGCGCTTCGCCGCCGAGCTCGAGCACGCCGTCGCCCGCGTGCGCCGCGGCGAGCAGCGCCGCCACCCGCCGCAGGGCGTCGCCGGCGCCGGCGGCCACCCGGCAGACGGCGCCGACGGTGGCGGCGTCCTTGCGCTTGGCCAGGCGCTCGACGATGCCGGCGCCGGGGACGAAGGACCAGCCGTCCGCCGCCAGGCGGTCGCAGACCGCCACCGCCAGGCCGGCGTCGAGACCGCCGGCCAGGGCGACGCGGCCGGGCGTCACGCCGGCGCGCTCGGCGGCGCGCGCAACCACGTGGCTCCACAACTCGACCGGATCGTAGCCCTCCTGCACCGCACGGGCGACGTCGAGCTCCTCGGGGGAGAGCGGCCGGATGCCGCTGGCCGCCGCCTCGTCGCGCTCGAGGGGCGACAGATAGGCCAAGCGGGGGGGGCGGTCCCGCGGCCAGATCAGGAGGGATTCGTGCAGCCGCGCCGGGCCGATGAAGGGCGCCAGGCAGGCCTCGTGAGAGGCGCGGGCGAGGACCAGCAGAGCCTTGGCCCGCTGGTCCTCGAGCAGCTCCTCCAGCAGCCTCACGCGGTCTTGGCGGCGGCCTGATTGCGTTCGATGAATTGCTGGAAGGCGGCTTTGGGCATCGCCCCCATCATGCGGTCTTTGACCTCACCGCGGTGGAAGAGGATGAAGGTGGGGATGCTGGAGACCTGGAACTTGTACGCCAGGTCCTGGTTGTCGTCGACGTTGAGCTTGGCGATCAGCACCTCGCCGTCGAGCTCCTCGGCGAGCTCCTCGAGCACCGGCGCCACCATGCGGCAGGGGCCGCACCAGGGGGCCCAGAAGTCGACCAGCACCGGCTTGTCGCCGTCGATGATCTGCTGAAAGTTGCTCTCGTCGAGGGTCACGATCTTGTCGCTGGCCATGTCGCTCTCTCCTTCGCTATTGGCTCGTCGGCGCTGGGCGCCGCGGTTCGGTCGCCGGCGGAAGGGCGTGCGGGGTCGGGCCGCATGCGCCCGCCGTTGGGGATCTTCTCAGCTCTCGGCGATCTCCTGGGAGCGTTCCTGCAGGCGCCGGCGGGCGGCGAAATACTCCCGCGCCGCCTCGACGTCACGCCCGATCTGCGCCGACAGCTCCATCACGTTGGGGAACAGCCGCTCCTCGCGCAGGCGTTTGAAGAAGCTTATCTCAACCGTCTCGCCGTAGACGTCGGCGTCGAAGCCGAGGATGTGACTCTCCACCACCCGCTGGTAGTGCTCGTAGACCGTCGGTCGGGTGCCGATGTTGGTGACGCAGTCGAAGGTGGCGGGGAACGACGGGAAGGACGCCTGGCCGACGTAGACGCCCTCGGCCGGGGTCAGCTCGTTTTCGCTTTCGAGGTTGATCGTCGGCCAACCGAGGCGCATGCCCATGCGGTCGCCGCGCTGGATGACGCCGCGCAGGGCGTAGGGCCGGCCGAGAAGCTCCATCGCCAGGGCCACGTCGCCGGCCGCCACCGCCTGGCGGATGCGGGTGCTGGAGATCGGTGCTCCCTGGTGGAGCACCTCGTCGACGCCGTAGGCGGCGAAGCCCAACTCCGCCCCCAGGCGCTCGAGCAACGCCAGGTCGCCCTCGCGGTTGTGGCCGAAGTGGAAGCCGCGGCCGACGTAGATCTCCTGCACCGCCATCGCCCGGTGCAGCAGGTCGCGGGCGAAGCGTTCGGCCGGGGTCAGGGCGAGCTCGCGGGTGAACCGCACCTCGACCAGGACGTCGATCCCCGCTTCCTCGAGCAGGGCCTCGCGCTGGCGGCGGGAGGTGAGGAGCGGCGGCGCCTCCTGCGGCCGCAACACCCGCAGGGGGTGGGGATCGAAGCTGATCACCACCGCCTGGGTGCCGAGCTCCCGGGCGCGGGCGATCACCCGGTCGATCACCGCCCGCTGGCCCCGGTGGATGCCGTCGTAGTTGCCGATGGTGGCGATCGCGGCGTAGGGCAGGTCGGCGCTGGCGAGCGCGTCGCGGATGACTTGCATGGCCTCAGGGGGTGGCGGCTGCGGGCAGGATCGGGGCGACGACGTGCCCCACCAGGTCGTCGGCGTAGGCGTCGGTGATCTCGACCTCGGCGAAGCTGCCGGGGTCGGCGACGCCGTCGTTGATCAGCAGGCGGCCGTCGATCTCCGGCGCCATGCCCTGGTGGCGGCCTTGCAACAGATGCTCGGTCTCGGCGCAGACCCCTTCGACCAGCACGGTAAGCCGCCGGCCGACCAGGGCCTGGCGGCTGGCGCGGGCGATCGGCTCCTGGGCCGCCAGCAGCCGCCGGTGACGTCGCCGCGCGGTGCTCGCCGGCACCCGCCCGCCGAGATCGGCGGCCGGCGTACCGGGCTCCGGGCTGTAGACGAAGGCGCCGAGGTGGTCGAAGCGCGCCGCGGCGACGAAGTCGAGCAGGTGGGCGAAGTGCTCCTCGCGCTCGCCGGGGAAGCCGACGATGAAGGTGCTGCGCAGGGCGACGTCGGGCACCAGGGTGCGGGCGCGCTCCAGCAGGCGCAGGTAGCGCTCGGCGCGTCCGCCGCGGCGCATGGCGCGCAGGATCTCCGGATGGCTGTGCTGGAGCGGCATGTCGACGTAGGAGACGAATCGCCGCTCGCTCCCCATCAGCTTCAGCAGCTCGTCGTCGAGGGTGGTGGGGTAGGCGTAGAGGAAGCGGATCCAGGGCACCTCGGTCGCGGCGAGCAGGGCCTCGACCAGCCGCAGAAGGCCGTGGCGGCCGTAGCCCAGGTCCTCGCCGTAGCGGGTGGTGTCCTGGGCCACCAGGCAGAGCTCGGCGATGCCCTGGTGCTCGAGCGCCTGGGCCTCGCGCACCAGGCTGTCGATGGTGCGGCTGCGGAAGCGGCCGCGCCAACTGGGGATGGCGCAGAAGGTGCACGGGTTGTCGCAGCCCTCGGCGACCTTGAGGTAGGCGTAGCCGCGGGTGGTCAGGAGGCGCGGCGCGGTGTGGTCGAAGACGAGATGGGAGGGCCCGGCGGGCGGCGGCTCGGCGGCGCCGCCGAGCTGAACCAGATCGCCGGCGGGCCGTTCCTCCACCGCTGCCGCCACCTGGCGCAGCTGGTCGAGGCCGATGAAGCCGTCGATCTCGGGGATCTCCCGTTTGAGCTCGGCGCCGTAGCGGTTGACCATGCAGCCGGCGACCAGCAGGCGCTCGATCGTCCCCGCCTCCTTCAGCGCCGCCAGCTCGAGGATGGCGTCGATCGACTCTTCCTTGGCCTCGTCGATGAAGCCGCAGGTATTGACGATCACCGTATCCGCCAGCTCGGCGTCGGCGACGATCCGGTGGCCGCGGCCGCGGAGCTCGCCGAGCATGATCTCGCTGTCGACCAGGTTCTTGGCACAGCCCAGGCTGACCATCCCGACCTTGCGCGGCCGGCAGGAAGCGGGAAGGCGGTCAGGTTTCTCGGCCGGCGCTGCCATGACGGCGGGCAGCATACCAGAAGAAGAGCCGGGCGCGGCTCGAGGCATCGGCTATGCTACGGGGCACGGCGGCCCGGCTGAACGAACGGCTGCGCCGTAAGATCCGGCAGGGTCGCCGGACGACCCGCGGTCGCCGGCCCGGGTTGTCGTGGTCGAATGCGACGAGCCGATCTCGCACGTGGAGCGACGATGAGCACTCCGTTGAAGAAAGAGCGGGCGTTGCACCGTCAGGCGATGAGTTTTGCCGATCAGGCGATGCTCGCTCGCCTGCGCGGCGACGCCGACGCGGCTCGTGGCTTCACCGAGGAATCCTGAGCCGGGTTGATCGACCGCCGCGTCCGGCCGATCCGGCAAGAGCTGATGACATGGACCGATCCATGAGTTCGAAGACGAAGACCCTCGAGGTGACGACGTTGGTTTCCATCCTCCTCCTCGCCGCCTGCTCCGGCCCGGCCGGCGACGGCCGATCCCCCGCGACGAACGAAGCCGTCGAGAGAGAAAGCGAGATGAGCCGCGATCCCCACTCCTACGCCCGGCCCGACGAGGTGGCGGTGAGCCATCTGGACCTGGACCTGACGGTGGACTTCGAGCGGCACGTGCTGCGCGGTCGGGCGTCGCTCGCCCTCGACAACAAGCGCGGCGCCACCGAGCTGCACCTCGACACCCGGCAGCTGGACGTCGAACGCGTCACCCTGGACGACGCCGCCGCGGCGGTCGACTTCGTGCTCGGCGAGGAGGACCCCATCCTCGGCCGCGAGCTGGTGGTGCCGATCGACGCCGCTACGCGGGTGGTTCACGTCGACTACGCCACCCGTCCCGAGGCGGCGGCCCTGCAGTGGCTGGCGCCGGCGCAGACCGCCGGCCGGCACCCCTTTCTCTTCACCCAGAGCCAGGCCATCCTGGCGCGCACCTGGGTGCCGTGCCAGGACACGCCGGCGGTGCGCATGACCTACGACGCCACGGTGCGGGTGCCGCCGGCGTTGATGGCGGTGATGAGCGCCGAGAACCCGACCGCCAGGAACGACGACGGGGTCTACCGCTTCCGCATGCCCCAACCCATCCCCTCCTACCTGCTGGCGCTGGCGGTGGGCGACCTGGCCTTCGCCGAGCTCGGGCCGCGCACCGGGGTCTACGCCGAGCCGCCGCTGATCGAGCGGGCGGCCTACGAATTCGCCGAGACCGAGGACATGATGACCGCGGTCGAGAAGCTCTACGGCCCCTACCGCTGGGGGCGTTACGACCTGCTGGTGCTGCCGCCGAGCTTCCCCTTCGGCGGCATGGAGAACCCGCGCCTGACCTTCGCCACGCCGACCATCATCGCCGGCGACCGCTCCCTGACCGCCCTCGTCGCCCACGAGCTCGCTCACTCCTGGTCCGGCAATCTGGTGACCAACGCCACCTGGAACGACTTCTGGCTCAACGAAGGCTTCACCGTCTACCTCGAACAGCGCATCATGGAGGCGGTCAAGGGGCGCGATTACGCCGAGATGCTCGCCAGCCTCAGCCTGCAGGACCTGGAGCAGGCGATCGACGAGCTCGAGCCCCGGGACACCCATCTCTACCTCGACCTCGCCGGCCGCGATCCCGACGAAGGCATGACCGACGTGCCCTACAACAAGGGGTACTTCTTTCTCCGCATGATCGAGGAGACGGTGGGCCGCGAGCGCTTCGATCCCTTCCTCCGCGGCTGGTTCGAGAAGAACGCCTTCCATTCCCGCACCACCGCCGACTTCGTCGCCTACCTGCGCCGCGAGCTGGTCGCCGGCGACGCGGGGTTGGAGAAGGAGCTGATGATCGACGCCTGGGTCTACGGCCCCGGATTGCCGCCCAACGTGCCGCGGGTGCACAGCGCACGCTTCGATCGGGTCGACGGCGAGCTGGCGCGCTTCCGCGACGGCGCCCCCGCCGCCGAGCTCGCCACCGAGGGGTGGACCACCCACGAATGGCTGCGTTTCCTGCGCGGCCTGCCGGACGAGCTGCCGGCGCCGCGCATGGCGGAGCTCGACGAGGCCTTCGGCTTCACCGCCAGCGGCAATTCGGAGATCCTCCACGCCTGGCTGCACCACGTCATCCGCAACCGCTACGAGCCGGCCTATCCGACCCTCGAGCACTTCTTGAAGACGGTCGGCCGGCGCAAGTTCTTGAAGCCTCTCTACGAGCGCCTGGCGGAGACCGAGGAGGGCAAGGCCTGGGCGCGCGAGATCTATGCCCAGGCCCGTCCGGGGTACCACGCCGTATCCTCCTCCACCATCGACGAGATCCTCGACTGGCAGGGCTGAAGCGGCGCCGGCAGCGGCCGAGAAAGCCGTTCCCGCGGCGGGTTTCTTGCCGGGGCCGGGAGGGGCTCGCCGTCGCCCGCCGGCGGCGCCGGCAGCGGGCGGGTGACGGAGAAAAACCCTCGTGCGATGAAACATTTGGTGCCCGGGCCTCGCCTTTCAGGTAGAGAGTCTGCACTTCCGCGGCTCGCCACGTACCGAATGGGAGGCCTCCCATGGACGTCCGATCCCCTGATGGACGGCGCTTGCGCGCGACCGCTTGCTTCTTCCTCCTTCTCCTCTTGCCGGCGCTGGCGGCGGCGCAGGTCCCCCTGCGCGTGGCCGGCGAGCCCGGAGCGCAGAAGATCCACCCCGAGCTGCTGGCGGCGATGGAGGCGGCGGCCCTGGCCGCCTACGGCAAGGCCTCGCCCCTGCCTCGCCACCGGGTCATCGTCACCCTGCGATCGCCGCCGGCCGACGACGAGCGGGCGAGCCTCGCCTGGCAGCAGGCCGAGGCGCGGCGCCGCGCCGGGGTGCGGGCGGCGCAGCGGGCGGTCCTCGACGGCGTGCGCCGCGGCTCCTTCCGCCTGCGTTTCGCCTACCGCCTGCTCTACGGTTTCTCCGGCGACGCCGACGCGGAGTGGATCCTCGACTGCGTCAAGCGCCGGGAGGTGGTGGCGATCGAGGCGATGCCGGTCTTCTTCACCCAGGACCGCCAGGCCCACCGCCTGCTGCGCGCCGGCGACATGCACCGGCTCGGCGCCACCGGCGACGGGGTGACCATCGCCATCATCGACGACGGCATCGACCACGACCACGCCGCCTTCGGCGGCCAGCGGCGCTGGCCCAACGCCAAGGTGATCGGCGGCTACGACGTCGCCGACCTCGACGACGATCCGCGCATCGACTGCCGCGAGCAGGACCATGGCACCGCGGTGGCAGGGCTGGCGGCGGGGAACGGCGGCGGCGTCCTCGGTACCGCCCCGGATGCCAGGCTGGTGGTGCTCAAGGCCCAATCGCGGCAGGTCTGCGGTTTCGGCATCCTCGACGGCGACGTCGCGGCGGCGATCGATTGGGCGATCGACCATCGCCGGCGGCTGGGAATCCGCGTCATCTCGATGAGCTTCGGCGGCAGGGCCTTCTCCAGCCGCGGCGCCTGCAACCGCTGGAGCCCCGCCATCCGCAACGCCGCCAAGGCGGCGCAGGCGGCGGGCATCACCCTCCTCGCCTCCGCCGGCAACGGCGGCGCCGTCGGCCAGCTGAGCAACCCGGCCTGCATGTCGCGGGTGATCAGCGTCGGGGCGGTCTTCGACGCCGACGTGGGGCCCTTCGATTTCTTCATCTGCAGCCACGAGGAGTCCTTCGCCGACCTCGTCGCCTGCTATTCGAACAGCGCCTCCTTCCTCGACGTCCTCGCCCCCGCCCACTGCGCCCGCACCGCCCGTGCCGAGCGCGGCCGCCAGCCTTGCTTCGGCGGCACCTCGGCCGCCGCGCCCTACGCCGCCGGGGTGGTGGCGTCGTTGCTCGAGGCCAACCCCAGCCTGAGCCACAACCAGGTGCGGCGGCTGCTGCGCGACCACGGCGTGCTCGTCACCGATCCCAAGAGCGGCATCACCACCCCGCGGCTCGACGCCCTCGCCGCCCTCGCGGCGGTCGGCGCGCCGCCGCCGGGCGGCGGCGGTGAGCCGCCTCCGCCCAGCGCCGGCTCTGAGCTGCGCAATCGGGTGCCGGTGGAGGATCTCGACGGCGCCGCCGGCGACCAGCGTCGCTTCACCCTCGAGGTCCCCGCCGGTGCCAGCAATCTGCGCATCCGCATCGACGGCGGCAGCGGCAACGCCGACCTCTACGTCCGCTTCGGCGCCCGCCCCACGGGTAAGGACTGGGATTGCCGGCCGGCGCGGGTCGACGTCGCCTCCGAGCTCTGCCGCTTCGAGCGGCCGCAGGCCGGCACCTGGCACGTGATGGTGCGCGGCCGCAGCGACTTCGCCGGCGTCCGCCTGGTGGCGCGATTCGACGGCGGTTGAGGGGCGGCGCGGAACAAAGGTCGGGTGCGGGCCGTAGGATGCGGGCAAGGAGGATCAGTCATGAACGCTCGCCGACGGCTCGCCCCGCTCTTTCTGCTGCTCGCCTCCATCGCCGCGCTGCCGGCAATGGCCAAAGAGGTCGAGCGCGACTACAACCAGCGCTTCGACGTCTCCCCCGGCGCCCGCCTGCATCTGGTCCACGGCGACGGCGACGTCGCCATCATCCCGTGGGATGAGCCGGCGATCGAGGTCGAGGTGCGCTACCGCGCCACCGCCCGCCGCATCGGCGTCGGCAGCGATCTCGACTTCGGCGTCGATTTCCGCCAGCGCGGCAATACGGTGCGGGTGGAGGGCAAGGAGCGCGGCATGAGCGGCGTCGGCATCTTCCACGTCGACCGCCACGAGTACCTCTACCGCGTGCGCGCTCCCCACTGGGTGAGCCTGGAGCTCAGAGGCGACGACGGCGACGTCGTCATCGACGGCTGGCGGGCCGCCATCGACGTCGAGCTCGACGACGGCAATCTCCGCCTGCGCGACGTCGCGCTGCCGCGGGACGCCGCCGGCGAGATCGCCCTCCGGGTCGAGGACGGCGGCGTCGAGATCGACGGCTTGGACGGCGAGCTCCGTTTCGAAGGCGACGACGGCGAGCTGACCATCCTCGACTGCAAACTGCGCCGCAGCCGCATCGAGATCAGCGACGGCGACGTGATGATCGATCGCTGCGAAGGCGACCTGACGGTGGTCTGCGACGACGGCGAGGTGCGTCTCGCCAACCTCGGCAGCGGCCGCCTGGAGGTGGAGACCGAGGACGGCGACGTGATCGCCGAGCTCCTCGCCGGCGCTCCGGACGTGGCGATCGAGACCGACGACGGCGACGTCGACCTCGAGCTGGCGGCCGGCGTCTCGGCCCGCTTCGAGGTGCGCATGGACGACGGTCGGGTGGAGCTCGAGCTGCCCGGAGCCCGCGGCGTCGAGCGCCGCGAGCACCGGCTGAGCGGCACCCTCGGCGACGGCGCCGGCACCATCGCCGTCACCACCGCCGACGGCCGCGTCCGCCTGCGCTCGCGCTAGCCTGCACCCTTCACCGCCGCCGTCGGATTCCGCAATCCGGATGCGGCAAGGCCATCCCGGCCGCCGCCGCTTTCCTGCTAGGCTTGCCCGGTTCCGTCAGGTCCCGTCCCGCCGGCGTCACAGGCTCTCGGCCTGCTCGGGGGGGCGGAGTGCAATCGGCGAGTCGCCGGCGCGTCTCGAAGCGAGGCGGGCCGAGGGCCTGAGCGAGGAGAGACCATGGAATTCCTGAGCCTGGAGAATTGGGTGACCCTGGCCCTGCTGATCCTGTTGCAGGCGGTGCTCGGCTTCGACAATCTGCTCTACATCTCCCTCGAGTCGAAGCGCGCTCCAGCCGCCAGCCAGGCACGGGTGCGCATGTGGGGCATCGGCCTGGCGGTGGTTTTCCGCATCGGCCTGCTCTTCCTCCTGATGAGCGTCATCCGCTATTTTCAGGATCCGCTCTTCGCCCTCCACACCGGCGTCGCCAAAGGCGAGTTCAATCTCCACAGCCTGATCGTGCTCTTCGGCGGTGCCTTCATCCTCTACACCGCCAGCAAGGAGATCCTCCACATGATGAGCCTGGAAGAGGAGGAGCACGAGGGGGCGGAACGGCGATCGATGGCGAGCATCGTCTTCTGGATCGTCGCCATGAACCTGGTCTTCTCCTTCGACTCGATCCTCTCGGCCATGGCCCTGACCGACGTCTTCTGGGTGATGGCCACCGCCATCCTGGCCAGCGGCGCCCTGATGATCTGGCTGGCGGATCGGGTCTCCGCCTTCCTGCAGAAGAACCGCATGTACGAGGTCCTCGGTCTCTTCGTCCTCTTCGTCGTCGGCGTCATGCTGCTCACCGAGGGCGGCCACCTGGCCCACCTCGAGTTCTTCGGCAACCCCATCACCCCGATGACCAAGACCACGTTCTACTTCGTCATCGCCGTCCTCGTCGTCAACGACGTCGTCCAGAGCCGCTACCAGCGAAAACTGATGAAGCTCAGGCCTCGATCCGGCCGGGCCGGCTGAGGACGCTCAACCCGCCAGCAGACGCCGCAACGGAGGATCATCTTACGATCAATTCCTCGAGGGTTTCCCTGAGTACCTGGAAGCTCTTCGCGCGATTCCGCTCTGGAACCATGTGCCGCGCGATCGATTGCGCGGCTTCGGTCTGCCGTAAGCCGCCTATGAAGTAGCCGGCACGTTGCATCACCCTCTCGAAGGCTTCCTTTGTACCACCCTTGATTCGATCGGGATCGCGGTAGCGCTTCTTCGAGGTGATGGTAGCTCCGGCCTTGGGGTAGGCTTCGCGCACGGCTTCCCAGTCGCCGAAATACCACGCTTCGAGTTCCTCGATTGCAAGACGATTGACGACGTTCCAATTCTTGCGATCAGCGCTGCGGGTGACGAGCCCGGCTTCCTTCGCCAGCTGCTCGAGCCGTCGCTTGAGCTCATGGCAATCGTCGTCGTCGCGGTCGACGAGGATAAGGATTCGCCAGGTTGACGGCAGCCATTTGGCGTAGCCACGAAGCCTCTCCGGCAGCTTCTTCAAGAGATCCGGCTTGCCCTGGAACGTAATCAGGTCAAACGGAAGGTCCCCGAGCATCTTTGGCAGCAGAGAACGCAGGGCCACTTCCATCGAGGGCTCCTCGGCCAGTATTTGCAACCGCTCGATGCTCATCGATCAAGTTCGCTCGGTTCTCCGGCGTTCACCAGGGGGTCGCCGAGCCTGAAAAATCCCTCCGACCAAAGCTGGCCCATCAAGGCCCCCTCTTCGACGAACTGTTTGATTCCCTCGACGTCTGCTGCCCGTCTTGCTCGGGTAAAGCCCTTCTCGTCGCGGTAGAGGATGCGGATCTCTTCCGGCCTCACGCCATTCAAGAAGAACGGGGAGTGGGTCGTCACCAAGAGCTGCGAGCGGGCGGTCGCAGCCCGGCATTCCTCGGCAAGACCGGGCAAGAGGCGCGGATGGAGATAGTTCTCCGGCTCCTCGATGCCGATGAACCGCGGCGGCTCGGGCGCCTTGAGAACCACCAGATACGCCAGGAGCTTCAGCGTGCCGTCCGAAGCGAAGCGCGACAGGACCGGCCGCTCGAAGGGCGCGTCTTTGATCTGAAGCAGCAGCCGGCCGTCCGGCATCGGATCGGCGACGACCTCCTCGAGTCGCGGCACGCGGCTGCGCAATACTTCGAAGATCCGCTCCAGCTGCTCGGGATACTGCTCCTTCAGGTATTGAATGACGTTGGCCAGGTTGTCGCCGGTCTTGCTGAGGCGCTCATGCGGGCCGGCTTCGGGCTGGCCACGGGTGTCGTCGACGTTGAGGTAGGAGACGTACCAATCGGTGATGAATTCGCGTAAAGCGGCCGCCCGAGGATGCTCGGCGAACTGGCCGAGTGTGTTGACCGCAATGAGATCGGGTGAACGCAAGGGGATTGGTATTCGCTGATCTTTCTCGTCGGGCTCCTCTCCGCTGACCGCCTCCCCCTGGCCTCTCTGGTAGGTGAGAAAACGGAAAGGCTTTCCGTGGCGACCCCGTCTCCAGGCGAGGAACTCCTCGACGACAACCGGCTTTCCATCCTCCTCGTCGACGGCCAGACGAAAGGTGATGAGGGGCGTCTTCCGTCGTTCCCGATACTTGACCTCGATCACCACGGGCCCGCCCTCGCCGCGGGTCTTGATTTCCCGCGCGCGCCCTCTGCGGTCCCAGGCGTTCCGCAGGCCGTTTTGGAAACATTCGGAAAGAAAATCGAAAACGCCGAAGATCGTCGACTTGCCGCTGCCGTTGGGCCCAAGCAGAACGGTCAGGGGGGTTACGTCCTTGAGCTCGACGTCTTTGAGGGCACGGTAATTCTTGACCCGCAGATACTCCACGCGAGGTGAGCTTGCGGGACATTGAGAGTGCTCCTCGATTCCAATCACCGCCGCTGTAGCCATGAGCTGAAAGCCGATGCAGGGTTCACGGGGCGAAGCGTATCACGCTGGCAAGAATCTACTGCGGGCGATGCCGGAGGAGTTGCGCGCCGCGGTCGGGAGAGGAGAGGATCGGCGCATGAGCGATAGAGCGGTGCTGCGGCGCATCGTCGACCTGCTCGAGGGTGCCGGTTGCCCCTACGAGCTGATCGAGCACCCGCCGGCGCGGACGGCGCGGGAGGCGGCGGCGGCGCGGGGGACGCCCCTCGAGCTGGGCACCAAGGCGATCCTGCTCAAGTACGACGGCGAGTTCGGCATCTTCGCCCTGAACGCCTCCCGCCAGATCCGCTCGGCCCTGATCCGCCGCGGCCTGCGGGTGCGGCGAACGCGTTTCGCCCAGCGCGAGGAGTTGCTGGCGATGACCGGCCTCGAGCCCGGCGCGGTGCCGCCTTTCGGCGAGCCGGTGCTGCCCTTTCCCCTCTTCGCCGATCCGTCGGCCCTGGCCGGCGCCGCCATGGTCTTCACCGCCGGCTGCCGTAGCGTGTCGATCCGCATGGCGACGGCGGATTACCGGCTGATCGCCCGGCCGCGCGTCCTGCCCTTCGCCCGCTGACGGCGCCCGGCAGTCGGCGTTGCAGGCGCCGGCGTCGTCGGATAGACTGCCGGTCCCCCAACCCCTCCGGAGATCCACGTGCTGCCGATCCAGGACACGGTCCCGCGCCGCAATCCGCCCCTCGTCACCTACGCCCTGATCGCCGTCAACGTGCTGGCGTTCCTGGTCGAGTCGAGCCTGCCGCCGCCGGCGCTGGAACGGCTGTTCTATCTCTTCGGCGTCGTCCCCGCCCGCTTCACCCACCCGGAATGGGCCGCGTGGGTGGGCTTCCCGATCGACAACTACTGGCCCTTCGTGACCTCGATGTTCCTGCACGGCGGGCTGTTTCATCTCTTCGGCAACATGTGGACCCTGTGGATCTTCGGCGACAACGTCGAGGACCGCATGGGTCGCTGGCGCTTCCTCGCCTTCTATCTCCTCTGCGGCATCGCCGCCGGCGTCGTCCACTGGCTCACCAATCCGTCCTCGACGGTGCCGACGGTGGGCGCATCCGGCGCCATCGCCGGGGTGCTCGGGGCCTACTTCTTCCTCTTCCCCTTCGCTCGCATCATCCTCCTGGTGCCGGTCTTCTTCCTGCCCTTCTTCTTCGAGATGCCGGCGTTCACCTACCTGCTCTTCTGGTTTCTGACCCAGGTGCTGAGCGGCGCTCTGGCCCTCGCCGGTCCGGAGGCGGTCGGCGGCATCGCCTGGTGGGCGCACGTCGGGGGATTCGTCGCCGGCGTGCTGCTCTACCGCTTCTTCCTCCGACCGCCGGCCGCCTACCGCAAGCACCAGCTCGACGAGCTGGGGCCGGAAGGTGCCTGGTACGTCTACCGCTACTGACCGCGAGGTTGCGATGAACCCGATCGATCTGCTCTGGCTCTTCTTCATGTTCTCGGCGCTGCAGCCGGTGCTGCGGCAGCGCTACCTCGAAGCCTCGCGCCAGCGCCTCCTGGCGCGGATCGAGAAGGAGCGCGGGTCGCGGGTGATCCTGCTGGTGCACCGGCAGGAGACCATGAGCTTGCTCGGCTTTCCGGTCTTCCGCTTCATCGACGTCAACGACTCGGAGGAGGTGTTGCGCGCCATTCAGCTCACCGAGCCCGAGGTGCCGGTGGACCTGGTGCTCCACACCCCGGGCGGCCTGGTGCTCGCCTCGCTGCAGATCGCGCGCGCGATACACCACCATCCGGGCAAGGTGCGGGTCTTCGTGCCCCACTACGCCATGTCCGGCGGCACCCTGATCTCCCTCGCCGCGGACGAGATCA
Source organism: Acidobacteriota bacterium (assembly GCA_003697015.1). Classification (GTDB taxonomy): domain Bacteria; phylum Acidobacteriota; class Thermoanaerobaculia; order Multivoradales; family J023; genus J023. The sequence continues at coordinate 726 of RFGL01000238.1, read as the reverse complement.
TCATGAGCCCCCACGCCGTTCTCGGCCCGGTCGATCCGCAGCTCGGCCAGATGCCGGCGGCGTCGGTGTTGAAGGTGCTGGAGACCAAGTCGACCGACGAGATCGACGACCAGACCATCGTCCTCGCCGACCAGGCGGAGAAGGCCATCCGCCAGCTGCGGGAGGCGGTGGAAGAGCTGCTCGAGCCGAAGATGGAGAAGGCCGAGGCAAGCCAGCTCGCCGAGCTGCTGTCGGTCGGCACCTGGACCCACGACTACCCGATCACCTACCGCCGGGCGAAGGAGCTCGGGCTGCCGGTGAGCGATCAGATGCCGCAGGAGTTCATGCAGCTGATGAGCCTCTTCCCGCAGCCGGTCAAGCGCCAGCCGAGCGTCGAGTACCTGCCGGTGCCGCGCGGCAAGTCGGCGTCCGATTCCAAGTCCTAGCAACGGACCGTGACGGCCGCCGGCGGCATCTCAGCAGGCCGCTCTAACGACTTCATCCGAACCCTCTCCTCGATCCGCTGCACGAGCTCCCGGGGCTTGGAGGCGTGCGGGCGCCAGCCCGCCGGTCTGGGGGAATCGACCGCGCCCCGCCATCAGCGCCCCCGCTCCAGCCGGCGCACCGCCGGAAGGTCGTTGATGCGCTGCGCAACCGCGCGGTCGGCCTCCGTCACCGGCGCGGTGAAGCAGGCGGTGACGCGGCCTTCCCCCAGCCGATCCAGCCGCAAGCGCGGCCGATGGCCCG
>RFGL01000237.1 GCA_003697015.1 Acidobacteriota bacterium | reverse complement strand
GTCGCGAGCCTCCGCTACTCAACGCGCAGGGTGTCGACGGGCTCGATGCTGGTAGCACGGCGCGCGGGCGAGAAGGCGGCCAGGGCGGCCAGAAGGAGAAAGCCGGCGATCAGCAACGACGGCAGGAATGGCTCGAAGGGAGCGAAGCCGACCAGAACGCTACCGAAGACGCCGCTCAGTGCGACGGCACCCGCTACCCCTAGGATCACGCCGATGGCGACGTTGACGATGGCCTGCCCGACCACCAGCCGCAAGACGTCCCGCTGGCTGGCACCGAGCGCCATTCTTATGCCGATCTCTTGATTCCGCTGACCGACGGAGTACGACACGATGCCATAGACCCCACTGGCCGCCAGCACCAGGCCGATGATCGCCATGATCCCCAGCAGCCAGGAATAGATCGACGGTTGCCAGAGCGACTCCCTAAGTGCCGCGTCGAGGCTCTTGACTGCGTCGACTGGGAGCAGCGGATCAACCGCCCGCACCGCATCGCGAATGGCTGCGGAGAGTTCTTCGGGCGGTAGCGAGCTGCGGACGAAGAGCGTGAAGACCGGTCCTGGCCGCTGGGCGAAAGGAACGTAGATCTCGGGTAGCGGCCCGACGTCGAGGCCCCGCTGGCGCACGTCCTCGACAACCCCTACGACCTCGACCAAGGGGAGATCCTCGTTCCAACCGCCGAGCTTGATCCGCTGGCCGATCGCGTCGCCTGCGGGCCAGTAACGTCGCGCCAACGTCTCGTTGACCACCGCCCGCGGTGCCGCGCGCTCGTCGTCATGCTCGTCGAAGAAGCGACCCGCGCGCAGTGGAATTCCGAGAATCTCGAAATAGTCTGACCCGATCGAATTGAGCAGGGCCGAGGGACCATCGTCGGCGTCCGAGAAGACCTGCCCTTCGATCGAGAATCGGCGCAACCTGCCAGGGTAGATCGGCAATCGGGAAGCGGTGGTCGCCTGTGCTCCCGGCGCGGAGGCTGCCACAGCAGCCACTACCCGCTGTTGCAAGAGCCGCTGCTCGTGCGGCAGCGAGTACTGTCCCTCGACCGCCGATTGGAGCGGCGAGATCCGCGCCGTCAACACGCCCTGAGCCCGAAATCCTGGATCGATCTGCTGCAGGGCGAGGAATCCTCGCACCATCAGGCCCGCGACGATCAGGATGAGCAAGGCGACCCCTACTTCGGCAACGACCAAGGCCGAAGTAAGCCGCCGCCGAACGCCGGGCGATTGTGCGCCGCCAGCCTTCAGAGCGTAGGCGAGGTCGGGGCGCGAGGTCTGGAGCGCCGGCACAAGGCCGAAGATCACGCCGGTTGCGACCGCCGTGGCGAGAACGAATGCCAGAACCCGCAAATCGAGTCCGAAATCCACCCAGAAAGGCAGCTCGACGGGAATCGATCTGACAAGTAGCTTCAACCCCCAGACCGCAAGACCCACGCCCGGTACGGCGCCGAGTAAGGCGAGCAGCGTACTCTCCGCCAACAGTTGCTGGATGACCCGCCCGCGGCTGGCGCCGATCGCCAGCATCAAGCCGATCTCCCGCTGCCTCGACACCGCCCGAGCGAGCAGCAGATTGGAAAGATTCGTACAGACGATGAGCAGCAGCAGACCCGTAGCGAGCAACAGCACCAACGCTGCCAGGCCGGTATCCCCGACGTAGTACTGTCGCAGCGGCATCAGGACCACGCCTTTGCCGGCGTTGGTCACCGGATGCTCGGACTCGAGCCGCCGGGCAATCTCGTTCATCTCGGTGCGAGCATGCTCGAGGGTCGACCCCGGCCGCAGTCGCGCGACCACCGACAGCTCTCCGCGGTCGCGAGGAGAAGAGGCGTCCCTGACCAGCGGCAACCACAGGTCCGCATACTCCGGAAAATGAAACCGAGGCGGCATGATGCCGATCACGACGTATCTCTCGCCATTGATGCTGAGGCGACGTCCGATGAGTTCGGGGTCGGCACCGAACCGCCTCTGCCACAGGGCGTAACCGATGAGGGCAACCCGCGCGCCGCCGGGCCTGCCCTCTTCCGGCTGAAAGGCCCTGCCGTGTCGCGGTTCGACCCCGAGTGTGGCCAAGACCTCGGGCGAGATCAGCGCGCCCGAAACCCGCTCTGGCCACTCGCCTTCAGTGAGGTAGAAGCGCCGATCGGCGTAGGCTCCCATCGCGATAAAGGTAGTGGACAGCCGTTGCCAGTCCAGAAAATCGGGATAGGAAACCGGCTCGTCGGTGACGCCGCGTTGGGGCGCTGCGGAGTTGATCCACACCAGCTCGTCGGCATCGGGGTATGGCAGGGGTCGCAGTAGGATCGTATTGACCAGACTGAAGATGGCGGTGTTGGCGCCGATGCCGAGGGCAAGAGTCCCGACCGCCACCAGGGCGAAGCCCGGGTGCTTGCGCAACGACCGGGCAGCGAAGCGGAAGCTCGACAAGATCATGGTATTCCTCGCAGTGTCGGTCATCTATCCGGTCATACGCTGATTTTACCGCAAGCATGCACCCGGACGGCACGCAGCGGCGGCATGACGGCGGCAAGCTGCACCCGTCCGGAGCGGTGCTCGCAGCCGCGCCCTACGGCAGGGTGACGGGGCGGCCGGCGAGGAAGGTGGCGGCGGGGGCGCCGCGGAGGGTCCAGCCGGCGAAGGGGGTGTTGCGGCCTTTGCTGCGGAAGGTGGTGGGGTCGACGGTGATCCGGCGCTCGAGGTCGAGGAGGGTGACGTCGGCGACTTGGCCGGGGGCGAGGGAGCCGCCGGGCAGGCCGAGGACGCGGGCGGGGCCGGTGGAGAGCAGCTCGATCAGCCGCGGCAGGGGGATGACGCCGCCGTGGACCAGGCGGTCGAGGCACAGGCTGACGGTGGTCTCGAGGCCGACGATGCCGAAGGGGGCGGCGGAGAATTGGACGTCTTTTTCGTCCGGATGGTGGGGGGCGTGGTCGCTGGCGATGGCGTCGACGGTGCCGTCGGCGAGGCCGGCGAGGAGCGCCTCGACGTCGTGCTGCGAGCGCAGGGGAGGCTTCATCTTGGTGTGGCTGGAGAAGCTCTGCTCGGCCACCGCGCGGTCGCTCAGCAGGAGGTGGTGCGGGGTGACCTCGCAGCTGACGCGGACGCCGCGGCGGCGCGCTTCGCGCACCAGCTCGAGGCTGTGCCCGGTCGACAGGTGGGCGACGTGGTAGCGGCCGCCGGTGAGCTCGGCGAGGAGCAGGTCGCGGGCCACCATCACGTCCTCCGCCGCGCCGGGGATGCCGGGCAGACCGAGGCGGGTCGACCACTCCCCCTCGTGCATCACCCCGTCGCCGGTCAGCTCCAGGTCTTCGGCGTGCTGGATGACGGTGAGGTCGAAGTGGCGGGCGTACTCCAGGGCACGGCGCATCAGGTGGGCGTTCTTGACCGGCCAGCCGTCGTCGGAGACCGCCACCACCCCGGCAGCGACCATCTCCCCGAACTCCGCCAGCTCCTCCCCTTTCTGCCCCTTGGAGATGGCGCCGATCGGATGGACCCGGGCGTAGGGGTGGCGCGCCGCCTGGCGCAGCACGTGCTCGGTGACCGAGCGGTTGTCGTTCACCGGCTCGGTGTTGGGCATGCAGGCGACGGCGGTAAAGCCGCCGGCGGCCGCCGCCATCAGACCGCTCTCGACGGTTTCCTTGTACTCGTGGCCGGGCTCGCGCAGGTGGACGTGGACGTCGATCAACCCCGGCGTCACCACCAGCCCGCGGGCGTCGGTGACGGCGGCGCCGGGCGGCGGCTCGAGGCCGGCGCCGAGCCGCGCCACCACCCCATCCTCGAGCAGCAGGTCGAGCTCCTCGTCGAGCCCCTGGCTGGGATCGACCAGCCGCCCGCCGCGGATCAGGTGGGCGCTCACTCCCCGCCCCCCTGCGCCGCCGCCAGCAGGTAGAGCACCGCCATCCGCACCGCCACCCCATTGGCCACCTGCTCGAGGATCACCGAGCCCGGGCCGTCGGCCACCTCGCTGGCGATCTCGACGCCGCGGTTCATCGGCCCCGGATGCATGACGATGACGTCCTCCTGCGCCCGCGCCAGGCGGGCGCGGCTGAGGCCGAAAAGGCGGAAGTAGTCGCGCACCGAGGGGAAAAGAGCCCGCCGGTGGCGCTCGAGTTGCGCCCGCAGCATCATCACCACGTCGGCCCCCTCGAGGGCCTCCTCGAGGTCGTAGCACACCGTAACCCCCAGGCTGTCGGCGGCCACCGGCATCATGGTGCGCGGCCCGGCGACGGTCACCGACGCGCCGAGCTTGGCCAGCAGGTGGACGTTGGAGCGCACCACCCGGCTGTGGGCGACGTCGCCGACGATCGCCACCTTGAGGCCGGCGATCCGCCCCTTGTGGCGGCGGATGGTGAGGGCGTCGAGGAGCGCCTGGGTGGGATGCTCGTGGGCGCCGTCGCCGGCGTTGATCACCCCCGCCTCCACCCGCTCGGCCAGCAGGTGGGGCACCCCGGGATGCTGGTGGCGCACGACCAGCAGATCCGGCGCCATCGCCTGCAGGTTGCGGGCGGTGTCGATCAGGCTCTCCCCCTTCACCAGCGCGGAGCTGCCGGAGGAGAAGTTGAGCGAGTCGGCGGAGAGGCGCTTCTCCGCCAGCTCGAAGCTGGAGCGGGTGCGGGTCGAGGCCTCGAAGAAGAGGTTGAGGACGCTCTTGCCGCGCAGGGTCGGAACCTTCTTGATCGGCCGCTCGGCGATCTCCAGGAACGACTCGGCGGTGTCGAGGACCAGGGTGATCTCCTCGGCGGAGAGGGGCGCGATGCCCAGCAGGTCCTTGCGCCGCCAGGTCGGCTCGCTCAAGCCTCCTCCTCCTCGCCGGCGCGGGCCAGCAGGCGTACCGCGTCGCTGCCGTCGACGTCGGCGAAGGCGACCTCCACCACCTGCTCGGGGGTGGTGTCGAGACGCAGGCCGACGACGTCGGGCTGCACCGGCAGCTCGCGGTGGCCGCGGTCGACGAGCACCGCCAGGCGCACCGCCCGCGGCCGGCCGTAGTCGGCCAGCTCGTCGAGGGCGGCGCGCACCGTGCGGCCGGTGTAGAGCACGTCGTCACACAGCACCACCACCCGGCCGTCGATCGGCCCCGGCAGGTCGGTGCCGCGCACCACCGGCTGCGGTCCGATGGTCGACAGATCGTCGCGGTAGAGGGTGATGTCGAGGGCGCCGATCGGCGGCGTGACGCCGCTGCGCCGGGCGATCGCCGCCGCCAGGCGCTCGGCCAGGGGCAGGCCGCGGGTGCGGATGCCGATCAGCATCAGGCCGTCGCCGGCCGGTTCCTCCTCGAGCAGGGCCTCGGCCATGTCGTCGATCGCCCGCGCCACGCCGCCGGCGTCGAGGACGGTGCGCTGGACGCGGAGGTGCTGCGAGCGAGCGGCCTTGGTCAAGGGGCGGTCTCCCGGGTTGGCGGCATGCTAAAGAGGCGCGGGCCGATTGTCAATCCGCCCGCGCCGCCCGCCCCCTTCCGGGACCGCGGGAGCGAGCCGGCCCGGCGCTCTGCCCGGCCTGCGATAGTCTCCCCCCATGGCCGAGCGATTCGTCTACGTCATGAAGGGCCTGCGCAAGGCCTACCGCCCGGGCCAACCGGTGCTCGACGACATCTGGCTGTCGTTTCTGCCCGGCGCCAAGATCGGCGTCCTGGGGGCGAACGGCGCCGGCAAGTCGACCCTGCTCAAGATCATGGCCGGCGAGATCACCGACTTCGACGGCGAGGCCTGGCCGGCTGAGGGGGTGAGGGTCGGCTACCTGCCGCAGGAACCGCAACTCGACCCGAGCAAGGACGTGCTCGGCAACGTCGAGCAGGGGATCGCCGACCTGCGCGCCCTGCACCGGCGCTTCGACGCCATCAACGAACGCTTCGCCGGCGATCTCGACGCCGCGGCGATGGACAAGCTGCTCGCCGAGCAGGCGGCGGTGCAGGATCAGATCGACGCCGCCGGCGCCTGGGATCTGGAGCGCAAGTTGGAGATCGCCATGGACGCCCTGCGCCTGCCGCCCGGGGAGGCCGACGTCGCCACCCTCTCCGGCGGCGAGCGGCGGAGGGTGGCGCTCTGCCGCCTGCTGCTCGAAGCGCCGGAGCTGCTGCTCCTCGACGAGCCCACCAACCACCTCGACGCCGAGTCGGTGGCCTGGCTCGAGCGCCATCTCGCCGAGTACCCGGGGACGGTGGTCGCCGTCACCCACGACCGCTACTTCCTCGACAACGTCGCCGGCTGGATCCTCGAGCTCGACCACGGTCGCGGCATCCCGTGGCAGGGCAACTACTCCTCCTGGCTGGAGCAGAAGCGGGCGCGCCTCGAGCAGGAGGAGAAACAGACGTCGGCCCGCCGCCGCACCCTGGAGCGCGAGCTGGAGTGGATCCGCATGGCGCCGCGGGCGCGCCACGCCAAGGGCAAGGCGCGGCTCAACGCCTACGAGCGGCTGCTGGAGGAGGATCGCAAGGCGATCCAGCGCGGCGGCAGGAACGAGATCTACATCCCCCCCGGGCCGCGGCTGGGACAGGTGGTGGTGGAGGCCGAGGGGCTGCGCAAGGGCTACGGCGACAAGCTGCTGATCGAGCGTCTCGATTTCGCCCTGCCGCCGGCCGGCATCGTCGGCGTCGTCGGCCCCAACGGCGCCGGCAAGACCACCCTCCTGCGCCTGATCCTGGGGGAGGAGAAACCCGACGCCGGCACCCTGCGGCTGGGGGATACGGTGACCGTCGCCTACGCCGACCAGAGCCGCGACCGCCTCGACCCCGAGCTGCGGGTGTGGGAGGCGATCAGCGACGGCCACGACGTCGTCGTCCTCGGCCGCCGCGAGGTGGCGGCGCGGGCCTACGCCTCGTGGTTCAACTTCACCGGCGCCGACCAGCAGAAGCGCGTCGGCGACCTCTCCGGCGGCGAGCGCAACCGGCTGCACCTGGCGCGCACGGTCAAGGCCGGCGGCAACCTGCTGCTGTTGGACGAGCCGACCAACGACCTCGACGTCGACACCCTGCGCGCCCTGGAGGAGGCCCTGCTGGCCTTCGCCGGCTGCGCCGTGGTGGTGAGCCACGACCGCTGGTTCCTCGACCGCATCGCCACCCACGTCCTCGCCTTCGAGGGCGACTCCCAGGTGGTGTGGTTCGAGGGCAACTACCAGGCCTACGAGGCCGACCGCAGACGCCGCCTGGGAGCCGACGCCGAGCGCCCGCACCGCATCAAGTACCGCCCGCTGGTGCGTTGATCGTTGGCGAAGGCGCCAACTTCGTTGGCACCCGCGGCTTCCGCCGCGACCACTTTCCGGCCGCCGGCGGCGCTGCATCCGGCCCGCCGCGATCTCGCCAACTCCCGTCCAGCCAACAGCTTGGATCGAATCCACCGAATCGATGGCGCGACCGCCGAGCCGGCGGTGGTACACTCGGCACCAGCCTTGCTCAAGCACACGTTCGCCGGCGGACGACCACCCTGCCCCGCCCGCCCCAGGGCACGGCAGCCACCACCCCAGGTGGACCTTCGTGCGGCAAGAGGAGCGAGGACGTCGTGCGTGACGCGAAGCTTGAAACCGGACTCTACGATTCGGAGGTTAGAACATGTACCGCAGGTCAGCTCTCCTGATCCCCGCCTGTATCCTTCTGACCGCAGCCCTGGCCGGCTGCGTTGACGGTTCGCCGTCCGAGGACCGGAATCCAATCCCTGCTGACCGCGCCGGCGGCTTCGCCCCCCAACCGGGCCAAGAGGAGGACTTCTTCCGCGCGGTCAAGGTCTTCATCCACGTCGACCTCGACGAAAGGTCCATACGGGTCGAGCCGGATCCGAACGACGACAACGTCGTGCACGGCATCGAGCGCATTTTCTACCCGCCGACCGGCAGCGGCGAGACGTACGCCGTGGCGCACGGTTGCCGGCCGGAGAAGCCCGCCCGGCAGGTGCGGTGGGTGGTCCTCTGCAAGAGCAGCAACGGGCAGTGCCGGAGCGGCGAGCACGCCGTCGTGATCCGGCCCAAGGCGACGGCTGAGAAGCTCGGCCACTGCGAGGAGGCCGGCGTCAACATCGACTACACGCCGCCGGAGTGCCCCTGGCGCGACGAGTGCTGCACCACAGGGCTCGAACCCGAGCCGCCGGCGGCGCTCCGGGACCCGAAGACCGCCGGCGCCTATCCCGAGGAGTTGCAGAGCTACGAGGCGCTGCTGCACGATCTCAAGGCCAAGCAACGAGGGCACGACGACCTCCAGGCGGAGACCATCTTCAACCCCGAATCCCGCGGCGTCTTCTACATCCCTTTGAGCACGTGTACCGACCCTCAGAAAGACGGCGGTTGCTGTGCCGGAACCGCGGACAGCGGCATCCCGAACGTGCCGGAATTCTACCGAGGGGGGCGCAGCTTCGGCTGGCACTACACCGTCGAGCTGTGGAAAGGCGGCGAGGTCCTCGCCTGCCTGGATCCGCCGGTTTGGGTCGAGGACGACGGCAGCCCAGGCGGCTGAAGAATGCGGCGGCAGCTTCGGTCCTACGGAGCTGCCGCAAATTCCTTCAACAATCGCCGCAGGCGCCGATCGTCGAGCAGGTCTCTGAACTCGACCGATTGCTCGACGCGCACCGGCTGGGCGTTCTTCTCCAGGCTCAAGCGGAGGACGCGCAGCGCATCGTCGAGCGCGCCGCAAAGCGCATACGCACCGGCGGCAAGGAACGTGTGCTCGGCGTCCAGCCGTTCCCCGATCGTGGTCGAACCGAGCTCGGACAAGCCCGCCAGAGCCTCCGGACAGGAGCCGAGCTTGGCCAGCAGCGAGAACCTCAAGGCCCGAAGGTTGTACGCGTCCGGTCGCGCGGCGAGCTGCTGATCGACCCGCCTGAGGGCTTCCTCGTAGGCCGCCCGAGACCCCACCTCCTTGCCGAGAAGCCGCCGTACGTCGCCCAGAATCGCCCAGAACTGTGGCGTCTGAGGCTGCAACCGCGTAGCCCTCTCGTAGTAACGCTCGGCCTCCTTCACCCTGCCCGAGCTCCACAACTGACCGCCGACGTTGAACGACAGGCTGGGCGTCCAATACTCATCTTCAATGCTGTTGTAGATCTCTATGGCGGCGTCGAAGTCATGCTCGAGGATTTCGAGCGTCCCGAGGTTCTCGATCGGTCGAATCGCTGCCGCCGGCGCCAGGGCGATCGCCTTCCGGAGATAGGGGCGGGCCTCGGAGAGCGGCGGCGTTCCATGCTTCATGTTTTCTCTCATCATGAACGAGCCGAGGCGGTCCCATCGACGCCAGAAACCCGACCGGAGCTTGGCCGCCTGCAGAAAATGATCTTCCGCCGCCCCCGGATCTCCGGCGAACCACAGGCTCATCGCCAGCTCGTGGTGGGCCACGTCGGATTCCGGATGGTCGCCGGCGACGGCGCGCAGCGCCTCGACGGATTCTGCGAAACGCCCTCGATGCCGCATCGTCCTCGCACGCGCGATCCTCGCCGCGAGCAGCTGCGGGTCCGTGCCGAAGGCCTCGTCGCTCGCGCGCGCCGCCCGCTCGGCGAGCGCCGGATCAGCCGCGGTGACGTTCCGCAGCCACAGGGCTTCGCTCAATAGGGCATGGGCCACGGCAAGCCGCGGCAGGATGGACAGCACTTCCTCGAAGGCATCGATCGCGCGTTCCGAGTCCTGAGGTTGGGTGGCGTTCTCGAGGCTCAGCAGGCCGCGCTCAAGCAAGCTGAACGCCCGATCCAATTCCTCGGCATCGACGTGATCACCGCCGAGCTTCCACAGATCTTGATAGAGCTGAAAAGACCGGACGGCATGGAACGACAGCTCGGGAAAGATCGCCGTGGTGATGCCGCCTCGCGGCTCAAACGACTCCTGCCAGATCAAGACTCCGCGCCTGGCGTTGGTCATCTTCAGATCGAAACGTCCGCCGCGGTCGGTGGGGAAGCAGTCGCCGGTGAGCTCGACGTCGGCGTGGATCCCGCCATCCCCCGCCGCCGCACTCAAGACCGAGCCGCCGAACCTCTTGCCGAGGTCGCCGCGGATCGTGCTGCCGGCCGCTTCGCACCAGGTATTGACCGCCGCGTTGCCCGGCGGCGCCCTGAAGCTCCCGACGCGGATCGTCGTGGGAATGCCGGAACGCCCGTCCAGAACCGTCTTGTACAACCAGCCACCGGCGAGGGTTCCGGCGGCGAGCACGACCAGCAGGCCGGCGATCCCGGTGGACGAAAGCCTCCGCCGTCGGACCGGCGACGGCAGGATCGGCAGGGTGCCGGTGCCGAAGGTGCTCACCTCGGAGCTGAGGAGCCCGCGCAGGTCGGAGAGGACGGCTGAGGCGGAGGGGTAACGCTCACCGGACTCGCGGGCGAGGAGCTTGGCGACGATGCCGGCGAGCTCGGGGGGCACGTCGGGGTTGACGCGGGCGATCGGATCGGGCTCGAGGCTGGAGAGGGCGCGGACGAATTCGACCAGGGTGGTGCCGGGGAAGGGCAGGCGGCCGCTGAGCATCTGGTAGAGGACGACGCCGAAGGAAAAGAGGTCGCTGCGCGGGTCGGCGGTCGGACCCTCGATCTGCTCCGGCGCCATGTAGGGCACGGTGCCGATGATCATGCCGGCGCGGGTGCGCATGCTCTCCAGCCCTTCGGGCCGCGGCACCACCGCGTCGCCTCCCCGCAGCAGCTTGGCGAGGCCGAAGTCGAGGATCTTGATGCGGCCCTCCGGCGTCAGGCGGATGTTGCGCGGCTTGAGGTCGCGGTGGATGACGCCGGCGCCGTGCGCCACCTCGAGGGCCTCGGCGATCTGCACGGCGTAGGACAGGGCGTCCTGCAGCGGCAGGGGGCCGCCGGCGAGACGGTCTTGCAGGTCCTCCCCGTCGACGTGCTCCATGGCGATGTAGAGGCTGTCGCGGGCGCCGGAGACCCCCTCGTCTTCGTCGGCGTCGATCGGCTCCAGGCGCGCCTCGCCGATCTCGTGGACGGTGGCGATCGCCGGGTGGTTGAGCTTCGCCGCCGCCCGCGCCTCGCGGAAAAAACGAGCGCGGCGATCCGGGTCGATGCCCATCAGCGCCGGCAGCACCTTGATCGCCACCGTGCGCTCGAGACGGGTGTCGTAGGCCCGGTAGACCACGCCCATGCCGCCGCTGCCGATCTTCTCGGTGAGCTCGTAGTGTGCCAGGCGGTAGAGCATCGGAAGGCGTTCCCGCGCGCGACCCCGACCGCGCCGCGTCGTCCCTGCTGTGACCGTGAGGGCATTCTACCCCAGCGCCCCCCATGGTAGGGTAGCGGGCCGCGGGCCGCACGGCACCGCCTTGACGACGAGGACTGGCGATGGAACGCGACAAAGCCTGGGAGATCCTCACCGAGCACGTTCAAGACCCCGGCCTGCGGCGCCACATGCTGGCGGTCGAGGCCGCCATGCGCTGGTACGCCGAGCGCATGGGGGCCGATCCGGAGCTGTGGGGCCTCGCCGGCTTGCTGCACGACTTCGACTGGGAGATCCACCCCACCCTCGAAGGGCACCCCAAGGAAGGCGCGCCGATCCTGCGCCGGCGCGGCGTGCCGGAGGAGGTGATCACCGCCATCCTGAGCCACAACACCGCCGGCACCGGCGTCGAGCGCTCGCGGCCGATCGACTTCGCCCTCCTCGCCTGCGACGAGATCACCGGCCTGATCATCGCCGCCACCCTGGTGCGGCCGGCCAAGGACATCCGGCGGATCAAGGTCAAGTCGGTCAAGCGCAACTGGAAAGACAAGCTCTTCTGCGCCGCCGTCGACCGCCAGCACATCATCGACGCCACCCGCGACTTCAGCGAGCGTTGCTGGGACGGCAAGCTCGAGCTGTGGCAGCACGTCGGCAACGTCATCACCGCCATGCAGGGCATCGCCGCCGAGCTCGAGCTCGACGGCCGCATGGCGGCATGAACGCGCCGCTGCGCCGGGCCGCCGACCCGTGGCTGCCCTACCGCAAGGCACTGCCCGCCCCCGCCCTGCGCCTGTTCTGTTTCCCCAACGCCGGCGGCGGGGCGTCGATCTTCCGCCACTTCGCTGCCGGCCCCCTGCCGCCCGAGGTCGAGGTCTGCGCGGTGCAGCTCCCCGGGCGCGAGAACCGCCTGGGCGAGCCCCCCTTCAAGCGCGCCGTCCCCCTGGCCGACGCCCTCGCCGGCGCCCTGGCGCCCTACCTCGACCGACCCTTCGCCTTCTTCGGCCACAGCATGGGCACGGTGATCGGCTTCGAGCTCGCCCACCGGCTGCGCGCCGCCGGCCTTCCCGAACCGAGTCTGCTGGTGATGGCCGGGCGCCAGGCGCCGCATCTGCCGCCCAAGCGCGAACCCGTCCACGCCCTGCCCGACGCCGACCTCATCGCCCGCCTGCGGGAGTACGACGGCACGCCGCAAGCGGTGCTCGAGCACGAGGAGCTGATGACCCTGATGCTGCCGCTCCTGCGCGCCGACTTCGAGCTGGTCGAGACCTACGAGGTGCCGGAGCGTCCTCCCCTGAGCTGCCCGATCGCGGTCTACGGCGGCCTCGAGGACCGGGACGCGCCGCGCCCCGACCTCGAGGCCTGGGGCGAGCTCACCGCCGGTGCGTGCCGCGTGCGCATGTTCCCCGGCGGCCACTTCTTCCTCCATCGAGACCGCCGGCTGGCGTTGACGGCGCTGGCCGAGGATCTGCTGCCGCTCCTGCCGCGGCCATGACCAGCGAGGTCGACTTCGTCCCCTTCGCCGGCGGCCGCGGCGAGCTGCCGCCCCTCGAGCCCACCACCGTCCATCTCTGGTCCTTCCCCCTCGACCCGCCGCCGGCGCTGGTCGCGGCCTGCGCCCGCCTGCTGTCGGAGGACGAGCAGGCGCGCGCCGGGCGCTTCCACTTCCCCCGTCACCGGCGGCGATTCACCGTCGGCCGGGGCGTGTTGAGGGCGCTCCTCGCCGCCTACGCCGGCGCCGACCCACAGGCCCTGCGATTCGCCTACGGCGAGAAGGGCAAGCCGTCCCTCGACCGCCGGAGCGGCGCCCCCGAGTTCAATCTCTCCAACAGCCACGAGCAGGCCTTGATCGGCGTCGCGCGCAGCGTCCCCCTGGGGGTGGACCTCGAGCATCTGCGGCCGATGCCCGACGCCGCGGCGATCGCCGAGCGCTTCTTCTCCGCCGCCGAGCGCCAGGCCCTCGCCCGGGTGTCGGCGGCGGAGAAAGCGCGCGCCTTCTTCCACGCCTGGACGCGCAAGGAGGCGTACGTGAAGGCGGTCGGCGACGGCCTCTCCCTGCCCCTCGCCAGCTTCGACGTCAGCCTGCGGCCGGGCGAGCCCTGCCGCTTCCTGGCGCTCGGCGGCGACCCCGACGCCGCACGCCGATGGTCCCTCCACCACCTCGAGCCGGCGCCGGGCTACGTCGGCGCCCTCGCCTTCGAAGCCCGCGGTTTCCGCCTCCGCGGCTTCGCCCTCGACCCCACCGCCCTGCTGGCGGCTTGAGCCCGTGGCGGGAAAAAGGGTGGCAGCTGCGGCCGCCGAGAAAAGGGTGGCACCTGACGGAGCACCTGACGGACCCGAAAAAAAGAGGTGGCGCCGCTGCTGGACCACCGCCTGCTAGGATGGGCGGGTACGGGCCATCGTCACCGAAAGGAGGACCCGAGCCATGCCGCCGAGATCCCTGATCACCCTGCTCGTCCTGGCCGCCTTCACCCCGGGAGACGCGGCGGCCCAGACCTGGACCCGCCCGCTCGAGCCCAGTACCGGCTTCAACGACCTGTGCGGCGAAGCGATCTTCCCTCAGGCACCGAACTTCTCCTTCAGCGCCCTCCACAACCCGGACGGGACCGACCCGATTCCCCTCACCCCGGAGCTCTGCGACGACAATCCGGACGCCGTGCTGGCGACGTGGGCCAACCCGGACTTCTACGCCGCCAACGGCTTCCCGCTACCCGATCCGCGGCTGATCAACGTGCCCTACAACCGGGTACCGATCATCGTCGACGTCACCGGCCTGCGCGCCTTCGTCCCCGATCACGGGCCGGACGTGCCCCAGCCGATCCCCCCCACCCACAGTCGGCCCAACAAGCCCGACACGGTGCGCTCCTTCCTCCGCGTCGGCGGGCGCATGCGGCTGCGCTGCCTGCCGGACGGCACCGCCAGGATCGTCATCCGCGGTCGCGGCTATCGTCCGAACAGCGTGCTGACGATCTGGATCGTGTGGCAGAACCCACCGGAGAGCGGCCTGCCGCCGATCCTGCCCCAGCCCTTGGGCGGCGCACCCAACACCGTCGTCGCCGACCCGCGGGGCAGGTTCACCTTCGCCCGCGCCCTGAGCTTCTGCCCGATGGAGCCCCAGAACGGCAGCGTGCCGCTGGCGATCGACGTCGCCAAGCACCTCGACGGCGGCAACACCTACGGCGGCACCCCCGAGGTGCCGCTGGCGGAGCTCAGCTTCGTCGATCCGGATACCGGTGAGATCTTCACCAGCCGTGGCGCCGGCGCCGGCGTGATCACCGTCGACCAGGGGGTGATCCCCCTCCTCCTCGACCCGTAAGCGGCCGCGATCCGTGGGCCGGAGCGTCGAGGGCCCTCCCCGCTACGCGGACTTGGGCTGCTCGGGCATCTTGAAGCCGGCGCAGGTGCCGGCGCTGATCCCCATCAGCCCGAAGATCGATGCCGGGATGTCGGGCAGGTCCGCGGCGGGGTGGGGGGGGGCGTGGCTCGACTTGAGATACCGTAGGGAGCCTAAACCAAGAGGGAGAGGACGTCCAGGTGCGCCAGCGAAAGCAGAGCGGTGCAGGGCCGGCGACGGCGACCGGCTTCACCCTGCTCGAGACGCTGGTGGCGCTGGCGCTGGCCGGCCTGGCGCTGATCGTCACCCTCGCGCTCCTCGCCCAGGAGCCGCGTGCCCACCGCCGGCTCGACGCCCACCGCCGGGCCCTGGACGCCTTGGGCGCCGCCCTCGAGGCGGTGCGCGCCGGCCGTCTGACGCCCGCCGGCGGCCCCATCGACCCCGCCGCCGCCGGCCTCGAGCCGATGCCCTTTCTCGACCTCCGCGCCGAGGTGCACGACCTCTCCCCTCCCGGGCTGGCGCGGCTGGTGGTGGTGGCGAGCTACGCGGTCGACGGACGGCGCGTCGAGCGGCGGGTCGAGACCCTGCTCTGGAGACCGCCGTGAACCGCGCCGGGGGCGCCACCCGGCGGCGTCGCGCCGCCGCCGGCTTCTCCCTGCTCGAGCTGACGATCTCCTTCCTCATCCTGATCGTCGCCCTCGCCCTGGCGGCACAACTCCTGCTCGCCGCCCAGCGCCAGCTGATCCGCGGCAGCGCCCGCTTGGTGGCGCCGCCGGCGGCCTTGTGGGCCGAGCAGCTGCGCCTCGACGCCAGCACGGCGACGGCGGTGGCGGCGGCCGGTTCGACGTGGCGCGCCTCCCCCCTCGAGCTGGCCTATGGCGACGGCCGCCGGGTGCGGTATCGGAACGACGACCGCCGGCTGCTGCGCCAGGCCTGGCGCCAGGGGGAGGCGACGCCCTCCTCCGGCCGGCCGATGGTGGCGTCCGTCGACGGCTTTCACTGGCGGGTGCTGCCCGGCGGCCTGCGGCCCCTGCTCGAGGTGGAGGTGGTCTACCGCCGGCCGGGGCTCGTCTCCAGCACCCGCCGCGGCGGGCCGCCGCGGCTCGATCGGCGGACGGTGCGCGTCGCCCTGCGCGACGTCGGGGGCACCCGGTGGTAGGGCGGCGCCGCGAACGGCGGGGCTACGCCCTGATCGCCGCGCTGGTGGTGCTGATCCTCACCCTGAGCGCCGCCGCCCTGATCGCCCTCGACCTGCGCCAGCGCATGACCTACCTGCGGCAGCAGCAGCGCAGCCTCCAGCTCACCGCCATCGCCGACGCCGGCATCGCCCTCGCCCTCGCCCGGCTGAGCGTCGACCGGGAATGGGAGGGGGAGCCGGAGCACGACTTCGGCGCCGGCCGGCTGGCGGTCAACGTGCGGCGCGGCGACGGCGCCCGGCGGCGGGTGGTCACCGTCGAGGCGCGCTACGACCGCCGCCGGCGCGTCGTCGAGGCGCGGGTCGTCCTGCCCCCGGCCGGCCTGCCGCGGCTCACCGCCTGGCGCCGACTGCCGGCCGCGGGGGTGCGGTAGGAAAGGGTATGATCGATCCAACAACCCACGGAGGTGAAGCCATGGCCATCGTCGTCGCCAGAGTGATGTGGAACGCCGAGCGAGGCGAGGTGATGGGGGTCGACCCGGACCCGGTCAAGATCTATTGGGCCCGTCACGACGTCCTCGAGTGGGTGATCGACGACGACGGCGACGACGACGCCGCGATCACCGAGCTCCGCTTCGCCGGCCCGCCGGCGACCGGTCCCTTCGAGTCCCTGCAGTGCGGGCCCCGCCGCAGGCGCTGGATCGGCGCCGGCAACCACAAGAAGAGAGGCACCTACAAGTACGAGGTGACGGTCGAGGGGCGCGCGGGCAGGCATACCCTCGATCCAGAAGTGGACAACGAGGACCGTCCCCCCTCCCCGTAGCCGACGCCCGGTGGCCGCGCGGCGCGAGCCGCGGGGAGGCCCGCCCGGAGGGGCGGAACCCGCCTCGCGCCCGCAAGGCCTTGCCCCGGCGGCGGCCGCCCGGGAATGAATTCCCGGGCTACCTTGGTGCGTCCCGGCGGGACGCCTCGACGGCGACGGGTGCCGCGGGCATGGGGGACCCCACGCGATCCGGTGGGCCGGCGCCCGCGCCACCGTCCCTCGGAGACGGACCACGGCAGCCGGGCTTTTCAACCAGCGGCGGCGGGAGCATTCGCGCGCCGGCGCTGATCAGCCGCCCTTGCCTTTGCCCTTGAGCTGCTGCTGCACTTCCTTGCGCCGCTGCTTGGCCTGGCGGTCCTTCTTGTTGAGCTTCAAGGTCGCCTCATAGTCCTTGAGCGCCGCCTCCAGGTCGCCCTTCTCGTAGTAGCACTCGCCGCGGAAGAAGTAGGCGGCGGCCAGCCGATCGTCGAGCTCGATCGCCTTGGTGTAGTCGGCGATGGCGGCGTCGAGGTCGCCCTTCTTGCGGTAGGCGCGGGCGCGGTTGGTGTAGGCCCGTGCCTGGTCGGGCTGCAGGCGGATGGCGGCGGTGAAGTCGGCGATCGCCAGGTCGTAGTCGCCACGGCCGAGGTAGGTGCTGCCGCGGTTGGTGTAGGCCGAATAGGAGCTCGGATCGTAGCGCAGAGCCTCGGTGAAGGCGGCGATCGCCGCGTCTTCGTCGCCGTTGCGCAGGGCGACGCCGGCGTCGTAGAGCAGGGCGACCGCCTTTTCCTGCGCCTCCTCACGCACCTCGGCGTCCGTCGGCGGCGGCGCGACCGGCATGACCGGCGGCGGCGGCGCCGGCCGGCGCGGCGGCGGGGCAACGCGCGG
>RFGL01000236.1 GCA_003697015.1 Acidobacteriota bacterium | reverse complement strand
TCCCCCCACCGCGGACCGGCGGCTGAGGCCGGGGCTCGTCGCCCCCGGAGGCGGTGCCGGCGCTCCGCCGGCACCGCCTGATTCGCTCTCAACCAACGCGGGTTGACCGCCCGCTCGCCCGCGCAACCCGGTGGCGGAATCCGCGGACCTTCGACCGCGAACCCCGTCGTCCTTCCCATCACCGCCTCCCACCTCGACAAGACGCGCCGGCTGATGGATCTCTACCCGAGCCTGAGCGCTCGCGACGCGCTTCACGCGGCGGTCGCTCTCCACTCCGAAGCCGCGGCCATCTCTAGCTACGACCGGGACTTCGATCAGCTGGCGGAGCTGCGGCGCATCGAGCCGTAGGGCGAGCCCGGCGCCGAGGGCTGGCCTGCCCGCCGCGCAACCGCCGGCGTCTCCGCCCGTATCCAGGGGCTGAATCCGGAAAGGAGACTCCGATGCACGTGACGGTGAAAGCGAGCCTGATCCTCGCCGGCCTGGTGGCCCTGCTCTCGGCGGTGGTCTATCTGAGCGGCCTGCACAAGAACTTCGCCGCCGGCCAGACCGTCTTCCTGGCCGGCGCCATCGCCATCAACGTCGCCGTGGTCTACGCCGCCCTCGCCGCCACCGCGGCGGAGACGGGCTACGGCGGCCAGGTGCTGAACGCCGCCGCCATCGGCCTCCTCGGCGGCGCGCTGGTGGTGCTGGTCTCGTGGCTGATGCTGGCCGCGGTCTTCCCCAACGCCCTCGACGAGGTCCGGCAAGGGGCGATCGACTTCATGGAGGCGAGCGGCATGCCCGACGAGCAGAAGCAGCAACAGCTCGAGCAGATCCGCAACGCCACGCCGTGGAGCCAGTCCCTCCCCGGCGGCATCGGCACCTTCGCCACCAGCCTCGTCGCCGGCCTCGTCATCGCCGCCTTCAAGCGGCGGAAGTAGGCGCCGGCCCCACGCTCTGCTACACCGTCACCGCCAGCGGCAGCTGGGCGGCGTGCTCCTGGGCGTCGACGGTGCAGATGGCGGCCATGTTGACGATGTCGATCACCTCGACGCCGCGCTGCAGGACGTGCACCGGCTTGTTCATCCCCATCAGGATGGGGCCGATGGCCTCGACGTCGGCCAGGCGCCAGAGCAGCTTGTAGGCGATGTTGGCGCTCTGCAGCTCGGGGAAGATCAGCACGTTGGCCGCCTCCTTGAGACGGCTCCAGGGGTAGGTCTCTCTGAGGATCGACTCCAGCACCGCGGTGTCGGCCTGCATCTCGCCGTCGAGCACCAGGCTGGGGTCGCGGCGCCAGGCGAGCTTGACCGCCTGACGCACCTTGCAGGCCGTCGGATGATCGTGGGCGCCGAAGTTGGAAAAGGAGAGCAGCGCCACCCGCGGCGGCACGTCGAAGCGGCGGGCCAGCTCGGCGGTCAGGACGGCGATCTCCGCCAGCTCCTCGGCGCTGGGCTCGATGTTGACCGTGGTGTCGGCGAGGAAGAAGAGGCGGTCGCGAAACATCAGCAGGTAGGCCCCCGCCACCCGGCTGACGCCCTCGCGCATGCCGATGATCTGCAGTGCCGGGCGGATGGTGTCGGCGTAGTCCTGGGTCAGACCCGAGATCAGCCCGTCGGCGTCGCCGAGCTCGACCATCATCGAGCCGAAGTAGTTGCGCGAGCGCATCAGCTCGCGGGCGTCTTCCATCGTCACCCCGCGCCGGCGGCGCTTCTCGTGCAGCACCTGAGCGTAGCGCTCGAGCTCCGGCGAGCTCTCGTTGTGGATGATGGTCAGCTGCGACGGATCGAGGTCGAGGGCGCGCAGGCGATCGTGGATCATCTCCGGCCGCGCCAGCAACACCGGTCTGGCGATCTTGCGATCGACCAGGATCTTGGCGGCGCGCAGGATCTTGTCGTGCTCGCCCTCGGGGAAGACCACCCGGCGCGGCCCCCGCCGGGCGCGGTCGATGATCCCGCGCATCAGCTCGAGCCGGCGGGAGATCAGGGTCTCGAGGCGTCGCTCGTAGGCGTTCCAGTCGGCGATCGGCATCTGCGCCACGCCGCTCTCCATCGCCGCGCGGGCGACCGCCGGGGCCACCCACAGGAGGACCCGGCGATCGAGGGGCTTGGGGATCAGGTACTCCGGCCCGAAGCTCAACTGCTCCAGGCCGTAGGCCTTGAGCACCGAGTCGGGCACGTCCTCCCGCGCCAGCTTCGCCAGGGCGTCGACCGCCGCCCGCTTCATCGCCTCGTTGATGTCGGTGGCGCGGACGTCGAGGGCGCCGCGGAAGATGAAGGGAAAGCCGAGGACGTTGTTGACCTGGTTGGGGTGGTCGCTGCGGCCGGTGGCGATGATGGCGTCGGGACGGGCTTCCTTCGCTTCCCGGTAGCCGATCTCCGGATCGGGGTTGGCGAGGGCGAAGATGATCGGACGCTCGGCCATCGTGCGCACCATTTCCGGGCTGACCAGGCCGCCCTTGGAGAGGCCGACGAAGACGTCGGCGCCGGCCAGGGCGTCGGCGAGGGTGCGGGCGTCGGTCCTGGCGGCGAAGCGCGCTTTGATCGGGTCGAGGCCTTCGCGCCCCTCGTAGATCACCCCCTTGCTGTCGCAGACCACGACGTTGTCGCGCCGCACGCCCAGCTTCTGGTAGAGCTCGAGGCAGGCGACGGCGGCGGCACCGGCGCCGCTCATCACCAGGCGGACCCGCTCCAGCTCCTTGTCCGCCAGCTCGACGGCGTTGATCAGCGCCGCGGCGGAGATGATGGCGGTACCGTGCTGGTCGTCGTGGAAGACCGGGATCGACATCTCCCGCTTGAGCCGCTGCTCGATCTCGAAGCACTCCGGCGCCTTGATGTCCTCCAGGTTGATGCCGCCGAAGCTCGGCTCGAGGGCCTTGACGGTGCGGATGAAGTCCTCGACGCCGTCCGCCGCCACCTCGAGGTCGAAGACGTCGATGTCGGCGAAGCGCTTGAAGAGCACCGCCTTGCCCTCCATCACCGGCTTGCTCGCCAGGGGCCCGATGTTGCCCAGTCCGAGCACCGCGGTGCCGTTGGTGATCACCGCCACCAGGTTGCCGCGGGCGGTGTAGTCGTAGGCCAGAAGCGGCTCGGCGGCGATTTTCTCGCACGGCACCGCCACGCCGGGGGTGTAGGCCAGGGACAGGTCCCGTTGGGTGGCGGTGGGCTTGGTCGGCACCACCTCCAACTTGCCTTTGCGGCCGCGTGAGTGGTAGTCGAGGGCGTCTTGGGGGGTGATGGTCTTGGGCATACGGGGTAGTCTATCGCCGCGATGATCGTCGCCCGCCACCACGGCCGACTGCGGGTCGTCACCCAGAGCGACCACGCCCACCTCGCCGGGGCGATTCTCGCCCTCTGGCGCGACGACGGCCTGCCCGAGCACCCGCGCCGCCAGGCGTTGATCTTCGCCGCCCGCGAGCACGACAACGGCTGGCGTGAAGCCGACGCCGCGCCGCGGATCGACCCCGAGAGCGGCCGGCCGTGCGACTTCGCGCACCTGCCGGACGACGTCCGGCGGGAGATCTGGGAACGCGGCGTCACCCGGCACGCCCAGACCCAGCCCTACCCCGCCTTGCTGATCGTCGAGCACGCCCTCAACCTCCACCGCAGCCACCGCGACGATCCCGCCTGGCAGGAGGTCCTGAGCGCTTGGCGGGAGCTGCGGGCGACGCTGCTGGAAGAGACCGGCGCGGCGCCGGCGACGGTGCGCGAGGACTATCGATTCATCGACCTCAGCGACCTGATCTCGCTGGTGGCCGCCGGCGGTTGGCGGCGCGCCTTCCGCCGTCACGGACGCCGGGGCAAGGTGGTGGTAGAGCGGCGCGGCGACGGTGCGGTGCTCGGTCTCGATCCCTTTCCCCTCGCCGGCAGCACCACCTTCCACCTGCCCTGCCGCTGGATCGACGATCGCCCCTACGCCGGCGACGGCGACCTCGCCCTGGCCCTCGCCCGCGCCCGCTGGCAGGAGCTGGCGGTGCGGCTGGCGCCGCTCGACGCCGCCGGCGCCTGAGGAGCCCGCGGCGGACGTGGTGTAGAATGGTCCCGGCGCGGGGCCTCCGGCCCCGTTCTCACGAGCTGGGTCGCATCGAACGGGAGTTGCCAGCATGTACAAACGGCGCACCGTCCGCTGCGAGATCCACGGTCTGCACTACGATCCGCAGCTGACCAAAGGCTGTATCCGTTGCCGCAAGGAGGGTCTCGCCGATCCGCCGGCGAAACCGCAGTTTCTCCCCCTCCTGCTGATCCTCCTCGGCCTGACCATCGTCGGCGCCGGCTTCGTCGATCAGCTCTTCGATCGCTCCGCGGCGGACGTCGGAGCGGCCGCGGCCGAGAATGGCGGCGGGCGCCTCGTGACCCTCCTCGACCCGCAGCTCTTCCGGCCGCAGATCGAGGCGCTGGAAGCGGCGCTCAATGGCGACGTCGCCGACTTCACCCTGCTCCGGGACCGCGTCACCACCGCCGCCACGGCCCTCGGCAGAGCGGTGCGGCCGGCGGACCCGCGCGCGGCGGAGGAGATCTTCGCCTTCGCGCGGGAGGTGGCCAACAGCGAGCTCGATCTGACGCACTTGGCGAGCGCGCGCCAGCGCTGGGGGACCCTGCGCCACCGCCTCTTCCTCCCCGCCGCCTGGCTCGAGGTCCTGGGGCCGGTCGACCGCACCGCCGTCGCCCTCGATCGCGACCTCAGCTTGTCCCTGATCGACCTGGTCAACGAGGTTCAGGCCGCCGGCGCCGACGGCTGGGCCGAGCGCGCACCGGAGTGGCTGGCGCGGCTCGACGCCCTCCGCACCCGCCTGGCGCCGCCGCCGCCGTTCGACTCCGATCCGCGGCTGCTGCTGGCGCGGCGCCAGCTCGAGGATGGCTTCGCCGAGCTGCGTGCCGCGATCCTCGAGGGCCGGAGCCGAGCGCTGCGGCCGCGGCTGGAAGCCCTCGCCGCCTCCCTGGAGGAGAGCCGGCGTGCGTTCGAGGATCTGCTCGGCTGATCGGTGGGCCGAAGGGGCGGGCGGCCGGCTGCGACCTCGACCGCCCGCCCCTCGGGACCGAGGAGGCGCCGGCAGTCGGGCGGCCTCAGCGCGGCTTGAGGACGAGGGCGAGCTCGAAACGCTCGCCGGGCTCGAGGGCGATCGTCCGGGTAACGCTCCGATACCCCGGACGGACCACCTCCACGGTGTGATCCCCGGGGCTGATCAGCAACCCGGACGTGACGTGGCCCAGCTCCTCCGCTGCGCCGAGGAAATGCCCGTCGAGATAAACCGCCGCGTCCGCCGGCTCGACCGCGACCAGCAACCGGCCGGGGGCGTCGCCGGTCGCCGGCCGCGAGGGCGGACGCGGCTCATCGCTCGGTCCGGCGCCCGGAGCCTCCGCCGGCGGTGGCTCCGGGGGTACCGATTCACCCGGCGCCAGACGCTCGTCGAGACGGATCACGACGCCGGGATAGACCGCGATCTCGCGTTCCAGGGTGCGGTAGCCTTCCTGATAGATCGCCAGCTCGTAGGTTCCCTTCTCCAGCCATAGATAACCGGGATAGCCGTCGAACTGATCGGCGGTTCCGACGTACCTCCCGTCGACGTAGACCTCGGCCTTCTTCGGCCGCACGTTGACGTCGATCCCCCCCAGCGGCTCCGTGACGCCGTAGGCGTAGCGCGAGCGGCCGTAGCGGTAGGGATAGCGGTAGCCGTAGCCATGGCGATACCCGTAGTAGGGATAGCCGTGAACGTAGAAGCTGAAACGCGGGAAGTAGGAATGCCCGTAGTACCGGTGGTGGCCGTGATGGCCGAAACGGCCGTGACCGAAATGCCCGTGGCCGAAGTGCCCGTGGCCGAAATGCCCGCGATGACCGCCGAAGTGCAGGCCGACGTGGCCGCCGAATCCGTAGGGCGCCGGCGCGGCGGCGGCGGCGGCGAGCTGGACGCCGGTCGCCGGCGCCTGCGACGCGACGGCGGCATGCGAAGGCAGGGCGAGGACGAGAGTGCAGCCGAAGACGGCGACGGCCAGGGCGCGTGAGGGAACGCGCGACCTCGGATGTACGTACGCGTGGATGCTCATGGCTCGTCTCCTTTCAACTTCCGGCGGTCGCACCATCCGCGGTGGAGCCCCCGGATGTAGTGAAACCGCAGCACCTCCTCCCACAAGCGCGGGAGGCTGATGGGAGCATGCTGCAAGACGCGGGCCAGGCCTTCGCGCCAGCGCTGGCGGCGCCCGGGCGGTAACGGCGGCGGTCCGGCGTCGCCAATACCTAGGAAGGGACCCAGCTCCGGATGAAGACGATGGAAGACCACGGCCGAATATCCCGCCTTCTCCTGCCGCGCGGCGAAGCGCTGGAGGTCGGTGGGATGGTCGTGGGCCACCGTCGCGCGCGGCTCGTAGACCAGGCGCAGGCCGCGCTTCTGCAAGCGGTAACTGAGCTCGATGTCCTCCCAGGCGGCGTAGGGGAAGCGCAGGTCGAAGGGCTCGGCGAGCAGCAGCTGGCGATCGACGGAGACGTTGGAGGTGTAGAAGAAGTTGAAGGGGACGTTCTCCGGATCCTCGATCAGAGCGTAGCCGAATTGCAGACCGTACTCGTTGATGTAGCGCAGGAAGGGCGTCAGCCGCAGCCGCGGATGCCAGCCGGTGTAGCCGATCACCGCCAGGGCGCCGGTGCCGTCGCGCGCCCGGTAGGCGCGGTGGTGGGCGGCCAACCATCCCGGGGACGGGACGGTGTCGTCCCCGAGGAAGGCCACCCGCTCGCCGCCGGCGCTGGCGACGCCGCGGTTGCGCGCTGCCGCCGGACCCCGATTGTCCTGCCGCAGGACGGTGAGCGGCAGGGGGCTGCGATAGGCGGCGAGGAAAGCAGCGGTGCCGTCGGTCGAGCCGTCGTCGACCACCACGATCTCGAACGGCGGCGCCTCGCGCTGCGCCTCGAGGGCCGCCAGAACCTCAGGCAGCACGTCCATGCGGTTGTAGGTCGGAATGACGACCGAATACTGGACCGACACCGGGGTACCTCAAAATCTTCGCGCCGGCGGCGAATGCCGCGCGCCGGCCGGCGTATAGCATAATGTGGACGCGCCCATGGTTCTTCTGAAGCCCGCGATTCCGTCTGCCGAGAGGCTGAACGACGGCGATCTCGTCGTGCGCGCCTGCCGCGGCGACGACGATGCCCAGAACGAGCTTGCCCGGCGCCATCGGCGGTCGGCCTTTTTCCTGGCGCTGCAACTGCTCGGCAACCGCGACGACGCCCTCGACGTCGCCCAGGACGCCATGCTGCGATTCTTCAGCACCCTCCACCGCTTCGATCCGCGCCGCCCGGTACGCCCGTGGCTGTTCAAGATCGTGCGCAACAGGATCCACGATCTGCGACGCCGGCGGCGGGTGCGCAAGCACGACTCGATCGACCAGGTCGACGAGGACGGCAGGCGCTTCGAGCTCACCGACCTGTCGGTCGACCTGGAAGGCGATGCGGCGCGAGCCCAGCTGCGGCGCCTGATCTGGCAGGCGCTCAAGGAGCTGTCCCACAACCAGCGCGAGATCATGGTGCTGCGCGACTATCAGGATCTCTCGTACGCCGAGATCGCCTCCACCCTGGGGATCCCGATCGGCACCGTGATGTCGCGCCTGCACGCGGCGCGCAAGCGCCTGCGGCAGATCTTGCAGGACGATCTGCGGGCGCTGGCCCGCTGATCCAGCGAAGGAGCAGGCATGGCTCGGAGCGACAAGATCAACGAAGAGCTGCTCTCCGGCTACCTCGACGGAGCGCTGCCGCAGGCGGAAGCCCAGAGGGTGCGCATCCTGCTCGAGGACGACCCGGAGCTGCGAGCGCTCTACGAGGATCTCAAGACCCTGCGCGAGAACGCCGCCAGTACCCGCTTCGTCGAGCCGCCGGAGGACGTCTGGCCGGAATGGCCGCGCACCCGCAGCAGCTTGCTGACCCGCTCCCTGGGCTGGCTGGTGCTGATCGCCTGGTTCGTGGTGATCAGCGGCTTCGCGCTGTGGAAGTTCCTTTCCCAGACCGGCGATCCGCTGGAGATCTTTCTCGTCCTCGGCCTGCCCGGGGGCTTCGTGCTGCTCTTCCTCTCCGTCCTGATCGACCGCCTCCGCGATCTCAGGACCGATCGCTACCGCGGGGTACAACGATGATCATCGCCACCACCGAAACCATCGCCGGCCGGCGCATCGCCCGCACCCTCGGCCTGGTCCGCGGCAGCGCCATCCGCGGCCGCCATCTGGGCAAGGACCTGGTCGCCCACCTGCGCAACGCGGTCGGAGGCGAGATCCCCGAGTACACCAAGATGATGTCCGAGTCGCGCGAGCAGGCCCTCGACCGGATGATCGAGGAGGCACGGGAGCTGGGCGCCGACGCCGTCGTCGGCCTGCGCTTCGCCACCTCGTCGATGATGGCCGGAGCGGCGGAGATCCTGGTCTACGGCACCGCGGTGGTGACCGAAGCCGATTCCTAAGCGCAGGCGAGGACCAGGAGGTGGAAGAACTCCTCCGGCCCGCGGCTGCGCAGGCGGGAGGCGATCAGGAACCAGGCGCCGATCGCCAGCAGCATGGCCAGGGGCAGCAGGGGGAGGAGGGAAGGCACGAAGGGGGCGACCATGGTGAAGAGCCCGCCCAGGCCGCCGATCAGGACGAGGAAGAACGCCGCGTAGTGGACCCGGTAGAAGCTGTCCTCGACCACGAAGGTCAGACGGCTGCCGCCTTTCGTCGCCTCGATCGACACCGCCCCCTCGACCAGGCCGCGGCGCAGGCCGGCGCGCACCGGCAGAGTCAGATGGCCGCCGGCGATGCCCTTCTGCTGCCAGCTCGCCCCCCAGCTCTCGGCCAGCCCGGCCAGCTGCTCGAGGCCGCTGGCCGGGGCGGCGCCGAGCTCGACGACGTGTCGATGGCCGTTTCTCACGCCGCCACCTCCTCGAGCTCGAGGGCGTCGAAGTGGGCCTCGACCGCCCGCAACACCTCCTCGGCGCTCCTCGCCGGAGCGAGCTGACGGCGCAGGCTGAGACCATCGGGCAGACCGCGGCTGTACCAGTTGGTGAAGGTGCGCAGCTTGTGGAGCGCCAGCTTGGGCTCGTCGCGCTCCAGCACGGTACGGAAGTGCGCGACGATCAGCCGCCGGCGGTCGTCGAGGGTGGGCTGGGGCACGGCGCCGTGCGACAGGGCGGCGGCGATCTGGCGGAAGATCCACGGATTGCGGGTGGCGCCGCGACCGATCATCACCCCGTCGCAGCCGGTGACGCGCATCATGCGCAGGGCGTCGGCGGCGCTGCGCACGTCGCCGTTGCCGAGCACCGGGAGGTCGAGCGCCTCCTTGAGCCGGGCGATCTCCGACCATTCGGCGCGGCCGCGGAACATCTGGCGGGCGGTGCGGGCGTGCAGCGCCACCGCGTCGGCGCCGCGGTCCTGGCAGATCCGCCCCAGCTCGAGGAAGTTGCGCCGCCCGTCGTCGACGCCGAGACGGAACTTCACCGTCAGCGGGATCGTGATCGCCTTCCGCACGCGGTCGACGATGCGCTCGGCCAGCTTCAGATCCGCCATCAGCGCCGCCCCGGCGCAGCCCTTGAGCACCTTGTTCGCCGGACAGCCCATGTTGACGTCGCAGGCGTCGGCACCGATCTCCTCGACGATGCGCGCCGCCTCCGCCATGGTGTCCGGATCCGAGCCGTAGATCTGGATCGAGATCGGCCGCTCCTCCTCCTCGTAATGCAGCAAGCGCAGGACCCGCCGGTCGCCCCCCACCAGCCCCTTGGCCTGGATGAACTCCATCGTCACCAAGCCGACGCCGCCGATGCGGCGCACGATCAGGCGGAAATCGCGGTCCGTCACCCCGGCCATCGGAGCGAGGACCAGGGGCGGGTCGACGGCGAGGGAACCGATCTCGAGCATCGCAGCAAGTTTATCCCGCCGCCGCAGCTCCACGCGCGGGCACGGGCGCTCTCACCGCCGCTCGACCCACAGCCGAGCCGCGCCGGTCGCGTGCAGGCCGCTGGCGCGGTCGGTGGCCGTGATCTCGAGCTCATAGGGCCCGGGACCGAGGCCGGCGACGTCGAGCCGGCCGACGAGCTGCAGCGCGTCGCCGGCGGCGGCGCGGCTCAGGAAGCGGATCCGGCCCCCGCCGACCGGCTCGCCGTCGCCGTTGCGCAGCCGGCTGGCGAAGACGACGTCCGGCGTCGCAACGCCGTAGCCGGTGAGGACGAAGGCGGCGCTCGCCCCGGCTTCGACCCGGGGCTCGACCGCCGGCATGAAGGCGCTGCCGCCGAGGGTGAAGGGCCCGCTGTCGGCCGCTGCGGCCGCCCCCGGAGCGCGTGCCGCGAGGACGGCGTCGGGCTCCCCTTCGACAAAGACCGGCGGCAGCAGGAAGGGGCCGGTGAGGGGTCGCCGGGGCACGGTCAGGGGCACGGTGAGCAGGGTGGTCCGCCGGCCGGCGCGATCGAGCACGCCGAGGCGAAGGCGGTGGGATCCCGGCGGCAGGCTCAGGCCGCCGACCACGTGCAGCCGACTCATGCCTTCCGGCAGGGAAGCGCGGGCGAGGTTCACCGTGCGGACGAAGTGATCCAGCGCGCCGCCGCCCCGGTCGAAGGCATAGGCGTAGACCTCGATCTGCGCCGCCTCGACGGCGTCGAGAAGGGGCGCGAGAGGCACCTCGACCACCACCGGCACCCGGCTGAGCTCGGCGTCCGCCGGCGGCGGCGGCGGAGGCGCCAGCACCGCCGCCGGCAGCTCGCGCCGCTCCCCGCTGCCGAGAATCGCCGCCAGCAGGTCCATCGTCTGACCCAGAGGGCTGTCGTCGTTCCCCGGCTCGACGTAGCCGCTGCGGTGCTTGACCTTCGCTCCGCCGGGCCCGCCCCGCAGGCGGACGTGGAGCTGGTGGAACTTCCCGTCACCGTGGTGTTTCGGCCGGATGGTGAACAGGTAGGTGACGCTGGTCTTGGCCTCGATCCGCGCCACCGCCTGGTCGATCCGGTTGAAGTTCTCCAGCGCCTCCCCGCCGGTCATCCGGGCGAGCTCGTAGAGGCCGCTGCCCCACTCGCTCGTCGAAGAATTCTCGAGCATCGACGGGACGCCGCCCAGCTCGATGGTGTGAAGCGTCCAGCCGTAGCGGGCGAAAACCATCTTGATCGGCGTCAGGGCGGCGGCGACCGCCTGGGACTCCAGAGCCTTGGCGGGGAGCCCGCTGCCGAGCAGCAGGACGTGTTTGCTGCCCTCGACGTCGCGCAGCAAGGTGACGAGATCGGCCAGGGAATACGCCAACTGGGTCGTTCGGCCCTGAAACGCGCCGCGGACCCGATCGTTGAGGACGTCCCGTAAGGTGGAGCCGAGAAGGGCGACCTTCGTCGGATCCCGGAAGACCTCTCCGTCCGCCGACGTGAACACGTAGGGCGAGGTCGCCTGGCCGGTGTATCCGTAGAGGGCCCCGGCACGGGTCGCTTCGCCGGCGAGGGCGAAGCCCGAGGTTCGGGAAACGAAATGGGTGGCAGTTCCCGGCAACTCGCCGAGCGAGTCGAGGGCGAGAGAGGCGGCGCCACCGACGACCTCGGCATGAAACGGGGTCGCGGTGCCGCCGCTCGGGCGACCGGAAACGTTGAAGAAGTCCTGAATCTTGCCACCACGGACCTCCGACAGAATGGCTTCGGGAGCGCCGCTGGCGATCCCGATCGCGTGCACCAGCCGAGCCACGCCGCCACGCACCTCCTCGGGATCGCCGGTCAGGCCCGCGAAGATCTCGACCCCGCCCCCGGTGATCAGCGCCAGTCCAACCCGATCCCCCGGCCGCAGCTCCATCGTGGCCAGCCGCTCGAAGCCCCGGGCGTTGCGCCACAGCTCGGTCCAGGGCGTGAAGAGGGTGTCGACGGCCAGCAGCATGTTGCGCCGGCCGGGGTTGCCGCCCCCCTCCCCTTGCCGCCCCGGCTCGCTGCCGAGGCCGGCGTCGATGACCTCGAAGTCGACGACCTCCTGGCGCTCGCCGCCGGCGTAGATCTCGAAGTCTTCGGCCCGCAGGCCGCGCACCGGCTCGCCGCCCTTGAGCACCCGCACCGGAACTTGCACCTCGACGACGTCGATGGTCTCGTCGAACGAGCTCTCCTGCCCAACCGCCGGCCGGGCGACGAAGGCGAGCATCAGCCCGCACGCGAGAATGACGTGGCACCGGTCGAACATCGTTCCCTCCTGGTCGTAGCCCGCGATTTCTCTCCGTTGGCGACACCCTTTTTGCAAGGAAGGTGCCGGCGGCTGAGCCTGGGCCGAGGCCGGCCGCCACGGCCGGCCGACCTCGGAACAGGACGCGGCCGTCGTTCCCGGGCGACGTGACGCCGGCCGGGTATGATCAGCCGTCATGGCCTGGTATCGGGAATGGTTCGGCGCCGACTACCTGGAGCTCTATGCCCACCGCGACGAGGCGGAGGCGGAGCGCCACGTCGACTTCGCCGAGACCCACCTCGGTGGGGTGCGACCGGCGGCGGTGCTCGACCTGGCCTGCGGCGCCGGCCGCCACGCAGCGGCCCTCGCCCGCCGCGGCTACCGGGTGTTCGGCGTCGACCTCTCCGTCACCCTGCTCGCCCACCCGCCGCGGGTGAGGGCGGCGGCGGGGGACATGTGCCGCCTGCCCATCCGCGACGCCGTCTTCGATTGGGTGCTCAACTTCTTCACCTCCTTCGGCTACTTCGAGAGCGAGCGGGAGAACTTCCGCGTGTTGGAAGAGATCCGCCGCGTCCTCCGCCCCGGCGGGCGCTTCTTGATCGACTTCCTCAACCGCGATCACGTCCTCGCCAACCTCCGGCCGCGGGAGACCCAAGAGCTCCACGGCCGGCGGGTGGAGATCGAGCGCTGGTACGACGAGAGGCGACGGCGGATCAACAAACGCATGCGGCTCCATGCCCCCGGCCGGCCGGTGCGCACCTACCTGGAGAGCGTGCGGGCCTACACCCGCGAGGAGGTGATCATCGGCCTGCGCTGGGCCGGCCTCGAGGCCGACGCGGTCTTCGGCAGCTTCGCCGGCGAGCCCCACGGACCGGAGAGCGAGCGCTTGATCATCATCGGCCACAAGAGCGACTGAGACCGCGTTACCCGATCGCCCGCGGACGCATCGAAGCGCCGGCGGCAACCTCCGTCCCTCCCACGACCAGGAGATCCGACCGTGAGCCACGATCCCACGCCCCAGCTTGCCGTCGAGGCGCCGCAACTCGACCTCTTGGCGGGCGACCGCCTGCCGCCCCTGCCGGCCGCCTATTTGCGCGGCGAGCACCGCGAGCTGCTGGCGCCCCTGCGCTTCCTGCCGCCCGGCGAGCTACCGGCGGCGGCGCCGGCAGCGATCGAGCGCCGGCCGCTGGCCGACGCCCTCGCCGTCGCCAACGCCGCCTACGGCCACCCCGCGGCCGACGAACTCGCCGCCCGCCTCGCCGATCCCGAGACCCGGGTGGTGGTCACCGGCCAGCAGCCGGGACTCTTCGGCGGCCCCCTCCTCACCCTCACCAAGATGGCGGCTGCGGTGCGCTGGGCCGAGACCCTGACGGCGCGCGGTATGCCGGCGGTGGCGGTCTTCTGGGTGGCGACCGAGGATCACGACTGGGCGGAGGTGGCGCAGGCCACCTTCATGGCCGGCGACGGGACGGTCGAACGCGTCGATCTGGGGGAGGACCCGGCGCCCCTGATGCCGGTCGGCATGCGCACCTTCGGCGCCCCTGTGGCGGCGGCGCTCGACGCTGCCCAGGCCCTCTATCCCGGGGACCTCGCCGCCGAGCCCTGGCGGCTGATCCGCCGCTTCTATCGCCCGGACGCGCGCTTCGGCGAGGCCTTCTGCCGCCTGCTGGTGGCCCTCCTGGGGCACCGGGCGCCGCTGATGCTCGATTCGATGGATGCCGCCGTCAAGCGCCTCGAGCGCCCCTTGTTGCGCCGTCTGGTCGAAGCCCGGGCCGAGCACCAGGAGCTCCAGCGCCAGGCCGACGCGGCGCTCGAGGCCCGCGGCCTGCCGCTGCAGGTGGCGCCCCAGCCCGGGGTCTCCCCCCTCTTCCTGCTCCACCGTCACCAACGCCGGCGCATCGTCTGGCGGGGGGACGACGCCTACGCCCTGCGCGGCGTCGAACAGACGGCGGCACCGGTCGAGCAGCTGCTGCAGACGATCGACGACAATCCGGCGGCGGTGAGCCCGGGCGTGCTGGCGCGGCCGGCGATCCAGGACGCGCTCCTCGGTACCACCCTCCAGATCCTGGGCCCCTCCGAGCTGGCCTACATGGCGCAGGTGACGCCGGCCTACCGGGTGCTGGGGATCGACGCACCGTGGACCGCCCTGCGGCCCCAGACCCTGGTGCTCGAGCGCAAGCAGGTCGAGCACCTGAACGAGCTCGGGGTATCCCTCGACGAGCTCTTCGCCACCCCCGTCGAGCGACTGCTGGCCGCCAAGCTCGGGGCCGACGTCGTCACCCCGGTGCGGCGGCGCATCGACGAGCTGCTGGCCGGACTGCGGCAGCCCATCCTCGCCCTCGACCCGACCCTCGAGCGGCCGCTGGCGAAGACCACCGCCCAGGTGGGGCGCAACCTCGACCAGCTGGCGTCCAAGGTGGCGGCCGCCGTCGCCCGGCGCCACGACGTCTGGCAGCGCCGCCTGGCCCGCATCGCCGTCACCTGCCGGCCGGCCGGCACCCTGCAGGAGCGCGCCCTCTCGGTCGCCCACCTCGCCGCCCGCTACGGCACGCCGGCGGCAGCCGCCCTCTGCGACCAGCTCGACCTCGACCCGACCCGCCTGCGCGCCGTGGTGCTCTCGAGCTAGATCCAGACGTGCCCCTCCAAGGCGCGCGGCCGGCGGCCGGCGGCGGGTCGCGCCGAGCCTCGCTGCGGGTCACGACGCGCCGCGGCCGCTGAGCACCGCCGGCACGGTCTTGAAGAGGATCTTGAGGTCGAGCCAGGGCGACCAGGAGTCGATGTACTCCAGATCGAGCTCCATCCAGCGGTCGAAGTCGAGCTGATTGCGGCCGCTGATCTGCCACAGGCAGGTCAGCCCGGGCTTCATCGACAGGCGCCGGCGCTGCCAGCGCTGGTACTGGGCGACTTCGTCGGGGATCGGCGGCCGCGGCCCGACCAGGCTCATGTCGCCGCGCAGCACGTTCCACAGCTGGGGCAGCTCGTCCAGACTGAAGCGGCGCAGGATGCGCCCGAGGCGGGTGACCCGGGGGTCGTCGCGCAGCTTGAAGACCGGGCCGTCCATCTCGTTGAGATGGAGCAGGTCGCCCTTGCGCGCCTCCGCGCCCTCGATCATGGTGCGGAACTTGTAGAGCGTGAAGCGCCGCCCGTTCAGGCCGCAGCGGGTCTGGCGGTAGAGCACCTGGCCGCGCGAGGTGAGCTTGATCGCCAGCGCGATCAGCAGCACCACCGGCAGGCCGAGGACCAGCAGCACGGTCGACACGGTGACGTCGATCAGACGCTTGGCGAGCAGCGCCAGCCAGCTCTCCGGGGTGGTGGAGAAGGTCAGGAGCGGCGTGCCGTCGAGCTCTTCGAGGCGCGACTTGGCCTTGGTGTGGGGGAAGAGGTTGAGAGCAAAGCGGGTGCGGATGCCCTGTTCTTGCAGGGCGAGGAAGAGGTCCTCCAGCCGGTTGAGGTCGCGCCGGCCGACGCAGAAGAGGACGTCGTCGACCACCGTCGACTCGACGATGCGGGGGATGTCGTCGATGGTGCCGAGCACCTTATAGCGCGGCGGTACTCTCGAGACGTCGGCGCCGGGATGGGCGATCAGCCCGAGGATGCGGTACCCCCAGTAGCGGTGATCCTGAATCGAGTCGGCGAGGGAGATCGCCCCCTCGTGGGTGCCGACGATCAACATGGTGCGGTAGTTGTAGCCCTGCAGCCTCACCCAACGCGACAGGGTGCGCAGGGTGATCTTCTCCAGCAGCAGCAGCACGCCGGCGCAGGCACCGACCAGCACCAGCCACAGGCGGCTGAGCTCGTCGTCGCCCAAGAGCAGCGCATCGATGCGCAGGCCGTAGACGCTCAGGGTGAGGATGCCGACGCCCCACAGGCAGACCTTGACGATCGCCCGGATCTCCCGATCGATCGGGATGGTGCGGTGGGAGCGGTACTGCCCGCTCAGCAGCAGGAGCGGCGCCCAGATCGCCAGCACCAGCGGCAACAGCGGCAGGTAGGTCTTGAGTGGGTAGAAGGGAATGGGGAAAGCCGCCGGCAGCAGGGCCGGCAGCAGGCTCGCGCGGAGCCAGTAGGCGAGAAAGAACGCGGCTCCGACAAGCAGCAGATCGAGCACGAAAATGCTGGTGGCCAGGGCGCGGCCTCGCTCTTTCAGCATGGGCTTCGTTCACATCCTTGACGAGATCGTAAGCTCGGCTGGCGATTGTACAACAAGTTGTGCATCGCAATGGGCTCACAGCATCGTCGCATGCTGCAAGGCCGGGCGCGACAAGAGGGCGGGGGCGGGCTCCTGGGCGGCGGCGGGCAACCCGTGGACGCGCAGCGGGCTGTCGAATGCGCAACGGCCGTCGAGCTCCAGCAGGCGATCGCTGGTCAGCTCGGCGGTCGACAGGGTGCCGTCGGCGGCCGGCAGCTGGTAGCGCAGGCGCAGGCGGCGCATCGTCGCCCGGGTCGAGAAGTGAACCACCAGGCTCTTGCGGCTGCGCTCCGGGTCGCGCGGGCGGGCGCCGCCGTGCAACAGGCCGTGATGCCAGAGCAGCACCTCGCCGCGGCGGGCGGTGAAGACCTCCGGCTCGACGCCGACCCGCTGCCACTGGGCCGCATCCCATGCCGCGCTGGGGCTGGCGTGGGGGCGGTGGACCAGCATGCGGCTGGGGGTCAGCTGGTAGAAGGGCCAGCGATGAGAGCCCGGGATGTAGGTTACCGGGCCGCTTTCGGCGGTGACGTCTTCCAGAGCGATCCAGGCGGTGAGCAGGTGGTGAGGGCGACTCACCGGCACCCGCATCGGGTCGCGGTGCAGCAGCTCCTGTGAACCCCACTCGAAGTAGAACGAGCGCACCGCCACCGCCGGCGCGCCGAAGATCAGCTCGACCCACTCGAAGAGGGTGGGATCGAGGGCCAGGCGCAGAGCCGCGTCGCAGGCGGTGTGGAGGTCGGCGATGCGGTACGGCGGCCGCCGGTCGGCGCCGTCGCCGTAGGCGAAGGGGATCGGCAGACCGCGGCAGGCGTAGGCGACGTCGGCCGGGCGGTCGCGCCACAGGGCATCGGCAGCGCCGTCGATCGCCGCCGTCTGCGCTTCGTCGAGGTCGAGGGTGAAGCGCAGGTGGCCGTGCTCGACCAGCTGGCGCAGCTTCTCCGCCCGCGCGCCGTCGAGGGTGCCGCGGCGGAGGCGCTTGTCGATCCGCCGGTGGGCGTCGTCGCGATCCAGCCATAGCTCGCTTCGCAGACGGCCGTCTGCGCGCAGGCGAGGGCGGTCGCGGCGCAAGAACCGAGGTAGAAATCTCATGCTACGTCTCCTCCGATCGCGGGTGGCTCCGGTCTCTCTCCACGCATTATGGCATAGAAGCATGGGCCGGCGCTAGAGAAGCACCAAAAAAACCAAACGGGCCCCAGCCGTGCCATCCAACACCAGGTGCGAGCTCGATGATGATGGAGCACGATATCACGACCCGCCGCCGCCAGCGAGATGGTGAAAGAGCGCCTCGTACTCGCGGCTGACCGCCTCCCAGGAATAGGTGCGAGCAGCATGGCGGGCGGCCGCCCGGCCGCGGGCGGCCGCCGCCTCGGGATCGGCCCG
>RFGL01000020.1 GCA_003697015.1 Acidobacteriota bacterium | reverse complement strand
GGCGGACGGCGCCAGGTCGTCGAAGGGCAGGTCGCAGGCCGTCGCCGGCGCCAGGACGCCGGCGTCGCCGACCCGCGCGCCGGCGGCGGCGAGGGCGCGGGCGGCGGCGACGGCGGCGGCGTCGAGATCGCCGCCGGGCGGGCAGACGAGGGTGAGGACCGAGCGCATGGCGCCATTGTGGTCGCTCCGCCCGGCCGAGCTCAAGCCCCCGGTGCTTGGCCCGCCGCGGCAAATCCGGTAGGGTGCCCCGGCGGGGCCAGCCCCGCGACGAGGCGACGATGAGCGACGACCAGACCGCAACCGGCACCAAGAAGCTGCCCGCCCTGAAGAGCGTCTGGCGGGAAGCGCGGGAGCTGATGTGGGAGCGCCGCTGGCGGCTCCTGATCGGCCTGGTGCTGATCCTCGTCAACCGGGCCGCCGCCTTCGTCCTGCCCCTGGCCTCCAAGCACGTCATCGACGACGTCATCGGCCGCCGCGACCTGGAGCTCCTCACCACCCTCGCCCTGGTGGTCGGCGTCGCCACGGTGGTGCAGGCGGCGAGCTCCTTCACCCTCGCCCAACTGGTCAGCCTCGCCGCCCAGCGTTCGATCGCCGACATGCGCAAGCGCGTCCAGCAGCAGGTCCTGCGCCTGCCGGTGTCGTACTTCGACCACACCAAGAGCGGCATCCTGATCGCCCGGGTGATGAACGACGCCGAGGGCATCCGCAATCTGGTCGGCACCGGCATCGTGCAGCTGCTGAGCGGCCTGCTCACCGCCGGCGTCGGTCTGGGCTACCTTTTCTACCTCAACTGGCAGATGACCACCGTCACCCTGGCGGTGCTGCTCGCCTTCGGCGCCTTGATGGGCTGGGCCTTCAGCCGCCTGCGGCCGATCTTCCGCCAGCGCAACGAGGTCAACGCGCAGATCAGCGGCCGCCTGGCGGAGGCCCTCGGCGGGGTGCGGGTGGTCAAGGCCTACACCGCCGAAAAGCGCGAGGACCGGGTCTTCGCCAAGGGGGTGCACCAGCTGCTGCGGCTGGTCAACCGCACTATCGTCGCCACCTCGGCGGTCAGCGCCGGCTCGTCCCTCCTCTTCGGCGCCATCGGCCTGATCATGATGCTGATCGGCGTGCGCTCGGTGGTCGACGGCGGCATGACCCTGGGCGACCTCTTCAAGTACATCACCTTGACCGGCATGGTCGCCGCCGCCATGGTGCAGATCTCCTCCATCACCACCCAGCTGTCGGAGGCCTTCGCCGGCCTCGACCGCATCCGCGAGATCCTCGATCAGGAGACCGAGGACATGGCCGACGCCGAGCGCCAGCCGCTGCCCGAGCTGCGGGGGGAGATCGCCCTCGAGGACGTGAGCTTCGAATACGTGCCGGGCACGCCGGTGCTGCGCGGCGTCTCCCTGAAGGCCGCGCCGGGCACCACCACCGCCCTGGTCGGCTCGAGCGGCGCGGGGAAGTCGACCCTGGTGAGCCTGATCATGACCTTCATCCGCCCCACCCGCGGCCGGGTGCTGGTCGACGGCAAGGACCTGCGGCAGGTGCGGCTGCGCGACTACCGGCGCTACCTCGGGGTGGTGCTGCAGGACAATTTCCTCTTCGACGGTACGGTGGCGGAGAACATCGCCTACGCCAGGCCCCACGCCAGCCGCGAGGAGATCGAGGCGGCGGGCAGGATCGCCCACTGCCACGAATTCGTCACCGCCTTCGACCAGGGCTACGACACCGTCGTCGGCGAACGCGGGGTCAAGCTCTCGGGCGGCCAGCGCCAGCGGGTGGCGATCGCCCGCGCCATCCTCGCCGACCCGCGCATCCTGATCCTCGACGAGGCCACCTCCAGCCTCGACAGCGAGAGCGAGGCGATGATCCAGGACGGCCTGCGCTCCCTGCGTCGCGGCCGCACCACCTTCGTCATCGCCCACCGCCTGTCGACCATCCAGAGCGCCGACCAGATCCTGGTGCTGGAGGACGGCGAGATCGTCGAGCGCGGCACCCACGAGGAGTTGCTCGCCCGCGGCGGCCGCTACCGCGAGCTCTACGACACCCAGTACAAGATCGAGCGCGACCGCTTCATCAATCCGGGGGAGGACTTCACCCCCGAGCCCCCCGACCCCTCCGAGATCGTCGCCGCCGTCGCCCGTCCCGGCCGCTCGCGCCCCCTCTAGCGCTGCGATGGACGACTACCGCGAGCCCTTCCTGCCCCAGCGCCCGCCGATCCTGGTGCGGGTGCTCGAGCCCGAGCCGCCGCCGCCGCGCCGGCGCTGGGTGCTGGCGGCGAGCCTCTTCCTGCTCACCTGCGCCACCACCTTCCTGGTCGGCGGACCGGTCTACGCCGCGGCGGTGATGACCATCCTCACCACCCACGAGCTCGGTCACTTCCTGCAGGCGCGGCGCTACGGCGTCGTCGCCAGCCTGCCCTACTTCATCCCCATGCCCCTGCCCCCCCTCGGCACCATGGGGGCGATCATCGCCATGGGCTCGCGCATCCCCCACCGCCGGGCGCTCTTCGACATCGGCGCCAGCGGCCCCCTCGCCGGGCTGGTCCCGGCCATCGCCTGCGCCGTCGTCGGCATCCAGCGCTCGACGGTGCAGCCGATTCCCCAGGGCGAGCCCAACCTGTGGTTCGGCGAGCCGCTGCTCTTCCAGCTGCTGAGCCGCCTGATCCACGGCCCGATCCCCGACGACCAGGCCCTCTTCCTCCACCCCCTGGCCTTCGCCGGCTGGGTGGGGATCTTCATCACCGCCTTGAACCTGACGCCGATCGGCCAGCTCGACGGCGGCCACGTGCTCTACGCCATGCTCGGCCGGCGCGCCCACGCCGTCGCCATCGCCCTCCTCGGGGCGGCGATCGTGGCGGTGATCGCCGGCCGCTACTGGCATTGGTCTCTGATCCTGGTGCTGCTGATCGTCTTCGGCCCGCGCCACCCCCCGACCGCCGACGACCGCTGGCCCCTCGATCGCCGGCGCTGGCTCCTCGGCTGGCTCACCCTCGCCTTCCTCGTCCTCGGCTTCACCCCCACGCCGTGGACCGTCGAGCTGCCCTGAAGCGGACGCCGGTCAACGCCCCTTGCCAGGGGCGGTGGGATCGGTTACGCTGAGCGACAGCATTTCTCTCGACGAGATGCCCCGCCGGCCCTGCGCTCGTGGGGCGGGCATGGATGGCGGCGCACGGGGGCGCCGTGACGGTCCATGCTGCATCGCTATCCTTCTCTTGCCGTCAGGAGGCCCACCATGAACGACCACCGGGCGCTCGGCGCCGCTCTCCTCGCCATCGTCTCCCTCCTCCTCCTCGCCTGTCCCGAAGAGAGCGGCCGCGGTCCGATCGTCGACGAGGCGATGGCCGCCGGCCGCACCGCCGACTCCATGCCGCAGGCCGACGAGGACTACTTCCAGCGGATGGACGGCGGCATCGCCCTCGATGAGGACGAGGTCAAGGGACGCAACACCTGGCTGGTGTGGACCGCCGGCAACGATGCCTTCTGGGACTACCTGGCCAACAACAGCTTCGGCGTCTTCGACCTGCTCAAGATCATCTCCTCCCACCCCAGCCTGCCCAATCGCCGGAGCAACCGATTCTCCTACCTCGGGCTGATCAACGAGCCCGGCTTCGAGCAGGCCACCGCGCCGGATCCGGAGCGCTACGGCCTGTGGCTCGACCGCCGGGTGGGGCCGCCGGATCCGTTCGAGAACGCGGCCAAGTACCCCGGGGTGAAGATCGGCGCGCGGGGCGACAACCTGCCGGTGGGCTCGCTCTACGGCGAGGCCACCGGCGTCCTGGGCCTGCGCCTCTTCCCCAACCCGGACTTCGACCAGGAGGCGGCGGCCCGCTGGGATGCGGAGCGCTACTACACCGATCCCAGCTACTACAACGACAAGGACCTGGTGCGGCCGTACCGCGTCGGCATGTCCTGCGCCTTCTGCCACGTCGGCCCCAATCCGGTCAATCCGCCGGCCGACCCGGAGAATCCGGCGTGGGAGAACGTCAGCTCCAACGTCGGCGCCCAGTACTTCTGGATCGGCCGCATCTTCACCTTCAACCCCGATCCGTCGAACTTCGTCTGGCAGCTGATCAACGCCCCCTATCCGGGCTCCCTCGACACCTCCCTGGTGGCCACCGACAGCGTCCTCAACCCGCGCACCATGAACGCCGTCTACCAGGTCGGCCCGCGCCTGCTGGCGGCGCAGAAATGGGGCCGGGAGACCCTGGCGGGAGGCGGTCTCGACAACGACCAGCTGCCCGACCTCACCTTCCCGCCGCCGATCGGCACCCTGCGCAGCTTCGAACCGCCGGACGCGGTGTGGACGCCGCACGTGCTCAAGGACGGCTCCGACTCGGTCGGCATCCTCGGCGCCTTGAACCGGGTCTACATCAACATCGGCACCTTCCACCAGGAGTGGGTCAATCACTTCAATCTCCTGGTCGGCGGCAAGCCCCAGTCGCCGATGGAGATCGCGGTGGCGAAGCGCAACTCGGCCTACTGGCAGGCGACCAACGACCGGGCGATCAACCTGGCGAAGTTCTTCCTCAAGGCCTCCTCCCCCCACCTGCTCAAGGACGCCCCCGGCGGCGCCGCCTACCTGAGCGACGACGCGGCGGTGCTCGCCCGCGGCAAGGAGGTCTTCGCCGACCACTGCGCCCGCTGCCACTCGAGCAAGCTGCCCGAGCCCCCGCCGGGCATCGACTACTTCTCCCCCGAGTACGACGAGTGGACGGCGAGCGACGACTTCAAGCAGCAGATGCGCCGACTGGTGCTGGCGGAGGACTTCCTCGACGGCAACTTCCTGTCGAACGACCACCGCTACTCGGTCGCCGAGCTCGGCACCAACGTCTGCTCCGCCCTCGCCACCAACGCCCTGGCGGGGCAGGTGTGGGACAACTTCAGCTCCCAGACTTTCAAGAGCCTGCCGGCGGTGGGCCCGGTCGAGGTGTGGAACCCCTACACCGGGTCCTACGACGTCTACGACATGCCCGGCGGCGGCCGCGGCTACACCCGCTCCCCGTCCCTGGTCAGCCTGTGGTCGACCGCCCCCTTCCTGCTCAACAATTCGGTCGGCACCTTCGTCAACGACCCGTCGGTCGCCGGTCGCATGCGCTCCTTCGACGACTCGATCGAGAAGCTCCTATGGCCGGAGAAACGGCCGGGAACCATCTTCCGCACCACCGAGACCAGCTACCTGCGGGTCGCCCGCGGGTACCTGCCCGACTTCCTGGAAAGGCTGCTCGAGCTCTTCGACAAGGAGATGATCGAGATCGGACCGATCCCCGCCGGCACCCCGGTCGGCCTCCTCGGCAGCCTCGATCTCGACCTCACCGACGCGCGCAAGAAGCTCGAGCTGGCGGAGGTGCTGGCGCAGGTGATCAAGGAGCTCAAGAAGGTCGAAGGCAAGAGCGACGAGGAGGCGGCGGCGGCCCTGCGTCCCCTGGCGCCGAAGCTCCTCGCCCTGAGCAAATGCCCCGATCTGGTGGTCGACCGCGGCCACGAGTACGGCAGCGAGCTGGCCGACGCCGACAAACGGGCGCTGATCGAATTCCTCAAGACGATGTAGCCATGGGCGCTGACGAGGCACGCTTCGACTACGTCGTCGTCGGCTCCGGCGCCGGCGGCGGCACCGTGGCCGCCCGCCTGGCGGAGGCCGGGCGGCGGGTGCTGGTGCTCGAGGCCGGCGGCGACCCCCTCGAGCTCGACCACCCCCGCCTGCCCGCCGACTACCAGGTGCCGGTCTTCCATCCCTTCGCCTCGGAGAACGAGGCCCTGGCGTGGGAGGTCTTCGTCCGCCACTACCGCGACCCGAGCCGGCAGCGACGCGACCCCAAGTACCGGCGGGAGCATCGGGGCGAGCGCGTCGACGGCGTCCTCTACCCGCGCGCCGGCACCCTCGGCGGCTGCACCGCCCACAACGCCATGATCCTGGTCTGCCCCCACAACCGCGACTGGGACGAGATCGCCGAGCTCACCGGCGATCCCTCCTGGCGGGCGGAGGCCATGCGGCGCTACTTCGAGCGCCTGGAGGACTGCCGTCACCGCCCGCCCTACCGCCTGCTGCACCGGCTGCTGAGCCTCAATCCCACCCGCCACGGCTTCGGCGGCTGGCTGTCGACCGAGAAGGCGATCCCCAAGGCGGCGCTCAAGGACGGCGAGCTGGTGGAGGTCCTCGCCCGGTCGATCAAGGCCGCCGTGGCGGAGCTGGGTCGGCCCCTGGCCGGGGCGCGCCGGGCCCTCGAGTCGCAGCTCGATCCCAACGACTGGCGGCGCGTGCGCGACGACGCGGTCGGCCTGTGCTATCCCCCCCTGACCACCCGCGACCACGCCCGCACCGGCACCCGCGAGCGCCTGCGCGAGGTCGAGCGGCGCTACCCCGGTCGCCTGACGATCGAGCTCGACGCCCTCGTCACCCGGGTGCTCCTCGACGAGGGCAACGCCGCCACCGGCGTCGAATACCTGAAGGGCCGCCGCCTCTACCGCGCCCACCCGCCGCCGCGCGGCGAGGCGGGGGAGTTGCGCACCGCCCGCGCCCGGCGGGAGGTGATCCTCGCCGGCGGCGCCTTCAACACCCCCCAGCTGCTGATGCTCTCCGGCATCGGCCCGCGCGACG
This sequence comes from Acidobacteriota bacterium, assembly GCA_003697015.1. GTDB lineage: Bacteria > Acidobacteriota > Thermoanaerobaculia > Multivoradales > J023 > J023. Next base: position 3,979 of record RFGL01000020.1, on the reverse strand, counting down.
AGCTCGAGCGTCACGGCATCGCCGTACGCCGGGAGCTGCCGGGGGTGGGAAGGAATCTCCAGGACCGCTACGAGGTCGGCGTGGTCAACCGCATGAAGGAAGACTGGGAAGTGCTCCAGGGCGCTCGCTTCGCCGCCGGCGATCCCCTCTACCGGCGCTGGGCCGAAGGCCGCAAGGGGGTCTACGCCACCAACGGTGCGGTGCTGGCGGTGATCGAGCGCTCGCTGCCCGAGCGCCCGCTGCCCGACCTCTTCGTCTTCGCTCTCCTCGGTCTCTTCCGCGGCTACTTCCCGGGCTACTCCGCCCTCTTCCCCGACCATCCCAACTACCTCACCTGGGCGATCCTGAAGGCCCATACCCGAAACCGCGGCGGCCGCGTGCGCCTCGCCTCCGCCGATCCGCGCGACGTGCCGGAGATCAACTTCCACTACTTCGACGAAGGCACCGACGAGGAGGGCGAGGATCTCGAGTCGGTGGTCGCCGGCATCCGCTTGGTGCGCCGCCTGACCGCGCGCCTCGGGCACCTGATCGAGGAGGAGGAGCTGCCGGGCGAAGACTGCGCCAGCGACGACGACCTGCGCCGCTTCGTCAAGGACCGGGCCTGGGGCCACCACGCCTCCTGCTCGTGCCCGATCGGCCCGCCGCAGGCCGGCGGCGTGGTCGACGGCGACTTCCGCGTCCACGGCGTGCCCGGCCTGCGCATCGTCGACGCCTCGGTCTTCCCCCGCATCCCCGGCTTCTTCATCGTCAGCTCGATCTACATGATCGGCGAGAAGGCCGCCGACGTCATCCTGGCGAGCGCCGCCTAGCCGGCCCCCCGGCGCCGGCCTCCCGGCCGCCGGAGGCGTCAGCCGCAGGGGAAGCGGGTGTGGTTCATCACGTCCTTGATCTGCTCGCGGTGGCGTCGTTCGTGGTTGACGACGAAACGCAGCAGGTCGACGACGCTATTCGTGCCGAGCAGGGGATGGCGGATGATCAGCTTGGCGTAGTCGAGGTCCGGGTGCGCCTCGATCAGCTGCACCAGGGCGTCGCAGGAGGCCTCGAGCTCGCGGCGCAGCTCCTCCCCCGGCCGTCCCGGGCGGGGGGTGGCGGCCTCCGGATTCTTGAACGGGATCCAGCGCGCCGCCGCCAGGCGCTCGGTCACCGACTTGGGGGTCACGGCGCTCATCAGGCTGAAAGGGATCTCGAAGAGGGGCAGCAGGCGCTTGGGAATGGGGGCGATCGACACGTCGAGATCGGCGAAGGTGCGCCGCAGGACGGTGCTCTCCCCCGCCTCGGCGCGGGCGATCAGCTCCTCGACGTCGGCGCGGTTGATCGCCTCGGTCAGGATCAGATGGTCGAGCACCTCCCCCACCGACCAGCGGCCGGGGGCGGGGGAGAAGTCGAGTTGCTCCTGGCTCAGGTCGGCGACCAGCTCCAGGGTCTGCTGGCGGTTGGGCTTGAGGGCGGCGAGCTCGTTGGGGATCATCCTGCGGCCTCCGATCGCGGACGCCGGCCTAGCCGGCCGGGCGCTTCGCCTTTTTCGTCCTCTTCTTCTTCTTCGGCGGCAAGGACGCGGCGTAGAGCATCGAGCGCTCGATCCACGGCGCCAGCTCCTCGCGGCGTTGGATCAAGTCGTGGGGAACGATCACGTACTCGCGCATCAGACGGCCGGGGAAGGGCTGGAAGATCTCGCTGTCGTAGGTTTCGAGAAAGCGTTCCCGATCCTCCTCCGGCAGGCGCAGCACCAGGCGGTCCTCGTGCAGGCCGATGAACATGTTGTCGTTGGCGAAGGCGCACGGATAGCCGAACATCTTGCGCCGCTCGACCAGGGGATCGTCGAGGGGCAGCTCGGCGAAGGCCTCGACCAGCCACTGCGGTGCTTTCTTCCAGGCCACGGCTCACCTCCTTCAGCCGTCACGGCGGGCGCCGGATGGCCCGGCGCCCGCTGCTCGACGGCGGGCGGCCATCGAGAATCTGACGGGATCTCGTTGCCCATTGCCTATCACGATGGCGAGCCCTCGGGCAAGGAATCGATCCTCCCTCACTCAGCAGGCGCCAGCAGCTCGGGGAAGACGAAGACGAAGCCGTACTGGCAGGGCCAGGGCTTCTCCGGCCGCTTGGCCTCCTTGCGGATCGAAATCACCACCCGATTGCTGTCGACGGACTCCTTGTCGTGCTTGTACTGGCAGCGGACGGTGACGTTGTTGGAGAACTGGATGCCGCCGTCCGGCAGCTTGACGATCAGCTGATCGGCGCCGACCACCCCCTCCTGGGGTTTGATCCCCAGCACCGTCGCCTTGCGCCGGCCGGTATTGTTGGCGCGGGTGATCCAGACGTCGAGGTCGGCGGGATCGGCGCAGCGAAGGCCGGTGGCGAGGAGCACTACGGTCTGGTCCGGGGCCGCCGCCTGATCGGCGAAGTTCAAGGTGCCGTCCTCGTTGCAGGCCAGGGCCGGGCCGCGGTCGAGGAAGGTCTCCTCGCGGGTCTCGCCGAAGCTGTAGAAGTAGAGCCCCGGCGACGCGGGCAGGATCTCCACCGTCACCGGCGGCGCCTGGCGCTCGGCCCCCTGGCGCTCGAGCTCGATCTCGGCGGTTCCCGCCTCGACCGACTCCGGCACCTGGAAGACGATGCGCTGGTCGCCCCCCTCGGGCGGCACCTGCGGCCCCATGGCGATGATCGGGGCCTTCTTGCCGCCGACCGTGATCGTCACCTCCTCCGGCGAAGCGCCGAGGTGGTAGCCGATCAAGAGCGCCCGGGCGCCGGGGGCGAGCGGCTTCGGCCCCTGGGTCAAGCCGGCGTCGTTCAGCACCGTATCGGCGGTGAAGGCCGGGGTCCCGGGGCAGGTATGCCAACCGCTCTGGGGATGGAAGGCTTGGACCAGAGCGCTGGGGCTCCCCGCGTCGTCGACGGCGCTGGCACGAACGCGGCCGCCGACGACGTAGAGGGTGCCGCCCAGAACCGCGGCGCCGCTGTCGGCGCTGGCCACCGCCTGGGGCAGGGCGGGGCGCCACTCCCCGGGCGCGAGGGCGCCCGTCTCGTCGCGGTCGAAGAGGAGCTCCTGCACCGTCTCCACCGGCGGGCCGCCGGCTTCGCCGCGACCGCCGGCGAGCTTGACGGCGTCGCCGAGGCGGCCGATGGTCGCCTGGTAGGCGGGGCGGTGGAGGTCCGGACCGAGGGCCCACTGATCGCTGGCGACCTCGTAGACCAGGGTGCGGGAACTGACGTCGCCGCGGTCGTCGAGGCCGCCGCAGACGTAGATCGTGGGGCCCACCGCCACCGCGCTGGCGCCGGCCGCCGGCATCGACGCCGGGGCGCCGGCGCGCCACCCGCCGCTCTTCGTATCGAGGATCTGCACCGCGTCGCTGAGCTCGAAGCGGCCGCGACGCGACGCCGCCCGGCGGCCGGAGACGACGTAGATCGACTCCCCCACCGCCGTCGCCGTGCCCTCCGCCACCGGCTCGGGCAGGGGGTGGTCGTGCTCGTGCCAGGCGCCGGTCTCGAGGTCGAAGACCTGCACCGCGCCGCTCAGGCGCCGGCGACGGCGGCCGGTGAAGCCGCCGGCGACGTAGAGCTTCTCCCCCACCACCGCCCCCTGGGCGCCGGTCACCGCCACCGGCAGGTCGGGGCCGGCCTGCCAGGTTCCGGCGGCGACGTCGTAGACCCGGACCTCCTTCGAGATGCGGTCCTTCGCGTCGACGCCGCCGATCTGGTAGAGCTTGCCGGCGGCGGCGAGCACCACCGCGCCGGCGCGCTCCTCGGGAGCGCAGGCCGGCGCCGGCGCCGCCGCCGGCACCTCGCGCAGACGGCGGCTGACGAAGTCGAGGTGGGGGTAGAAGAAGACGTTGATCGACTCCTTCACCGAGCGGAAGATGCCGTCCGGGTGGGTGGCGTCGTTCCAGCAGTTCTCCGGCGGGGTGCCGGCGAGGCAGCGGTCGGGATTGGTGAAGTGGAAGGTGTAGTCGCGGCCCCAGGAGAAGGCCGGGAAGCTGCCCTCGGG
>RFGL01000235.1 GCA_003697015.1 Acidobacteriota bacterium | reverse complement strand
CTACCACCCGATCCACGACCTATCCAAGACGACCCCACGGAAACACGAGCCCGTACCGAGTCCGCTGAGCGAACGAGCACCGGCCACGGACGCGAAAACCACCCGAGCGGCCGGGGACCGAGCGCAGCGAGCGAAGCGAGACGACGAAAGGCACTATGACCCGATCCACGACCTATCCAAGACGACCCCACGGAAACACGAGCCCGTACCGAGTCCTCTGAGCGAGCGAGCACCGGCCACGGACGCGAAAACCACCCGCGCGGCACGGAGAATCAGGAGAGACGGTGAGCGAAGGTAAAGAGCGGAGGCGAGCGGGACGCCGGCGGAGCGAGACGCCGGACGAGACGTTCTATCCCGGCCCCAGCGGCGGCCATCTCGCCGCCTATCCACCCAAGGAGCGCTGGGACGATTGGGTCGAGCTCGACTCGCGGGCCTGGCCGGAACGGGTGGAGAAGCGCTCGATGCTGGTGCCGACCACCTGCTTCAACTGCGAGTCGGCCTGCGGACTCTTGGCCTACGTCGACCCGGTCACCCTGGAGGTACGCAAGCTCGAAGGCAACCCCGAGCACCCCGGCTCCCGCGGCCGCAACTGCGCCAAGGGGCCGGCAACCCTCAATCAGATCAACGACCCCGACCGCATCCTCCATCCGCTGAAACGGGTCGGGGCGCGCGGCGAGGGGAAATGGCAGCGGGTGAGCTGGGACGAGGTCCTCGACGACGTCGCCGGCCGCGTGAGGAAGGCGCTCGAGGAGAAGCGCCACAACGAGATCATGTACCACGTCGGACGGCCGGGGGAAGACGGCTTCACCGAGCGCCTGCTCGCCGCCTGGGGGGTCGACGGCCACAACTCCCACACCAACATCTGCTCCGCCGGCGCCCGCACGGGCTACCAGCTGTGGTGCGGCGCCGACCGGCCGAGCCCGGACCACACGCGGGCCGACGTCATCTTCCTGGTCAGCTCCCACCTCGAGACCGGTCACTACTTCAACCCCCACGCCCAGCGCATCATGGAGGCCAAGAAGCGCGGCGCCAAGCTCGTCGTCCTCGACACGCGGCTGTCCAACACCGCCACCCACGCCGACTACTGGCTGGCGCCGCGGCCCGGCTCCGAGGCCGCAATCCACCTGGCGATCGCCAACCACCTGATCCGGACCGGGCGCTACGACCGCGACTTCGTCGAGCGCTGGTGGAACTGGCGGGAGTACCTGAGCGAAGTCCACCCCGGGCTCGAGGTCACCTTCGACAACTTCCTGCGCATGCTCCAAGCCGAGTACGAGGGCTACACCTTCGACTACGCAGCGGCCGAGTCCGGCGTCGATGCCGGCGTCCTGCGCCAGGTAGCGGAGGTGGTGGCCGGCGCCGGCACCCGCCTCGCCACCCACACTTGGCGCAGCGCCACCGCCGGCAACGAGGGTGGATGGCAGGTGGCGCGCACCCTCTTCCTGCTCAACGCCCTCCTCGGCGCGGTCGCCACCCCCGGCGGTACCTACCCCAACGCGTGGAACAAATTCGTCCCTCGGCCGATCCGCCTGCCGCGCCACCCCGAGCAATGGAACGAGCTCAACTGGCCCCTCGAGTACCCCCTCGCCACCTACGAGATGTCGATTCTCCTGCCCCACCTGCTGCGCCAGGGCCGCGGCCGCCTCGAGGTCTACTTCACCCGCGTCTACAACCCGGTGTGGACCAACCCGGACGGCTTCTCCTGGATCGAAATGCTGAGCGACGAAGAGAAAGTCGGCCTCTTCGTCGCCCTCACGCCGACCTGGAACGAGACCGCCTACTTCGCCGACTACGTCCTGCCCATGGGCCACGCCTCCGAGCGCCATGACCTCCACTCCTACGAGACCCACGACGGCCAGTGGCTCGGTTTCCGCCAGCCGGTGCTGCGCGCCGCCCGCGAGCGGCAGGGCGAGACCGTCACCGACAGCCGACAGGTCAACCCCGGGGAGGTGTGGGAGGAAAACGAATTCTGGCTCGAGCTGAGCTGGCGCATCGACCCGGACGGCTCCCTCGGCATCCGCCCCTTCGTCGAATCCAAGGAGCGGCCGGGGGAACGGCTGAGCGTCGACGAGTACTACGGCTGGATCTTCGAACACTCGGTGCCCGGCCTGCCGGAGAAGGCGGCGGCGGAAGGGCTGACGCCGCTTGCGTACATGCGCCGCTACGGCGCCTTCGAGGTCGCCGCCGGCGTCGGCCCGGCGTACGAAGAGGAGGTGCCGGCGGACGAGCTCGAGGACGTTGCCGAAGATCGCTTCGGCCGCGTCTACAGCCGCGCCCCGGCGCCGCCGTCCCCCAACCTGGCACCCACCGGCACCCCGGACGACGACGGCGACGGCCGCCGCGCCGCCGGCGTTCGGGTGGACGGCACGGTGCGGCGCGGCTTTCCCACCCCCAGCGGCCGGCTCGAGTTCTACTCCTCCACCCTCGCCCGCTGGGGCTGGCCCGAGCACGCCGTGCCGGCCTACCTCAAGAGCCACGTCCACCCCGAGGCCCTGGCCGACGATCAACTGGTGCTGATCTCCACCTTCCGCCTGCCGGTGCAGATCCACACCCGCAGCGCCAACGCCAAGTGGCTCGACGAGATCGCCCACACCAACCCCCTGTGGCTCCACCCCCGCGACGCCGCCCGCCTGGGCGACGTCGCCACCGGCGAGCTGCTGCGCGTCGAGACCGAGATCGGCCACTTCGTGGTCAAGGCCTGGGTCACCGAGGGCATCCGCCCGGGGATCGTCGCCTGCAGCCACCACATGGGGCGCTGGAAGCTCAGCGGCCACGCCGGCGAGGGACAACGCCAGTTGATGGCGACCGTCGGCCTGCACCGCGACGGCACCCGCTGGCGCCTCGAGCGCCAGCGCGGCGTGCGCCCCTACGCCTCCAGCGACCCCGACACCCGCCGCCTGTGGTGGACCGACGCCGGCGTGCATCAGAACCTCACCTTCCCGGTCCAGCCCGACCCGATCTCCGGCATGCACTGCTGGCACCAGGCGGTACGGGTACGCCGCGCCGAGCCCGGCGAGCGGCCCGGCGACGTCGCCGTCGACGTCGAAAAGTCCCGCCGCGCCTTCGAGCGCTGGCTGGCCAAGACCCGCTCCCCCCTCGACCACTCCCCCGACGGCACCCGCCGGCCCCGCTGGCTCATCCGCCCGCTCAAGCCGGTGCCCGCTGCCTACCGACTGCCGCCGCCGGCCCG
>RFGL01000234.1 GCA_003697015.1 Acidobacteriota bacterium | reverse complement strand
TGGCGGTGGCGTTGGCCTGACGGATGGCGGACGCCCGCTCCGAGGTCAAGGAATGACCAGATTCTCGAAGAGCTGATTGGGTACCATGCCGAATCCCCCACCCTGTACCGACTGGCCGTCGGCGCCGGTGACGTAGAGGTCGAGATCGCCGTCGAGATCGAAATCGATCAGGTCGGCGGAGAGCCGCTCGTAGGGAGCGAGGCCGGGTAGGACGGTGCTCGCCCCGCCGGCGGTGAGCTCGGTGAAGCCGCCGCCGCCGTCGTTCAGCCAGATCACGATCGCCTGCTCAGCGTTGCGGACGATCGACGCCGCGATCATGTCGATGTCGCCGTCCAGGTCGAGGTCGCCGAATTCCAGGTCGTAGAGCAAGCCCGGGCCGGGCGACGGCAGGGCCACCCGGGTGAAGATGCCCGGATTCGAGGCGTCGTTCAGGTAGAGGTCCGCCAGTCCCGCGACGCCGGTGCTGCCGACGATGGCGAGATCCGGCAGGCCGTCGGCGTTGAGGTCGGCGGCTTCGCCGGCAAAACTCAGAAAGCCCGAGCCGCGGAACTTCTGGCGCGGGACGAAGCTGGGGGGCATGGCGCCGTCGTTCAAGAAGAGCTGGGAGCGGCTGTTCTCGTCGACCAGCACCACGTCAGGCAGGCCGTCGACGTCGGCGTCGACGAAAAAGACGTCGTGCACAGAGGGATTGGAGGCGGTGAGTCGCTGCTGGATCGCGTCTCCGACCGCCCCATGGCGGGCCTGGGCCTCGATTGTCGGATCGGGGGCCGGATCGTCGGTAATCGAGACCGTGATGGGCGCCGCGAAAGTGCTGCCGCCCTGGTTGCGAAGAATCTGGGCCGAGCTGGTGAACCGCAGGCCGACGGCGACGTCGACGAAGCCGTCCTGGTCGACGTCGGTATGGGCGACGTCGTCGGGAAAGCCGGGAGGCCCCTGCGGGCTGGTGATCCAGCTCCGGGTGAGGTCTACGAAGCCGCTGCCCCGAAGATTGAACAGCACCCGGATCTTGTGCGTTGGTGCGCCAGCCAAGGCCTGCACCAGCTCGGGGAGGCCGTCGTTGGTCAAGTCGACCAGGTCTGAGTCATAGGTGACGGCGTCACCGATAAAGGTGCCGCCGGCACGGATGGTGGTGAAGAAGGGACCTCCCATGTCAAAGGCGTCGATCGGCTCGAGCTCGATGGCGGCGAAGGTGCCGTCGCCCTGGTTGAGTCGCACCACCCCATGGGTTGAGTTGCGGCGGTTGTTGGAGTTGTTGTCGATCAGGTCCGGCCGGCCGTCGCCGTCGACGTCGCCGACCTCGCCGTCCTTGGTGCGGGCGAGGTTGAAGCTCGGGCTGCCGAGGACTTGCGATACGTCGCGGTCGCCGACGATCTGGGTCAACTCCCGAAAGGCGAGCGCGCTCTGGGGTTGGGCGAGGCGCAAGCTCAGGAAGTTGGTCGGACCGCCGGCGGTCTCCACCTTGAGAAAGAGCTGACCGTCGCTCAGAGGCGTCGGGCTGCCGCCGATCAGATCGCCGACCGGCATCCGTACCTGGATGAAATCGTCGCGCCAGACCTCGGGGGTTCCGGCCTCGAAGGTCGTGGTGCCGTCGAAGACCACGACGCGGCTGCTGCCGGCGACGAAGCTGCCAAAGCCCTCGCCCCGCAGGGTGAGGAGATCGTGCACGCGCTGGATCGCCGGGCTGATGGCGGTCAGGCGGGGAGAGCAGGGAAAGGGGCAGGGGAAGGGCGCGCCGGCGAAGCCATCGAGGGCGGCGAGCAGGTCGAAGATGTTGACCAGCTGATCGGGCGGCTCGCACGGATCGGCGGTCTGTCGGAGGTCCGCAGACTGCAGGGTGCAGGCCCCGGAAACGTTGCCGGCGAAGGCGTCGAGAATGCAGTTGAGGTCGGCCATGTCGACGTCGCAGTCACCGTCGGTGTCGCCCCAGCGGTAGGTCTTGACCACCGCCAACGCCGGTCCCGGGCCTTGGATCGGGTCGACGGCCCGGGCTGTGTAGCTGGCGTCGGGAACGATCTCCGCGCCGCGCACGAAGACCGTGCCCCACTCTTCCCAGGGGCGAAAGATCGGCGACGGGCCGAGCAGACCGTCAGGCTGGACGTAGCCGATCACGCAGTCGACGGCCGGGCAATCGACGCCGGGGCAGGGAGACGTGAAGAACGAGCAGGGAAAGCCGAGCACCTGCAGGGCGATCGGCTGCGACCACGGTTGCGCCACCAGCTTCAAGTAGCGGGCTCCCGCCGCCTCGATCTGCGGTGGCGGCGGGAGATCGTCGGCGCAAACTGCGGAAGCCGCCATGGCGAGCAGACAGATGGCGACCGTGATCAGGGCGCGTCGGGAGATGGCGTCGTACGAAAGGCGCCGTGGCGGATGGGAGAACATGGGAACCTCCTTAGAAAGCATAAGCGTTGCGCCGGCGCAAGCCGTAACTCCGGCGACCTATCTGCGCCGGCATGGGAAACGGTCCGATCGTCTAATCTGATTCAGGTGTTCGGTAAGGCTTTTTGTTACCTTTCGACTTCTGGAAATCGATTCTCTTTCGACGCCGGGGCCTACGGATGCCAACCGGGGCTTGCCGTCGAGTGGATTGAAGCCGACGGCGCCTGTCAGGCGCCTTAGACGGTTGAGGTCGGGCGATTCATCCCGCTTCCCACACCGGGTGGCGCAGGCGCCATTCGCCGCCTTCTTTGCGCCACAGGTGGGGGGAGCGGGCGCGCTC
>RFGL01000233.1 GCA_003697015.1 Acidobacteriota bacterium | reverse complement strand
GATCGAGGACAACGTCAAGGCGTGGAGCGGCGACCACTGCATCGACCCGCGGTTGGTGCCGGGAGTCTTCTTCTGCAACCATCCGATCGACGACGACGACCCCGCCCTGATCGACATCGCCCCCACCGCCCTGCGCCTCTTCGGCGTCGAGCCGCCGGCGCACATGGACGGCAAGGCCCTCTTCGCCCGGCCGCCGCTTCACAACGGCGGCCGTCCCTCCCCGCCCCCGGCGTCGAAGGGCGGCAAGAAACGAAAACCCAAGCGAGGCGAGAAACGTCGCGCGGAGGCCCGGCCATGAGCAGACAACGGCGAGCACCGGGGCCATGTGGCGGCCGGGTGCATAACGTCCTGCGCGCGGCGTGGTCCCGGGCGCAGCGGGCGAAGCCTTCCTTGGGGGTGGCGGCTCTCGTGCTGGCGCTGGGTTGCGGCGGTGGCGGACAGGGCGACGGCGGACCGAAGGTGATCGTCCTCGGCTTCGACGGCATGGACTACGGCCTGGCGCGGCACTTCATGGAAACGGGGGCGATGCCCAACTTCGCCCGCCTGGCCGAGAGCGGCCGATTCGGCCCCCTCGGCACCTCGGTGCCGCCCCTGAGCCCGGTCGCCTGGTCGAACTTCATCACCGGCATGGACGCCGGCGGTCACGGCATCTTCGACTTCATCCACCGCGATCCGGAGCGGATGATTCCCGAGTTCTCGACCAGCAAGGCCGAGTCGTCCGAGCGCACGCTCAAGCTCGGCAAGTGGCAGATCCCGTTGGGCTCGGGCAAGATCGAGCTGCTGCGCAAGGGGGAGCCCTTCTGGAGCGTGCTCGAGCGTCGCGGCGTCGAGACCACGATCATCCGCATGCCGGCCAACTTTCCGCCCTCGGGCAGCGCCAGTCGCGAGCTCAGCGGCATGGGCACCATCGACATCCTCGGCTCGCCCGGAATCTTCTCCTACTACACCTCCGAGCTCTTCGCCGCCGACCGTCAGGTCTCCGGCGGGGTGATCTACGAGGCCTGGGAGGAGGACGGCGTGGTGCACGCCGAGCTGCACGGGCCGGACAATCCCTTCCTGGTGGAGAAAGAAGAGGTCACCGCCGACTTCGAGCTCTACCCCGACCCCGAGGAGCCGATCGCCAAGCTGGTGGTCGGGAGCGAGGAGCGCCTGCTGAAGGTGGGGGAGTGGAGCGATTGGGTACCGGTCACCTTCGAGCTCATTCCCACCCAGAGCTTGCACGGCATGTGCCGTTTCTACTTGAAGGCCCTGCGGCCCGAGCTCCAGCTCTACGTATCGCCGATCAACTTCGACCCGCTGGCGCCCGACATCCCGATCTCGACGCCGGAGGACTACGCCACCGAGCTGGCGCGCCGCAGCGGCCGCTTCTACACCCAGGGCATGCCCGAGGACGTGCAGGCCTTGAAGGCCGGGGTTCTCGACCGCCGGGAGTTTCTCGCCCAGGCCAAGATCGCCGGCGACGAGATCCGCCGCCAGTACGAGCCGGTGCTGGCCGACTTCACGTCGGGGCTCCTCTTCTACTATTTCGGCAACCTCGACCAGGTTTCCCACATGATGTTCCGCGCCATCGATAGGCAGCATCCGCGCTACGACCCGGTGGCGGACGCCCCCTTCGCCGGGGTGATCGAGGAGCTCTACCGCCAGGCCGACGAGATCGTCGGCTACACCCTCGACCACATGGCCGACGACACCCTGCTGATCGTCATGTCGGACCACGGCTTCGCCTCCCTGCGCCGCCGCATGAGCCTCAATACCTGGCTCTATGAGCGCGGCTACCTGGCGGTCAAGAACCCCGATCTGAGCCAGGATCCGGGCTTCTTCGCCAACATCGACTGGTCCAGGACCCGGGCCTACGCCGTCGGCTTGAACGGCCTCTACGTCAACCTCGCCGGCCGCGAGCGCGACGGCATCGTGCCCCCCGCCGAGCGCAGGGCGCTGATGGAGGAGATCGCCGCCGAGCTCCTCGCCACCATCGACCCGGCGACCGGCCAGCCGGCGGTGACCAAGGTCTACCGCCGCGAAGAGGTCTACCGCGATCGCGGTGCGATCGACGTCGGCCCGGATCTGATCATCGGCTTCGCTCGCGGCACCGGCGGTGCCGACGATTCGTCCCTCGGCGGCGTGCCGCCGGAGGTCTTCACCGACAACGACGGCGAGTGGACCGGCGACCACGGCATGGACCACGAGACCGTGCCGGGCATCCTCCTGACCAGCCGGCCGCTCAAACGGCCGGCCACCGAGCTCAAGAACCTGGCGGCGTCGATCCTCGCCGAGCTCGGGGTCGAGGGGTTCCCCGCCACCGCCGACCCAGGGGAGAAGTGATCACCATGTTCGGATCGACCAAAGTCAAGCTCGACAGCGACCTGGTCAAGAAGGTCAAGCGCTACGCCGACATCGCCGGGTACTCCTCGGCCGAAGAGTTCATCACCCACGCGCTGGAGAAAGAGCTCGCCAAGCTCGAGGACGCGGACTCGGAAGAGGAAATCAAGAAACGCCTGCAGGGATTGGGCTACATTTCCTAGACTGCCCGTCATCTCCCGACCACCGCCATGTCGATGATCAATTCGTTCCTGCGCCCTCTTTTCGACGGCCTGCTCTATCCCTTCCGCGGGCTTCATCCGCTCGTCGGCCTCACCGTGGTGTCGCTGGTGGCCGCGATCGGCATCCTCTACGTCTTCAAGCTCACCTCCAACCAGGACAAGCTCGCTGCCGTCAAGCGCAAGATCCACGCCGGGCTGTTCGAGATCCGCTTGTTCAACGACAACCCGCGCGCCATCCTGCGGGCACAGCTCGACATCCTGCGCCACAACCTGACCTACCTGCGCCTGGCCATGGTGCCGCTCCTGTGGATGATCGTCCCCCTGGTGCTGGTCATCGCCCAGCTCCAATTTCACTACGGCTACCGCGGCCTCGACCCCGGCCAGAGCACCCTGGTGAAGGTCGAGCTCGCCGCCGCCGCGGGCCGGCCGCAGGCCATCCTGCACGCCCCTGCCGGAGTGGCGGTCGAGGCGGGACCGGCTTGGCTGCCGGCATTGAACGAAGTCGCCTGGCGCATCGCCGCCGTCGAGCCCGGCGACTACGAGCTCGACCTCGAGATCGGCGGCGAAAGCCTCAGCAAGAGCGTCCGGGTATCGAACGACGTCGTCCGCCGCTCGCCGATCCGTCCTTCCGCCGCCTTCGCCGACCAGCTCCTCTATCCCGCCGAGCCTCCCCTGCCCCGCGGCTCGGCGGTGCGCGCGATCCACGTCGTCTACCCCCCGGGCGACGCCGGCATCCCCGGTTGGGAGAGCGAGTGGACCTGGATGATCGTCTTCTTCGTCCTCTCCATGGTCTTCGCCTTCGCCCTGCGCAAACCCCTCGGCGTCACCTTCTGACGTAGCGTCGAGGGAGTCGGCCCGGGGTCGCCGGCGGTCCCCGCGTCGGGTCCGCCGGCGGCGCGCGGGGCGAGCCGCAGGCGGTTGAGCGCTCCGTCGACGTGGGGTGCGAGGTTCGGTAAGATCAGGGCCGACGCCGCCCGAGAAGATGACCGAGCACCCACGTCTGCCGACCTTTCCCCAGCTCGAGCTCCACCGCCATGGAGCGGCGCTGGTTCCGCCGCCGGAGGAGGAGCCGCCGAGCGCGGCGATCCTCTTCACACATTCGTGCGGCCGCCGGCCCCTGCGCTCCTGCACGTGCAAAGCGAGTCGCGGCAAGACCTGCGGCCATCTGCTCGCCCTCTCCCAGGCCTACGGCGAGCTCGAACGGGCCCTCGGCCGGCGTTCCTGGCCGGCGCTCTTCGAAGCCAGTCTGTGGCACCGACTGGGCCGCTCCCTCTTCGAAGGGGACGGCCGTTCCTGGCAGGAGGTGAGGGTCTCCGGCGCCGGCCGCGACGGCGCCGGCACGGTGCTGGTGACGGCGCCCGACGGCGGGATCCTGGTGCGCTACCTCGACGACTCGCCGGCGCGGGTGCGGTTCGTCGAACGCCTGGGCCGGGCGCCGGCCGGCTTCGTCGACCGGGGGCGGCTGCTGGCGCGTCTGGCCCTCTTCCAAGCCACGCCCGAGGAGCGCCACCTCGCCGACCTGGGGATGAAGAGCAAGCGCCAGACCTGGGAGGAAAGCTTCTGGTACCGCCTGGCCTACCACTGTCTGCGCGAGCACGGTGCGGGCGGCACGTTCCACCCGGCGATCGACCGCCGGAGTGGCGACTTCACCCTCACCTTCCGCGCTCGGCCGCCGGGTGCCGCCGGCGACGGGGAGCGGCCGATCCTCCAGCTCACCCTGCCGCGGCCGCGGGTCAAGGCGGTCTTGAGGCTTCTGGCGCGGGCCTTTCCCGAGCAGGACGACCTGGCGATCCATCCCCTGCCCCTCAAGTCCATCTTCCGCATCAGCGCCTCGACCGAGCTCGACCGCATCGAGGTGCGACCGGTGATCCGCGCGCTCCAGGCCTCGGGGGAGGAGCGTTTCTTCGCCCGGGAGGACCTCGAGCGCTTCCGCTACGGCGAGCTGGTCTACGTCCCCGAGCTCGAGCTGCTGGCGGAGCTCGAGCGGCCGGGAAAAGAGCGCAAGTTCCGCGCTCCCCGGCGCATGCGTCTGGCCAAGAGCCAGGTGCCGAGCTTCCTCGTCGAGCATGCCGCCGAGCTGGCGGACGGCACCCTGGTGCTGGACGAGACCCTGCGCGGTCTCGAGATCTTCCGTAGCGTCGACCGGCTGCAGATCGTCCCCGAGATGCTCGACCGCAGCTGGTACTACCTGTCGGTGCGCTACGGCGTCGGCGAGCGTACGATCTCCCTCGCCTCCGTCCTCCAAGCCCTGGCCGACGGCTTGCCCTACCTGGAGACCGAGGCCGGCTGGATCGACCTCAAGGCGCCGGTCTTCGCCGGCCTCGCCGAGCTCACCGGGGGTGGCCGCGGCGAAGCCCCGGCGATCGACGGCGAGCGGGTGAGGCTGTCGCCGCGCCAGCTGCTCGCCCTCCAGACCAGTGCCGGCGCCCCGGTCGAAATCGGTGGCGAAGCGGCGCAGAAGGCGCTCCTCGAGCGGCTCTTGGCGCTCCAACCGGCAAGCCCCTACGAGGCGCCCGCCGGCCTCGTCTCAAGCCTTCGCCCCTACCAGGTGCTGGGGGTGGACTGGCTGCGTTTCCTGTGGCAGAACCGCCTGGGAGGGCTGCTCTGCGACGACATGGGGTTGGGCAAGACCCACCAGGCGATGGCCCTGATGCTGTGTTTGCGCGAGCAGGAGGGGATCGACGCCCCCTTCCTGGTGATCTGCCCGACCAGCGTCCTCGCCCACTGGCACAAGAAGCTGCGCGAGCATGCGCCGGGGCTTCGGCCGGCGATCCACCACGGGCCGCAGCGCGACCTCGAGGCGAGCCTCGACGGCGCCGGCGTGGTGATCACCTCCTACGGCGTGCTGCGTCGCGACGTCGAGACGCTGGCCGCGGTCCCCTTCGCCCTGGTCGTCTACGACGAGATCCAGCATCTCAAGAACCCCGGCACCCAGGCCTACCGCGCGGCGCAGCGCCTGCGAGCGGAGGTCAAGCTGGGACTGACCGGCACGCCGATCGAGAACCGGGTGGAGGACGTCAAGAGCCTCTTCGACCTCGTGCTGCCGGGCTATCTGGGTCCGGACGAGCGCTTCGCCGACCGTTTCGCCGGCGCCGAGGGGGAAGGGGCGGAAGCCGACGAGCGCCGTGCCGAGCTGCGCCGCCGCCTCGCCCCCTTCGTCCTCCGGCGGCTCAAGACGGCGGTGCTCGACGAGTTGCCGGAGAAGATCGAAGACCTCTACACCTGCACCCTGTCGGATGAGCAGGTGAAGCTCTATCGCGAGGCCATCGCCACCCGCGGCGCCGAGTTGCGCGCTCGCCTGGAGACCGACGACGGCCGGCCCCTGCCCTACATCCACGTCTTCGCCCTGCTCAATCTGCTGAAGCAGATCTGCGACCACCCGGCCCTGGCGTTGCGCGACCTCGACCGCGCCGAGCGCTACGCCTCGGGCAAGTGGGAGCTCTACCAGGAGCTGCTCGGCGAGGCCCTGGGCAGCGGCCAGAAAGTGGTGGTCTTCAGCCAGTACCTGGGGATGATCACCCTCATGCAGCGCCACCTCGAGGCGCTCGGCGTGGGCTACGCGGTGCTCACCGGGGCGAGTACCGGCCGCGGCGCCATCGTCGAGCGTTTCAACCACGATCCACGATGCCGCGTCTTCCTCGGCAGCCTCAAGGCCGGCGGCACCGGCATCGACCTGATCGGTGGCTCGGTGGTCATCCACTACGACCGGTGGTGGAACGCGGCGCGCGAAGACCAGGCCACCGACCGGGTCTACCGCATCGGCCAGAAGCGCGCCGTCCAGGTGATGAAGCTGGTCACCGAGGGCACCTTGGAGGAGAAGATCGCCGCCATCATCGAGCGCAAACGCCGCCTGATGGACGGCGTGGTCGAAGCCGACGACCCGAGACTGGCCAAAGTCTTCAGCCGCGATCAGCTGCTCGATCTCCTGGCACCGCTGTGAGAGAACGCGCCGCAGGAGCTGCTAGCATCCTTCCCGATGAGCCGCCGTCGTCCAGCCGTCCTGCCGCTCCTGCTGCTCGTCGCGGCCTGCGTCGGGGGTTGCGTCAAGAGCCTTGAGCAGGTCGAGCGGGAGGTGCGCGAGACCTTTCCCGGCGTGCCGCAGATCACCACCCGGGAGCTCGCCGACTGGCTCGCCGACCGCCGCCGCAAACCCCCTCTTCTGCTCGACGTGCGGCAGCCGGAGGAGTACCGGGTCAGCCACCTCCGATCCGCCATGTGGGTCGACCCGGAGGGCGGCATCCCGCCGCAGATCGCTCACCTCGACCGCGCCACGCCGATCGTCGCCTACTGCTCGGTGGGCTTTCGCTCGTCGTTCCTGGTCAGCCAACTGCAGGCGGCCGGCTTCACCAACGTCTACAACCTCGAGGGCTCGATCTTCGCCTGGGCCAACGAGGGCCGGCCGGTCTTCCGCGACGGTCGCGAGGTGAGCGAGGTCCACCCCTACAGCCTCTCCTGGGGCCGCCTGCTGCGCAAAGACCGCCGGGCCAGCTACTGAAGGCTGGCGTCGGCGACCCCGACTCGGCGCGGCGCAATCCGCCCGGCGCACGCGTCGCGTATCCCCGGCGTACGATCGAAGCTTCGGCCGCAGCCGGAAAGGATCGCCCATGCGACGCAGCACCTCCGTTCTCGCCTTCGCCCTCGCCGCCGTCCTCGGGCTGACTCCGGCCGGCGACGGCCAGCGTCCGGGAATCCGCGGCCAGCGGGCGCCGGCGTGGCAGGTCGACGCCTGGTTCAACCTTCCTGCCGGTCGCGACCGTCTCGACGTCAGCGATTTCCGCGGCAAGGTGCTCTACGTTTTCTGCTTCCAGTCCTGGTGCCCGGGCTGCCACAGCCACGGCTTTCCCACCCTGCAGGCGGTCTACGATCGCTTCAAAGACGACGAGGGCGTCGCCTTTGTCGCGGTGCAGACCGTCTTCGAGGGCTTCGCCAGCAACTCCGCCAGCGACGGCGCCCGCACCATGGCCGAATACGAGCTTCCGATCCCCTGGGCCCAGGCCGAGGGCGAGCATCGCCGGCCGCCGCCCTTCATGGTCGACTACCGCACCGGCGGTACCCCATGGACCATCCTCATCGATCCCGAGGGCACGGTGCGCTTCGACGGTTTCGGCATCGAGCCCGACCAGGCCATCGCCGTCATCGAGAAGCTCAAGCGCCGGGAATAGCAGCCCGAGCCCGCGCCGTTTCCCCCTCATGAGGATGATGGATCGATCGGCAGCCACAATGAAGTTCCGGTGGCACGACGCCCTCGCTCGGATCGTCGGCTGGGTACACACGCCGGGGAGCTACTGGGTCGTCCTTTGGGCGGTCGCGGCCGTCGTTGACGCAAGCCGGGTGGTCCAAGGCACCGAGTCCCTGATGCGGTTCGTCGTAGAGACGGCCGGCTCCCTGCTTCTCCTGCGCGCAGTCTACGATCTCGCGTGGTGGCCGTAGGCCTAAACGGGCCGTGAGGTGCCCGTCAGGTGCCACCCTCTTGGCCCGTCAGGTGCTGGCCCGTCAGGTGCCACCCTCTTCACGGTGCCCGTCTGCCCGTCAGGTGCCACCCTCTTCACAAGTTGTTTCGAATGAGGTAGTTGCCCGTCAGGTGCTAGTTGCCCGTCAGGTGCTGCTGCCCGTCAGGTGCTGCTGCCCGTCAGGTGCCACCCTCTTCACAAGTTGTTTCGAATGAGGTAGTTGCCCGTCAGGTGCTAGTTGCCCGTCTGCTGCCCGTCAGGTGCCACCCTCTTCACAAGTTGTTTCGAATGAGGTAGTTGCCCGTCAGGTGCAGTTGCCCGTCAGGTGCCCGTCAGGTGCCACCCTCTTCACAAGTTGTTTCGAATGAGGTGGTTGCCCGTCAGGTGCAGTTGCCCGTCAGGTGCCAGGTGTGCCCGTCAGGTGCCACCCTCTTTGCCCGGAGCGTATGCCTCACGCCGTCCCTGCTGTGAGAGCCCAAGAGGTCCTCACTGGGGTCGCGAGGTCTCCACTCCGAAGGTCCCACCCCCTGCGCGGCCGACGTCCGGGCCCGTGAGGTGCCGTCACTACCAAGGTCCCACTCCCCGCAAGGTCCCACTCCCCGCAAGGTCCCACTCCCCGCAAGGTCCCACCCTCTTCGCAACTCCTGACGCATCAACGAATTACACCGAACCCCACCGATCTCCTCGAGGCCGGATCCCATCCCATCCTCACTTGAGGGCGAGAAAATTATCCCGTCGCCGTCTTCCATCTATGTGACGGCTGTACTCGG
>RFGL01000232.1 GCA_003697015.1 Acidobacteriota bacterium | reverse complement strand
CGGCGGACGCCGTCGCCATCGCCGATCGCCACGGCACCGTCACCTTCGTCAACCGCGCCTGGGCCGACCTGCACCGGATGACTCCGGCCGAGGCCCGAGGTCATCACCTGAGTCTCTTCCACACCCCGGATCAGATGGCGCGGGAGGTGCAGCCGCTGCTCGACGAGGTGCTGGCCGGCAGCGGCCGCAGCCGGCACCTCGGGCACCGGCGCAAGGACGGCTCGACCTTCGTCGCCGAGACCAGCCTGTCGCCGCTGCTCGACGCCGCCGGCCATCCCGCCGGCCTGCTGGCGATCGCCCGCGAGGTTCCTCCGCCGGCGCCGCCGATCGCGGCCGGCGCCGCCGGGGAGGACGAGCTGGCGGCGGTGGTGCAGGGCATCGCCCACGATTTCAACAATCTGCTGACCGCCGTCCTCGGCAACGCCAGCCTGGCCCTTCTCGATCTGTCCGAGGGCTCGCCGGCGCGTGCCCGGCTGGTGGAGATCGAGCGCGTGGCGCAGCTCGCCCACGAGCTCGCCAGCCGGCTCCAGGCCCGCGTCCACGGGCCGCGGGAGGCGACCGCACCGGCCGCCGCGCCGGCGCCCGAACGGTCGCCGGCGATCGCTCCGGAGCTGCCGGCGGTCGCGCCGGCCCGACCCGGCGGCGGCATGATCCTGGTGGTCGACAACGAGAAGATCGTCCGCGACGTCGCCACGAGCATCCTGAAGAGCCACGGCTATTCGGTGCTTACCGCCGACGATGGGGCGCCGGCGGTGGCTCTCTACCGCCAGCGGCGCGAGGAGGTCGGCGCCGTCCTCCTCGACCTCACCATGCCCCATATGGACGGCCGCGAGGCGCTGCGCGAAATCCGCCGTTTCGATCCCCAGGCGCAGGTCATCTTGATGACCGGCCACCTCGAGCAGGACGTGCTCAGCGGTTTCGCCGACGCCGGCCTCGCCGCCTTCATCCAGAAGCCCTTCCGCCCCGACGAGCTGATCGGCACGGTGCGCCGGGTGCTGGCCGACTGAGCCGGCGGCGGCAGCGGCTCAGTCGTCCCGCTCGAGCTCCCAGGGCGGCGGCTGGTGGTTGTCCGCCAGCAGGAAGTGGTCCATCCAGCGCATCAGGCGGCGGGCGTAGTCGTCGCGCGCCGCCGCCCGCCGGTTGCCGTGGCCTTCGCCGGGGTAGCGCACCAGCCGCACCGGCGCCTGGCCGATCAGCTTCAGGGCGCGGTAGAGCTGCAGGCTCTGGGAAGGGTGGACGCGGGTGTCGTCGGTGCCGCCGGCGATCAACAGCGGCGTGCGGCAGCGGGCGGCGTAGGACAGGGGGCTGCGCTCGAGGGCGAAGTCGAAACGGGTCCAGGGCTCGTAGAGGGTGTGGACCATCATGTCCTCGACCGGGATGTCGGTGGTCAGTGCCTTGGACATCTTGTTCGAAATGCCGACGAACATGACCCCGGCGCGGATGCGTTCGCTGTAGCGCGTCGCCAGCCAGGCGGTGGCGTAACCGCCGTAGGAGCCGCCGGTCACGCCGACCCGCTGCGGGTCGGCGACGCCGGCCGCCGCCAGCGCGTCGATGGCGTCGATCAGGTCGTCGAATTCGGGGCCGGCGGCGTCCCCCTGGCCGAGCTTGGAGAAGGCGACGCCGCGGCCGGTGGAGCCGCGGTAGTTGGGCAGGAAGACGGCGTAGCCGCGGCCGGCGGCGAGTTGAGCGGGGCGGCTGTAGCTGGTCACCCAACCGTTGCGCACGTGGCTCTCCGGCCCGCCGTGGACCATCAGGATCAGGGGCGCCGGGCCGTCGCCGGCCGGGGGCTCGAGGAGGATGCCGTCGAGCTCCAGGCCGTCGCGGGCGGCGTAGCGGTGGGTCCGCTGCTCGGCGAGGGTGACACCGCCCAGCCAGGGGTTGGAGTCGCTCAGCCGTCGCGGCGGCTGGCCGGGGGCGAAGCTCCACGCCTCCCGCGGGTGGCGCGGGGTCTCGCCGATCAGCGCCGCCCGGGCGCCGTCGCGGGAGAGGGCGAGGCCGGTGACCACCGGCGCCTGGGGGCCGCCGCCGGAGCGCAGCAGGACGTCGCCGCTGCCGTCGAGGTCGACCTCGCCGATCACGGTCTCGACGCCGACGTCGGCGACGTAGAGCACGGTCCGCCGGTCGCGCCAGGCGAGGTGGCTGACGTGGCCCTCGAAGTCGGGCAGCAGGTCGCGCAGCTCGCCCCCCGCCGCCGGCGCCACCAGCAGCCGTCCCTCCTTGGGGTCGTTGGGATCGGCGGCGGAGACCATCGCCACGTGCTCGCCGCCGGGGGCGACGGCGAAGTCGCCGAGCTTGCCCGGATTGTCGAAGCGCGCCAGCACCTCGCCGCCGGCGGCGTCGACCAGGTGCAGGCGGCGGAACATGTAGCCGTCGTCGACCAGCGGCCGGGGCATCAGGGTGAGCAGCAGGCGGCTGCCGTCGGGCGACCACTCGAGCTCGCGCACCGAGCCCTCGAGCTCGAGGGCGCGGGGTGCCGGCGGCGCGCCGCCATCGGCGCCGGGCACCGGCGGCGGCGGCGGCAAGGGGGGAAGGTCGGCGATCCACGCCCGCAGCGGCCGCCAATCCTCCTCGAAGACTTCCTGATCGAAGCCCTTCTTCGCCGCTTCCTCGCGCGCCTCGCTCTCCGCCTCCGGCGCCACGAAGGCGAGGTGCGTACCGGCCGGCGACAGGCGGAAGGTGCGGATCTCGGCGTCGTGGGCCAGCACCCGGAACGACTCGCCGCCGGCCACCGGGATGGCCCAGATCGCCGGCCGCTCGTCGCCGCCGCGTTTGGCGCGGTAGAGCAGGTAGCGGCCGTCGGGGGTGAACTGGGGCTCGGAGACGCCGACCTCGCCGTGGACGTAGGCGCGGCTCGGCCCGCCGCCGGCGCCGACCAGGTGGAGCTCCTGCCACGGCGGTCCGTCCTCGTCGACCCCCGGACGGCGCGGCACCCGCAGGACGTAGGCGACGGCGTCGCCGTCGGGCGCGATCGCCACCTCCACCACCTCGCGCACCGCGGCGAGCTGGGCGAAGCTCAGGCCGCTGGCGGCGGGGTCGTCGGCGGTGACCGGGGGCGTCGAGCTCACGAGCAGGGCGAGGACGAAGGGGTTGAGGCGCGACGATATCAGGCGGCGGACGAAGCGCATGGACGATACCTCCCACGGGTGGTTGGCGGATCGGGTTTGTCGGCGGCCGTAGCATACGCCAAGAGGCCGCCCGCCCGGCGCCGCCCGCGGCGCGGCGCGGGAGCTTGCGACGGAGGCTGCCGTTGGCCTAGGATCGGGGCGATGTCCCTCGAGCTCAGCCCCCGCCAGCGGCTGACGGTGGCGTCGGCGCTCACCGTCCTCGCCGGCCTGGTGTTGGTGCTGACCGTCGGCGCCGTCCTCTTCCTCCTCGGCCTCTTCTTCACCACCTTCTCCAACGTCTTCCTGCCGCTGGCGGTGGCCGGCGCCATCGCCCTGGTGTTCAAGCCCTACTACGACTGGTTGCAGCGCCGCCTGCGGCTGCCGCCGCCGGCGGCGGTGGCGGCCTTCTTCGTCTCCCTGCTGATCCCCGTCGCCGCCCTCGGCTGGTTCTTCGGCTCGATCGTCGTCAGCCAGGTGTCGGACCTGATCGACAGCCTGCCGGCCTTCTGGGAGAAGGTGAACGCCCTGGCGCAGGAGCATCTGCCCAAGGCGCGGGCTTTCTGGGACGAGCACGCTCTCGGCGAGCGCCTGCGCGACGCGGTCGAGAGCCGCTGGCAGGAGATCCTCTCCGAGGTCGGCCGGGCGGGGGGCTTCGCGCTCTCCGCCGGCGCCGGCGCCCTGCGCGGCCTCGCCGGCCTCTTCGCCTGGGCGGTGCTGCCGGTCTACCTGACTTTCTTCCTCATGGCGCGGCCGCCGGCCCTCGACAGCCGCGACCTGCTGCCCTTCCTCAAGTCGGAGACCCGCGACGACGTCATCTACCTGGCGCGGGAATTCGTCGAGATCATCGTCGCCTTCTTCCGCGGCCAGCTCCTGATCGCCCTCCTGCAGGGGGCGCTCTTCGCCGTCGGCTTCTCCCTCGTCGGCCTGCGCTTCGGCCTGGTCTTGGGCCTCACCCTCGGCTTCCTCAACGTCGTGCCCTACCTCGGCAACATCGTCGGCCTGGCGGTGGCGGTGCCCCTGGCCCTCTTCCAGCAGGGCGGCGGACTGCTCACCCTCGGCCTGGTGCTGGCGGTCTTCACCGCCGTGCAGATGATCGAGGGCTACGTCCTCACCCCGCGCATCATGGGCGAGCAGACCGGCCTCCACCCGATGGCGATCATCATCGCCATCTTCTTCTGGGGCTCCGCCCTGGGCGGCATCTCCGGCATGATCCTCGCCATCCCCCTGACCGCCTTCCTGGCCAGCTTCTGGCGCCTGGCGAAGGAGAAGTACATCCCCGAGCTGGTGTAGGCGGACGGGGTGCGGCGGGGCGCATTGACACGGAGGCTCCGGCTCTCCGATACTAGCTCGACGAACCCGCGCATCGACGGATGCGGTGGCGCCCGGCGGGCGCCGTCGCAGCGGCCGTGAGGAGGCACGATGTACCCACCCCCGTTCGACTACCAGGCTCCCGACAGCCTCGAGGAGGCGCTGGCGATCCTCGCCGAGCACGGCTACGAGGCCAAGGCGCTGGCCGGCGGCCAGAGCCTGATCCCGCTGCTCAAGCTGCGCTTCGCGGCGCCGGCGGTGCTGGTCGATCTCGGCCGCATTCCCGGCCTCGACGGCGTCGAGGCGGCCGACGGCGAGCTGCGCATCGGCGCCCTGGCGCGCCACAATCAGCTCGCCGCCTCGCCGCTCGTGGCCGAGCGCTGCCCGGCGGCGTCGGCGGCGGCGCCGCAGATCGCCGATCCTCTGGTGCGGAATCTCGGCACCCTCGGCGGCTCCCTGGCGCACGCCGATCCGGCCGGCGATTGGGGCTCGGTGATGATCGCCTGCGGGGCTCAGCTGGTGCTGGCGTCGGCGGGCGGCCGGCGTACGGTGCCGGCGACGGAGTTCTTCCGCGGCGTCTTCGACACCGCCCTCGAGCCGACCGAGCTGCTGACCGAGGTGCGCATCCCGTCGCCGCGCGGGCCGGCCGGCGGCACCTACCTGAAGCTGGAGCGCAAGGTGGGCGATTTCGCCACCGTCGGGGTGGCGGTGAGCCTGGAGCTCGACGGCGCCGGTCGCATCGCCCGCGCCGGCATCGGCCTGACCGCCGTCGGGCCGCAGAATCTGCGCGCGGCGGCGGCGGAGGAGGCCCTCGCCGGCGCCGAGCCCACCGCCGAGGCCTTCGCCGAGGCCGGCCGCCTCGCCGCCGGCGGCTGCGAGCCGGCGAGCGACGTACGCGGCTCGGCGGAGTACAAGCGCCACGTGGTCGAGGTCTACGTCCGTCGCGGCCTGGCCCGGGCTCTGGAGATCGCCCGGCGGTCATGATCCGCGGACTGCACCGCCGGCCTCGTCAGCCGCTCGGCCGGTAACGCTTCAGGAGGCTACGAACGATGGAAATCACGGTCACGGTCAACGGCACGGCGGAGACGCGCGACGTCGAGCCGCGTCTCTTGCTGGTGCATTTTCTGCGCGACGTGCTCGGCTTGACCGGCACCCACGTCGGCTGCGACACCACCGGCTGCGGCGCCTGCACGGTGCTCCTCGACGGCGCTCCGATCAAGTCCTGCACCCTGCTGGCGGTGCAGGCCGACGGCCGCGCGGTCACCACCGTCGAGGGGCTGATCGAGAACGGCCAACTGCACCCCATCCAGGAGGCCTTCAAGGAAGAGCACGGCCTGCAATGCGGCTTTTGCACCCCCGGCATGATGCTGGTGGCGAAGGCGCTCATCGAGTCCAATCCCGATCCGTCGGAGGAGGAGGTGCGGTGGGCGATCTCGGGCAACGTCTGCCGCTGCACCGGCTACACCAACATCGTCAAGGCCTGTCGCCGGGCGGCGGCCCAGATCCGGCAGGCGGAGGTGGCGTCATGAGCGAAGGGACCCGGATCTGCGGCATCGGTCACAGCGTCAAGCGCAAGGAGGACGACCGCTTCATCCGCGGTCGCGGGCGCTACGTCGAGGACGTCAACTTGCCGCGCATGCTGCACATGGCGCTCCTCCGCAGCCCCCTCGCCCACGCCCGCATCAACGCCATCGACGCCAGCGCCGCCCAGGCCCATCCCGGGGTGGTGGCGGTGGTCACCGGCAAGGACCTCGAGGCCCACAAATTGGCCTGGATGCCGACCCTGTCGGGGGACACCCAGGCGGTGCTGGCGACCGACAAGGTGCGCTTTCAAGGCCAGGAGGTGGCGGCGGTGATCGCCGAGGATCCCTACGTCGCCCGCGACGCCCTGGAGCTGATCGCGGTCGACTACGACCCGCTGCCGGCGGTGGTCGACCCGTTCCAGGCCCTGGCGCCGGAGGCGCCGCTGATCCGCGACGAGAAAGAAGGGCAGGCGGACAACTGCTGCTACCGCTGGCAGGCCGGCGACAAGGAGGCCACCGACCGCGCCTTCGCCGCCGCCGAGGTGGTGGTGAAGCTCAAGACCCACTACCCGCGCTGCCACCCGGCGCCGCTCGAGACCTGCGGCTGCGTCGCCGACGTCGACCCGGCGACGGGCAAGGCGACGATCTACATGACCTCCCAGGCGCCCCACGCCCACCGCACCCTCTTCGCCCTCGTCGCCGGCCTGCCGGAGCACAACATCCAGATCATCTCCCCCGACGTCGGCGGCGGCTTCGGCAACAAGGTGCCGATCTACCCCGGCTACGTGGTGGCGACGGCGGCCTCCCTGCTCCTCGGCCGGCCGGTGAAGTGGATCGAGAGCCGCACCGAGAACCTGATCTCGACCGGCTTCGCCCGCGACTACCACATGGAGGGGGAGCTGGCCCTCGACCGCGACGGCACCATGCGCGCGGTGCGGGTCAAGCTGACGTCGGACAACGGCGCCTTCTTCGCCGACGCCCAGCCGACCAAGTTCAAGGCCGGCCTCTTCCACATCGTCACCGGCTCCTACGACCTCAAGGCGGCCCACGTCGAGGCCACCGGCGCCTACACCAACAAGGCCCCCGGCGGCGTCGCCTACCGCTGCTCGTTCCGCGTCACCGAGGCCTCCTTCCTGATCGAGCGCCTGGTGCAGAATGCGGCCTACGAGCTGGGCATGGACCCGGCGGAGCTGCGGCGCAAGAACTTCATCCGCGCCGACCAGTTCCCCTACCGCTCGGCCACCGGCTTCGTCTACGACTCGGGGGACTACCACCGCGCCCTCGATCTGGCCCTCGACAAGGTGGGCTACGCCGCCCTGCGCGAAGAACAGGAGCGCCTGCGCCGCGAGGGCGGCGACAAGCTCCTCGGCATCGGCATCGCCAGCTTCACCGAGGTGGTGGGGGCGGGCCCGGCCAAGGACTACGACATCGCCGGCCTCAAGATGTTCGACTCCGCCGAGCTGCGGGTCCATCCGACCGGCAAGGCGATCCTCAAGATCGGCGTCCAGACCCAGGGGCAGGGGCACGAGACCACCTTCGCCCAGATCGTCGCCGGCGAGCTCGGCATTCCGCCGGAGGACGTGTTGGTGCAGCACGGCGATACCGACAACACCCCCTACGGTCTCGGCACCTACGCGTCGCGTTCCACCCCCACCGCCGGCGCCGCCACCGCGGTGGTGGCGCGCAAGCTGCGCGACAAGGGGCGCAAGATCGCCGCCCACCTGCTGGAAGCGGCGGAGGAGGACCTGGAATGGCACGAGGACCGTTTCCGGGTCAAGGGGGTGCCGGAGAAGTCGGTGACCATCCAGGACGTCGCCTTCGCCGCCTACACCAACCCGCCGGAGGGGCTCGAGGCCGGCCTCGAAGGGGTGCACTACTACGACCCGCCGAACATGACCTACCCCTTCGGCAGCTACGTGGTGGCGGTGGAGGTCGATCGCGGCACCGGCGAGTGGAAGGTACGGCGCATGGTGGCGGTCGACGACTGCGGCGTGCGCATCAACCCGATGATCGTCGAGGGGCAGATCCACGGCGGCTTGACCGAGGGCTACGGCATCGCCGCCATGGAGCTGATCACCTTCGACGAGGACGGCAACTGCATCGGCTCGAGCTTCATGGACTACCTGCTGCCCACCGCCTGGGAGACGCCGAAGTTCGAGACCTACGCCACCGTCACCCCGTCGCCCCACCATCCGATCGGTGCCAAGGGGGTGGGGGAGTCGGCGACCGTCGGCTCGCCGGCCGCCTACGTCAACGCGGTGATCGATGCCCTCGCCCACCTCGGGGTGCGCAACATCGACATGCCGGTGACCTCGGCGAAAGTGTGGGAGGCCTTGCAACGAGCCGGCGTCTGATGATCTCCTCATCCTCCCAGGTGCTGGCGGAAGCGGCGGCGCGGATCAACCGCGGCGAGCCCTTCGTCCTCGCCACCGTCGTCTGGCGCCAGCCGCCGACCTCGAGCAAGCCCGGCGCACGGGCGCTGATCGACGCCGAGGGGCGGATCCACGGCTGGGTCGGCGGCGCCTGCGCCGGCCCGGCGGTGGCGCTCGAGGCGCGGCGCTGCCTGGCGGACGGCCGGCCGCGGCTGCTGTGCCTGGGGCCGCCGGAGGCCTTTTCATCGACCAACGAAGATGGAGGAAGGATCGTCATGTCCAATCCGTGCGCCAGCGGTGGAGCGCTGGAGCTGTTTCTCGAGCCCCACCTGACCGCCCTGCACATCGCGGTGATCGGCAATGCGCCGCTGGTCTCGACCCTCGCCGCCATGGCCCGGGCCCTCGACTTCCGGGTCGACGAGATCGACAACGCCGGAGTGGCGGCGGCGGGCCTGGAGAGCGCCGGCCTCGGTGCCGGCGGCTGCGTGGTGGTGGTGACCATGGGCCACGACGACGAAGGCGCCCTGGAAGCGGCGCTGGCGACCGACGCCAGCTACATCGGGCTGGTGGCGTCGGAGAAGCGTTGCCGCGGGGTGCTGGCCAACCTGCGCCAGCGCGGCGTGCCGGAGGAGCAGCTGGCGCGCATCCGGGCGCCGGCCGGCCTCGACCTGGGCTCGATCCACCATCAGGAGATCGCCGTCGCCATCCTCGCCGAGATCGTCAAGCTGCGGGCGGCGGGGGAGCTCAAGCCGCGGCAGGTGGTGATGCTGCCGCCGGAGGCGGTCGACCCGGTGTGCGGCATGAGCGTCGACGCCGCCCGAGCGGAGCACGTCGCCGAGCACGACGGCGTCACCTACTACTTCTGCGGTGCCGGCTGTCGCGAGAGATTCCTCAGCGATCCCGAGCCCTACGTCTGAGTCGAGAAGCGATGAAGCTGGAGAACGCCTTCGAGGTGCCGGCGCCGCCCGATCGGGTATGGCGATTCCTCCTCGACGTCGAGCGGGTGGCGCCCTGCATGCCGGGGGCCGAGCTCACCGAGGTGATCGACGAGCGCCATTGGAAGGGCAGGGTCGGCATGCGCCTGGGGCCGGTCAGCCTGGCCTATGCCGGCACCGTCGAGATGGCGGAGCGCGACGACGCCGAGCGGCGGGTGGTGCTCAAGGCCAAGGGCATGGAGCAGCGCGGCAAGGGCATGGCGTCGGCGGTGGTGACGTCGCGGGTGCTGCCGGCCGGCGACGGCGCCCGGGTCGAGGTGGTGACCGATCTCACCATCTCCGGTCCCGCCGCCCAGTACGGCCGCGGCATGATCGCCGACGTATCGCAGCGTTTCACCGACGAATTCGCCGCCAACATGGCGGCGCAGCTGGCGCCGGCGGCCGGCGCCGGCGAGCCGGCGGCCGCCGGTGGGGAGGCGCGGCCGATCAGCGGCCTGCGCCTGGCCCTCTGGGCCCTGTGGCGGGCCCTCCTGCGCGGCCTCCGGCGGCTCGCCGGCAAGGGGGGATAGCCCTGCGTTCGCCCGCCTTCGGCCCGCAGCTGCGCCGGCGGCTGACCGCCGACCTCGAGGCCCTGGAGCCGCAGCGCTTGCGGCGCGACGGCGCCCGGCGGGCGGCGGTGGTGCTCGCCCTGGTGCCGGGCGACGACGAGCGCGCCTGCGTGGTGCTCACCCGGCGTGCCCCCGGCCTGAGTCGTCACAGCGGCCAGTTCGCCCTGCCCGGCGGCCGCCTCGACGCCGGGGAGACCCTGGTCGAGGCGGGATTGCGGGAGCTGCGCGAGGAGATCGGGCTGGGGTTGGACGAGCGGGCGGTGCTCGGCCGGCTGGACGATTTCGCCACCCGCTCCGGCTTCGTCATCACCCCCCTGGTCGCCTGGGGCGGACCGGCGGAGCTGGTACCGGCGCCGGAGGAGGTGGCGGAGATCTACCGCGTGCCGATCGCCGAGTGCGCGGAGCTGGTGCCGGTCGGCAGCCAGGGGCGGGACTCGATCCTCGCCCTGGCGCTGCCGACGGTCGGCACCTGGGTGGTGCCGCCGGCCGCCGCCATCCTCCACCAGCTCGCCGAGCTCATCCTCCACCGCCGCCACACGCCGGTGGCCGACCTCCCGCAGCCGGTCTTCGCCTGGCGCTAGGCCGGCGTCGCCGCGGTTCGTCGAGGAGTCGGCGCGACCGGGTCGGATGACGCCGCGGATACGGGATCACGCGGGGGCGTCGCAGCAGGAGGCGGGGGGCGCAGTTGCCGCCGGCTGCGACGCCAAAGCCGATGCGGCGGCGCCGCGCCCGGTCGAGCAGCATCAGCCGGCGGCGGGGCGTCGCCGCCAGCGCGCGGCGACGAAGGCGTAGATCACCAGATTGACGGCGGCGGCGGCCAGGGCCAGGTTCAGTTGCAGCTCGCGGTCGAGAGCGGCGGGGTAGAGCACCGGCACCACGTAGTGCTCGACGAAGCCGCCTTCATAGCCCGCCTCGCCGGCGCTGCGGCGAAAGGCATTCTCCAGCCGGGTGAGGGGGCAGATCCACCCGCGGAGCTCGATCAGGATGCCCCAGGCCAGGGCCGGAAGGTGGAGCCACAGCACCCAACGCCGCCACAGCACCGCCAGGGCGCCGAGGGCGACGAAGGCGACGAAGGCGCCGTGCGCCAGCACCAGGGCGTCGGCCAGCAGTCGTTGCCACATCGTCGGCCTCCTGGCACCGACGCTATCACCGGCAGGCTGGCCCGCCGGCGGCGGATCTGGTAGGTTCGGTCGCGGGAGCCCGGCGGCGACCGCTGCGGGGAACCGGAATCCATGGATCGTCGAGCATTTCTCAAATCGACCGCCACCGCCACCGCCGCCGGCGCCGGCCTGCTGGCGGGCTGCGCCGGGCCGCAGGAGGCGGGCGCCCCTGCGGTCCACGCCCGGCCCCGCTTGCGCTGGCGTCTGGCGTCGAGCTTTCCCCCCGGCCTCGATACCATCTTCGGCGCCGCCGAGGTGCTCGCCGAGCGGGTGGCGGCGATGTCCGAAGGCCGCTTCACCATCCGCGTCTATCCCGCCGGCGAGCTGGTGCCGGGGCTGCAGGTCATGGACGGCGTACAGCAGGGGACCGTGCAGGTCGGCCAGACCGCCAGTTACTACTACGTCGGCAAGAACCCGGCCCTGGCCTTCGACGCCTGCGTGCCCTTCGGCCTGACTTCGCGCCAGCAGACCGCGTGGTTGACCGAAGGCGGCGGGCTCGAGCAGATGCGCTCCCTCTTCGCCGACTTCGGCATCATCAACTTCCCGGCCGGCAACACCGGCGCCCAGATGGGCGGCTGGTTCAAACGCGAGGTGCGGAGCGCCGCCGACCTGCGGGGGCTCAAGATGCGCATCCCCGGGCTCGGCGGCGAGGTGATGAGCCGCCTCGGGGTCACCGTCCAGCTCCTCGCCGGCGGCGAGATCTACCCCGCCCTCGAGCGGGGCGCGATCGACGCCACCGAGTGGGTGGGGCCGTACGACGACGAGAAGCTGGGCTTTCACCACGTCGCCCGCTACTACTACTACCCCGGGTGGTGGGAGCCCGGGCCATCCCTGTCGTACCACGTCAACCGCAACGCCTGGGACCGGCTGCCGGCGGTCTACCGCGAGATCTTCACCAGCGCCGCCAGCGAATCGGCGACCGCGATGCAGGCGCGCTACGACGCGCGCAATCCCCCGGCCCTGCGCCGCCTGCTGGCGGCGGGGGTCGACGTGCGGCCGTTCTCCGACGATCTGCTGAGGGCCGCGCAGGAGGTCGCGATCGACATGCTCGAGCAGCAGGCCAGCGCCGACGCCACCTACCGCACGATCTACCGGTCCTGGCGTCAGGTGCGCGAGGACGCCTACCGCTGGTCCGGCACCGCCGAGCTGGCGTATGCTCGCTTCGCCTTTGCCCCGTCGTAAAGCGAGGTGGCGGGGGGCCGAGGGGCGTCGGCGGCCTGCGATCGCCCGGCGCGCCGCGAATCCGTCATGCGGCCGGGCATTCGAGCACCGTGGCGTGCGTCGAGGCACCGGGTCACGGCAGGCGATCGACCGATGACGACAACGACGACGTTTCCCGGTCCGCGGGTCGGGAAACGCTTAACACCAAGCGCGGAGGTACTCTCGACCGATGTCTTTTCGATCAACCGCAAAAGTCGGCGTCTTCGCCGACGTCGCCAACATGTACCGCAATGGCGGCCAGCGCATGCAATACGATGCCCTGCGCGAATTCGCCTGCCGCGACGGCGCCGAGCCGGTACGGCTGAACGCCTACGTAACCTTCGACGTCGAACGGGCCAAGCGCGATCCGGCCTACCGCGAAGGTGCGACCAACTTTCACGCCAAGCTGCGCGATTACGGATATAAAGTGATCGTCAAAGAGATCCAGTGGTACAGCGACGACTCCGGCAACCGGGTGGGCAAGGCCAATGCCGACCTCGACCTGGCGGTGGACGTCCTGCTGCAGTCGGAGAACCTCGACCGCATCCTCATCGCCAGCGGCGACGGCGACTTCGTCAACGTCGTACGGGCGGTACAAAACCGGGGCTGCCGGGTGGAGGTGGTGGGGCTCGACAACGCCGCCCACAGCCTGCGCCAGGAGGCGGATCTCTTCATGTCGGGGTATCTGATCCCCAACATGATCCCGATCGACAATAAGTATCCCAAGCGCGACGACTGGGGCGAGCCCGGCTCGCGGGTGCGCGGTACCTGTTACTGGTACGAGGCCGAGCGCGGATTCGGTTACATGCGCTATCTGAGAGCGATCCTGCCCGGTCTGTGGCACACCGACGCACGCCATCCGGACTCGCCGTACGAGACCGCCTTTTTTCCCGTCGCCCACCTGCCGTCGAGCGTCCGCCCGGCCTCGCTGCCGAGCCGCAACTACGTCTTCGAGTTCGAGATCCAGCCGTCCGAGCGCGGCGAGGGCATGCAGGCGGTCAACATCGAGGCGGTGAGCGCGCCGTAGCTAACGCTCCGCGTCGCGCTGCAGCCGGCGGATGACGGAACGCTGCTCGTTGTAGCGCCGGCGCAGCTCGAGGAAGGTGCGGGGCGGCATCCCCAGCTGGTCGGCGATGAGGCGGATCTGGTGCTCCTCGACGGCCGAGATCTCGCCGTCGGCGGTGGCGACGGCGAAGAGGCAGTCGAGGATCTTCTCCCGTTCCTCCGCCGGCACGATCGACGCCAGCTCGCGGGTGACGAGGAAGTCCTCCGTGCCGCCGAAGAGGCGGTTCTGGCTCTTGGCGATCTCCACCACCAGCACCGCCTGCGCCGGCGGCAACCGGCCGTGGCGCTCGACCAGGGCTTCCATCGCCCGGGTCTCCTCTTGGCTGATCTCCTGGTCGGCGTTCGCCACCCGGCTCAGTACGTAGGCGAAGGCGGCGATCAGCCGCGCCCGCTCCGGCGGCAGGGCCTCGAGCCGGGCGACGATCTTGCGCACGGTGGCGGTCTCGGCGGCGGGTTCGGCTTCCGCGCCGCCGAGGCCGAGAAAGGAGAGGATCGAGCGCATGGTTCGTCGCGGCGGCCGGCGGCCGCGGCTCAGGTCGACTTGGGTGCCAGGACCATCGTCATCTGGCGGCCTTCGAGACGCGAGCGATGCTCGACGTCGGCGATGTCCGCCGTGGCGGCGGTGACCTTGTCGAGAATCTGGACGCCGAGCTCGGGCCGGCGCAGTTGGCGGTAGCGGAAGAAGACCGTGACCTTGACCTTCTTGCCCTGCTTCAAGAAGCGGATCGCGCGGTTGAGCTTGATGCCGAAGTCGTGCTCGTCGATGGTCGGACGGAATTTGACTTCCTTGACCTCGATGACGTGGGTCTTCTTGCGCGATTCGCGCGCCTTCTTGTCGCGCTCGAACTTGACTTTGCCCCAGTCCATCACCTTGACGACCGGGGGATCCGCGGTGGCTCCGACCTCGACCAGGTCGAGCCCCTGCTCCTGCGCCCGCTGGCGCGCCTCTTCGATCGGCACGATGCCGAGTTGGGTCCCGTCGGCGTCGATCAGCCGTACCGGGCTCTTGCGGATCTGGCGATTGACGCGCGGCCCTTGCGGGGCGCGCGGCACGAAACGCCTGCGTGGCCTACGAATGTCCACCTCCGATGCGCGTTCTGCCCACGAACGCTGGAGTTGATCGATCGAACGGTCGGGCTCCGGTACGCGGAGTGGAGGCCGGCGCCCGCAGGGCGCCGTCTCCGCCACGACCGGACCGTTCTGGCGGAGTGCACCGCATCCGGCGGTCGGAACGATCCCCCGCTACGGCGCGTGCGGCTCGCAACATAGCACCACTCATGGCTTGAGGTGGCGCTCGAAGAGCTTGAAGATTCGGCGATACTCGTCGAGCCAGCTGGACGGCTCGCGGAAGCCGTGTGGCTCGAGGGGGTAGAAAGCGGTTTCGAAGTCTTCTTTCTCCAGTTCGATCAGGCGCTGCACCAGGCGCACCGTATCCTGGAAGAAGACGTTGTCGTCCTGCATGCCGGAGCAGATCAGGAGCGGCCGCTCGAGGCCGGCGGCGAATTCGATCGGCGAGCTGCGCTCGTAGGCCTCGGGGTCGACGTCGGGCGTGTTGAGGATGTTCGAGGTGTAGGGGTGGTTGTAGTGCGCCCAATCGGTCACCGGTCGCAGCGCCGCCCCGCAGGCGAAGAGCTCGGGCCGCTTGAACATCGCCATGAAGGTCAAGAAGCCGCCGTAGGAGCCGCCGTAGACGCCGATGCGCTGGCGCTCGACGCCGTGGCGTTCGACCAGGTAGGCGACGCCGTCGGCCAGGTCCTCGACCTCGGGGGTACCCATCCGGCGGTAGATCGCCGTACGCCAGGCGCGGCCGTAGCCGCGCGAGGCGCGGTAGTCCATGTCGAGGACGACGTAGCCGGCGCGGGTCAGCAGGCTGTGGAACATGAACTCGCGGAAGTAGCCCGACCAGCCGAAGTGGGCGTTCTGCAGGTAGCCGGCGCCGTGGATGAAGATCACCGCCGGCCACTTGCCGCTCGGCAGGGGGCTCGCGACCCCCGGCGGCGGCGTGTAGAGGCGGGCGTAGATCGGCCGTTCGACGTGGCTCGAGGGCACCTCGACGATCTCCGGCGCGGTCCACGGCAGGGCGCTGAACTCGTCGCTGACGGTGAAGGTCAGGCGCAGCGCCTCCGCCCCCGGCCGCGCCTCCTGCAGGAAGAGCTCCGGCGGCCGGGTGGTGGCCGACGACAGGATCAGGAGCTTGCGGCCGTCGGGGGAGAGGCGGGAGCGGCTGACGCCCCCCAGCTGCGTCAGGCGCTCGACCGCGCCGCCGGCGAGGGGCACGCGGTAGGTCTCGTAGATCCCCGGGTGCTCGCGGTTGGCGGTGAAGTAGGCGTAGGTCTCGTCCGGGCTGAGCTCGACGTCGTCGACCACGTAGTCGCCGTCGGTCAGCCGCCGCCGGTCGCCGCTCTCGACGTCGATCAGGTAGAGCTGACTCCAGCCGCTCTCCTCCGACAGCAGCCACAGGCGGCGGCCGTCGCGCAGCCAGCCGAAGTCGTTGAACGACCAGTTGATCCAGCCCTCGTCGTCCTGCAGCCGGTGGATCGGTCGCAGGCCGTCGCCCTCGACCAGCGCCAGCCAGCGGTCTTTGTGATCGGCGGAGAAGAGCTGCACCGCCGCCCGGCTGCCGCCGGCATTCCAGCGCACGGCGCCGATCGCCACCGGCCGCGGCCTGGCGGGCTCGGCGGTCTCCCCGCCCCCCGCTTCGCCGTCGCCTTCGCCTCCTTCGCCGTCGCCGTCGCCTTCGCCTCCTTCGCCTTCGCCGTCGCCGTCGCCGTCCGATCGCGCCGCCGCCTTCTGCCGCGCCTTGGCGGCGGCGCGCAGCTCGGCCAGGGGATCGACGGTGATGCCGGGCAAGACCCCGAGGTCGAGCTCATGGCGCTGGTGCGTCTCGAGGTCGAGCAGCCACAGCTTGTCGTCGGCCGGATCGCCGGTACCGACCTTGGGCCGCACCTCGCGGGTGGCGACGTAGCCGTCCTCGGTGACGTAGCTCGGCATCCGGTCCCGGCGCCCCTCGTCGCGCCCCTTGTCGGCGACCACCAGCAGCATGCGATCGCCGGTGGGGGAGAGCACCTGGCGCTGGAGCTCGATCGTGTCGCCGAGGTAGAAGGGGGGCTCGACGCGGCTCGGATCGGCGGCCTGGAGCTCCAGCCGGCGCTGGCGCTCGTCGCGCTCCTCCTGCCGGCGCTGGCGCAGGATGCTGAAGAGGCGCAGCTGCTGGCGGCTGAGGTAGTCCTCCGGCTCCTTCTCCGCCGCCGGATCGTCCTCCAGCCGCAGCTCCACCGGCTGGTACTCGAGGCCGCCGTCGAGCTCGCGCACCAGGGTGGCGGCGCCGCGCTGGAAGGTGATGGCGCTGCCGTCGGCCATGAAGCGCGGCGCGCGCTCGACCTCGGTGGTGCGGGTCAGCTGGCGGATGGCGCCGCTCTCCAGGTCCTGCAGGAAGAGGTCGCCCTGGCGGGCGAAGAGCTTGTGGCGACGATCGGGGCTCAAGCTGCCGCCGTCGGCGTCGGCGAGCCCGAGCTCCTCGTCGGCGACGCGCTCCGGCACCCCCCGGTCGAGGCGGATGCGCCACAGGTCGCGGTGGATCTCACCGCGCCGTTTCTGGACGTAGTAGACGGTGTTGGAATCGGCGCCCCAGTAGGGATCTTCCGGCGCATTGCCCAGCCAGTCGGGGTGCGCCATGATGCGCTTCAGGGTGATGCCGGCGGTGCTTTCGACCGCCGCCGGGCGCTGG
>RFGL01000231.1 GCA_003697015.1 Acidobacteriota bacterium | reverse complement strand
CGGTGCTCGGCGCCGGTGCCGGCGTCGGCGTGGCGGCGTGGATCAACATGCCCGAGGTCGACTCCCTCGACAGCTTCGTCCCGCGCCTGATCACCCAGCTCTACGACGCCAACGGCCAGGTCTTCCGCACCTACTCCCGCGAGCGGCGGGTGCTGCTCGAGGCCGGCGATCTGCCCCTGCGCCTGCAGCAGGCGGTGGTGGCGATCGAGGATCGCAACTTCTTCAAGCACGGCGGCATCGACCTCAAGGGCGTGCTGCGCGCCGCCTGGCGCAACCTGCGAGCCGGCGAGCGCGAAGAAGGGGCCTCGACCATCACCATGCAGCTGGCGCGGGAGCTCTTCCTGCACCGCAAGAAGACCTGGAAACGCAAGATCGAAGAGGCCTTCCTCGCCGTCGAGCTGGAGAAACGCTTCTCCAAGCAGCAGATCCTCACCATGTACTGCAACCTCTTCAACGAGGGCCACGGCAACTACGGCGTCGAGGCGGCGGCGCGCAACTACTTCGGCAAGTCGGTCGACGAGCTGACCCTGGCCGAGGCGGCGGTACTGGCGGGGATCCCCCAGCGCCCCAGCGCCCACAGCGTCTACCGCAACCCCGAGCTGGTGATCAAGCGGCGCAACGAAGTCCTCGACCGCATGCTGCAAGAGGGCTACATCACCCCCGAGGAACACGCTGCGGCGGTGGCCGAGCCGCTGGAGGTGATCCCGCGCCGGCGCGAGGTGCAGATCGGCCCCTACTTCGCCGAGGAAGTGCGCCGCCACCTGCAGGCCACCTACGGCACCGACGCCCTCTACGACAAAGGGCTGCAGGTCTACACCACCCTCGACGTCGCCATCCAGCAAGCCGCCGAGCAGGCCCTGCGCGACGGCCTGCTGCGCCTCGATCACCGCCGCGGCTGGCGCGGCCCCCTGCGCCACCTCGACGAGAGCGAGCTCGGCGACGTCGTCCTGCCGTCGTGGCGCAACCTCGACGTGCTCACCCCCGAGGTGTGGTACGAAGGCCTGGTGCTGGAGTCGGGCCGCCGGCGGGCGCGGGTCAAGATCGCCGGCCGCGAGCTCGAGCTCGGCGCCGCCGGCATCGAATGGACCGGCCTCAAGCAGCCGCGCCGGCTGCTCGAGGCCGGCGACGTCGCCTGGTTCCGCCTCGCCGAGCAGGAGGGCGACGCCCCGCCGGTGCTGATGCTCGAACAGGAGCCGGAGATGGAGGGGGCGGTGCTGGTGCTGGAGTCGGCCACCGGCGCCATCCGCGCCATGGTCGGCGGCTGGAGCTTCGAGCGCAACGAGTTCAACCGCGCCACCCAGGCGCGGCGCCAGGTGGGCTCGGCGTTCAAGGCCTTCGTCTTCGGCGCCGCGCTGGAGAACGGCTTCACCCCCGCCGACACCCTCTTCGACGGTCCGGCGGTCTTCGTCGGCGCCGACAACGCCGAGAGCTACAGCCCGCGCAACTACTACCGGCGCTACTACGGCATCATCACCCTGCGCCGTGCCCTCGAGCAGTCGATCAACGTCTCCGCGGTCAAGCTGCTCGATCTGGTCGGCGCCGCCCAGGTCATCGACTTCGCCCACCGCGCCGGCATCACCAGCGAGCTCAACCCCTACCCCAGCCTCGCCCTCGGGGCGGTCGACCTCTCCCCCCTCGAGCTGGCGGCGGCCTACGCCACCATCGCCAACCAGGGGATCCACGTCGAGCCCCACGCCACCGAGCGGATCGTCGCCCACAGCGGACGCACCCTCTACGAACACCTGCCGCGGGCGCGCAAGGCGATGGAGCCGCAGATCGCCTACGTCTTGACCCGCATGCTCGAGGGGGTGATCGACCGCGGCACCGGCCGCGCCGTCGCCGACCTCGAGGTCGACCTGGCGGGCAAGACCGGCACCACCGACAACTGGACCGATGCCTGGTTCGTCGGCTTCACCCCCCGCCACACCATCCTCTCCTGGGTGGGCTACGACAAAGACCGATCCCTCGGCCGGGGCCAGACCGGGGCCGAGGCCGCTCTGCCGATCTGGCGCGCGGTGGTCGAGGACGGCCTCGAAGAGGGCTGGACCCCCCGCGGCGCGACCTTCGAGCGGCCGCCGGGGGTGGTCGAGGTGGAGATCGAGCCCACCACCGGCCTGCGGCCGGGCCCCGGCGCCGACCAGCTGATCACCGAGACCTTCGTCGAAGGCACCGAGCCGCAGGAGCGCTACGACCTGGAATGGGCGCGGATCATGCGCCTGCCGTGGTACCTGCAGGAGCCCTTCTACCTGCCCAAGGAGGGCGAGCGCATGCCGTCCCAGATCCACGACTGGACGCCGGTGCGCGAGGCCTGGAAACGCAAGGCCGAGGGCCTGCCCGACTCGGCGTCGGAAGACGAGGAGCGGGCGCCGGGGGAGACGGATTGACCCCCCCGCGGCTGCTGCTGGTGCTGCCCCACCTCGCCCTCGGCGGCGGCGAGCGGGCGACGATGATGCTGGCGGAGCTCCTCGCCGAGCGCTTCCCCCTGTCGATCTGCGCTCTCGACTACGGTCCGCCGCCGGCCGGGCCGACCATCCGTCACGAGCTGCGGGATCGCTTCGCCGACGCCGCCTTCGCCCGCCGCCGCTGCGACCTCGTGCCGCATCTGGCGCGGGCCGACGTGGTGCTGTGGTACGGCATCTCCGGCGCCGTGCCGCGGGCCCTCGGACGGCTGCGCGCGCGGCCCGCCTCGATCCGCGTCGTCCACACCTCGCGCGCCGCCGACGGGGTGCGTTTCCACCGCCGCTTCCGCCGCGTCATCGACGCCACCGTAGCGGTGTCGCCGGCGGTGGCGCGGCGCATCCCCGGGGCGGTCTTCATCCCCAATCTGCCCGAGGCGTCACGGCTGCGCGGCCGCCGCCGGCGCCTCTTCCGCGATGGCCCGACCCTCGGCTTCCTCGGCCGCCTGCTGCCGCAGAAGAACGCCGCCTGGCTGGTCGAACGGCTGGCGCAGCTGGGGGTCAACCTCCTCCTCCAAGGCCTCGACACCGAGCTGCAACGCGCCGCCGACCTCGAACGCCTGGCCGCGGCCGCCGGCACCGGCGATCGCCTGCGCCTGCTGCCCGCCGGCCGCGACGCCGGCACCCTGCTGCGCTCGGTCGACGCCCTCGCCCTCCTGTCACGTCACGAGGGCCTGCCCCTGGTGGTGCTCGAGGCCGGCCGCCTCGCCACCCCGGTGGTGGCGACGCCGGCCGGCGCCCTGCCCGAGCTCTTCGCCGACGCCATCCTCTTCGTCGATCAGGACGCCGCCGGCCAGCCGCGCACCGCCTCCCTGCGCCGCGCCCTCGACCGTCTCGAGCCGTCCTGGGGCGAGCGCCTGGCGCGGCGGGTGGCCGAGCTCTGCGACCGCGACGCCGTCGCCGCGCGCTGGGCGCGGCTGATCCGCACCAGCCACCGCCGCCACCTCGCCGCCTGAGCCGACATGGCCGTCCTCGGCACCCTGCTGCTCAGCCACTCCAGCCGCCGCACCAACCTGGCGCGCTGCGCCGCCGACTTCCTGCGCCGCCGCTTCGCCGATCCCCGGCGCCTCGATCGCCTCCCCCCCTTCGCCAGCCTGCCGCCGGCGCGGCCGCTCTACAGCGGCGCTCTCTCCCTCTACCGGGTGCACCGGCGGCGCGGCATCGCCCTCGAGCGGCTGGGGGCGATCAAGCACCGCGACAAGATCCAGCACGCCGCTTCGCCGTCGGCGGACGAGCTGCTGGTGGGCTTCGAGCACCGGGTCGAGCGCTGGCGGCTGCCGGCGCCGATCGGCCGCCTGCGGCGCCTCAGGGCGAGCCAGATCGAGGTCTGCGGCCGCCTCGAACATCCCCACCTCGCCGGCCTGCACACCGTCGAGCCCCTCGACGCCGGACGCGCCGTCCTGTCCTGCGCCGCCGCCGACGCGGTGCTGATCGCCGACCTCGAGCGGGGCACCGTCGAGCGCACCCTGCGCCTGCCGGCGTCGCTCTACGGCCGGGGCTACGAGCTCCTCCCCGAGCACGACCTGCGGCGCCACTACGTCGACGACGAGCAGCAGAGCACCCACGTCAACGCCGCCACGCCGATCGACGGCGGCCGCGCCCTGGTGGTGTCGGCCCTGATCCCCGGGGCGGTGGGGATCTTCGACCTCGACGGCGGCGGCTACCGCGAGCTGCGCCGCGGCCTCGTCGGCTGCCACGGCGCGCGCCAGGACGACGCCGGCCGCATCTACGCCAGCGCCAGCCCGCAGGGGGAGCTGTGTTTCTTCGATCGCCGGGGGACGGTGGCGCGGCGCTACGCCGTCGGCTCGCGCTGGTTGCACGACGCGGTGCAGCTCTCGGGGGATCTCTACGCCTTCGCTCTCGCCGACCACAACGCCCTGGAGATTCACCACCTGGGCAGCCAGCGCCTGCTCGCCCGCCGGCGCTACCGCAGCTGGCCCTTCGAGCGCGGCTTCGCCGTCGCCCGCCGCCTCACCCCGTGGTTGGGCAACAGCGTGCAGTCCTTGGCGTTCGTTCCCGCCGGGGAGGGTTGAGAGGGAGACGCAGCTCGGGGGGGCGTCAGCGCCGCTGGCGCGGCGGGGACTCGTCCTGCAGCCGCTTGACCTGATGCGACAGCCACAGCAGCTGGCCGAGGATGACGCAGCCCAGGGCGACGGCCAGGAGCAGCAGGACGCCGAGCACCAGGGCGGCCTCGGTGGTGGCGACGTCGCCGATCTTCCAGAAGCCGAGCACCAACACCGAGAGGGCGCCGGCGAAACAGATCAGACGGCCGACCTCGGCGTCGAAGGCGCCGGAGGAGAGCCGCCGGCCGAGCCATCGTGCGGTCGAGATCGTCATCCCGCTCCTCCCCCGAGACTAGAGGCTTCGTTTCTTGCCGCGGAGATTGCGCCGGCTGCCCTTGGGGCGAGCCTTCTTGCCGAAGGACGGCCGGCCGCCGCCGAACCCGCCGCCGTCGGAGGAGAGCCGCGGCGGACGGCTGGGACGCTCGTCGGCCGCATTGACCCGCAGCGGGCGCCCCCGCAGCTCGTACTCATTGAACTTCTCGATCGCTTCCGAGACCGCAGCCTCGTCGGCGAACTCGACGAATGCGAACCCGCGCGGCCGCCCGGTATGCCGGTCGGCGGGCATGAACACTTCGACCACCGAGCCGACCTCCGAAAACAAGCTTTCCAGCTCGTGCTGCGGGGTGTCGTAGCTGAGGTTGCCGACAAAGACCTTCGCTGGGATGACGTCCTCCTCTCGTGACGCAGAGATGTACCGAATCACCTAAGTTCAATCGCCGGAGCGATTTAGCGTACCTTATACCGCGCCGCCGCCGGTGTCAACAATACCCCCCGCCGCCGGCAGCGAGCGGTGGACGGACCCCGGCGGCCGGCTGGGCGGGGGGATGGCCGGTGGCGCCCCTGCGCCGCCGCCGCGGCGAGACGGCCCACGGCGCGCTCACGGCTTGTAGAACGACGGATCGTGGGCCTTGCCGAGCACCGCGCGGCCGACGGTGGCGAGGATCTGGTCGTCGTTGTCGTGGCGCAGGTAGAGGGTGAGGTCGCGGTAGATGCGCTCGATCGGGCTCGGCCGGTTGAGGCAGCGGGCGCCGCACACCCGGATGGCGTGGCGCAGGGCGTCCTCCGCCAGGTGCTCGATCAGGTACCGCGCCTCGGAGCCGGCGAGCTCGGCCTCGGCGCGGCGCTCGAGGCGCCACAGCTCGGAGACGTGCCACAGCCACAGGCGGGCGGTCTTGAGGTCGATCGCCATCCGCGCCAGGCGGTGCTGGACGTAGGGATCGTCCCCCCGATCCTGCTCGCCGGCGTAGGCCAGGGCGTAGTCCCAGGCCGCTTCGGCGGCGCCGAGGAAGCTGGCGGCGTAGTGGGGGATGAAGCGCGTCTGCCAGCCGTCGCGCAGGTACTGCCCGGGGCGGCCGACGACGTTCTCCGCCGGGATGAAGGTGCGATCGAAGCGCACCAGGTGGCTGACCGTGGCGCGCATGCCGATCGGATCCCACCACGAGCCGTCGACGGCGATTGAGGGATCGTCCATCGGGCAGGCGAGGAGCAGCAGGTGCTCGGCCGCCGCCGCGTCGGCGTGGCGGGCGCCCCCCGGCCCCGCCTCATTGACCAGCAGGAGCCCCCAGTGGCAGGCCGGCGCGCTGGTGGCGAAGATCTTGGTGCCGTCGACGACGAAACCGCCGTCGCGGCGCTCGACGGTGGTGCCGAAGCGGCGCTTCTCCCCCGGCTTGGGCACCTGCGGCTCGCCGCTCCACGCCGCCCACAGCTCGCCGCCCTCGACCACGCCGGCGAAGAAGCGGCGCTTCTGCTCCTCGCTGGCGATGCCGTCGAGCAGCACCAGGGAGTTCATGTGCCCTTCCCAGCAGCGCGCCAGGGAGAGGTCGACCTTGGCCAGCTCGCGGGTCATCATCCACAGGGAAAAGGCGCTGCCGTAGAGCGGCCCGAGGCCGAGACCGCCGTGCTCCACCGGCACCACGGCGGCGTGGAAGCCCTCGGCGATCAGGTCCTCGAAGTCCTCCTGCGGGAAACGGGCCGCCTCGTCGTAGCGCCGCGCCCGCGGGGCGAAGCGCTCGACGGCGAGCTCGGCCAGGCGGTCGAGGCGGCGCTGG
>RFGL01000230.1 GCA_003697015.1 Acidobacteriota bacterium | reverse complement strand
GCGCTGGCCGGTGCCGCGCGCCGGCGCGACGAGGCCCTCGAGCGACGGCGGGCCTCGGGCGAGAATCTGCGCCGTCACGAGATGCGCTGCGCCGAGCTGCGACGGGCCCTGAGCGAGCAGCTCGGCGACGGCGATCCACACCGGCTGCTGGAGCTGGCCGAGGCCGAGTTGGCGGCGGCGGAGGAAGCCTCGGGCGGGGCCGAAGCGGCGGCGCAGCAGGCGCAGGCCGCCGAGCTGGACGCCGCCCATCGGCTGGAGCTGTCGCGGCAGGAGGAGCGCGTCGCCGGCGAGCGGGAAGAAGCGAGCCGCGCCCGGCGGCAGCGCCTCGAAGAAGAGCTGGCGGCGGCGGAGAAGGCGGCGAGCGCCGCCGAGGCCGAACTGATCGAGCTCCTCGGCGACGGTGAGCCCCGGGCCCTGCTCGACGCCGCGCGCCGGCGCCTGGCCGCGGCGGAAGAGGCCCTCGCCAACGCCCGTCGCGACGAGCAGGCGGCGGGGGAACGGGCGGCGGCGGCGCGGCGACGCGACGAGCGGGCGAAGCGCGACGAGCAGCAGCTGGCCAGTCGCCTGGCCAACCTCGCCGGTTCCCTGGGGGCCGCGATCAGCGACGCGGCGGACGATCCGTCCCCCCCTTCCCTCGCCGCCCTCAAAGCCCGCGTCGACGCCCTGCGCGAGGCCGCCCAGGCGGCGGCATCCGAGCAGCTCGAGCGGGCCCGGGCCGACGGGCGACGGGCGGCGGCGGAACGCAACGAGCGCCTCGCCGCCCTCGGGCTGGCGGCGGATGCCGACTTCGAAGACCTGCTGCGCCGGGCGCTGGCGGCGCGCGAGCGCGACGCCGCCACCGTCGCCGAGCTCGAGCGCCGGATCGAGCGCGCCGGCGAGCTCGCCCGCCAGCTCGACGAAGCCCAGGCCCGCCTCGACCTCTACCGCCGGCTGGCCGACGACCTGGCGCCGTCGCGCTTCCTGCGCTACCTGCTCGACGAAGAACGCGCCGCCCTCGCCGAGCTCGGCGGCGAGCAGCTGGAGATGCTCTCCGGCGGCCGCTACCGCTTCACCGCCGACGGCAGCTTCAACGTCGTCGACCTCGCCGGCGCCGAGG
The DNA here is from genome assembly GCA_003697015.1 of Acidobacteriota bacterium. Lineage (GTDB taxonomy): Bacteria > Acidobacteriota > Thermoanaerobaculia > Multivoradales > J023 > J023. The sequence continues at coordinate 1,807 of RFGL01000230.1, read as the reverse complement.
CGGTGCGCAAAGCCGAGACCCTCTCCGGCGGCGAGACCTTCCTCGCCTCCCTCGCCCTCGCCCTCGCCCTCGCCGACAAAGTCACCGCCAGCGGCGGCCGCCTCGACGCCTTCTTCCTCGACGAGGGCTTCGGCAGCCTCGACGACGAGCACCTCGAGCTGGCGATGGCCGGCATCGAACGCCTGGTGCTCGACGCCCCCGATCGCCTGGTCGTCGTCGTCAGCCACGTCGCCGCCCTGCGCGACCGCGTCGACGACCTCATCATCCTCGACAAAGACCCCGCCAGCGGCCACACCCGCGTCCTCCAAGGCGCCACGTTGGACGCATAAGGCCTTGCCCTGCTCGACTGCCGTTGGGAAGCGCCACCCTGGGAAGAACCTCTCGCACCTGCCGGAACGGGCTTGATGGCGGCTTGAGGTTGCGGGTGGCGCCCTCGCCCGCAGCTGGACGGCACCTGCTCAGGAGGTCATCGGATCACGACGATGGCCGCCCGAAGGCGTCGAGGAGCTGCTCGGCGGCCTGGCGGGGGGTGAGCTCGCCGCCCTCGACCCGGCGCTCGACGTCGCGCAAGCGGGCGGCCACCGCCGGGTGCTGGCGGAAGGCGCGGTGGAGACCGTCGTCGAGCAGGCTCCACAGGTGGTCGCGGGCCTGGCGGCGGCGCTTGGCGGCCAGCTCGCCGTGGGCGGCGAGGGTGCGGTGGTGGTCGTCGAGGGCGGCCCAGAGCTCGGCCAGGCCGCTGCCGTCGGCGGCGCTGACGGCGAGCACCGGCGGCTGCCAGTGGCGGCTCTGGGGGGGCAGAAAACGCAGCGCGGCGGCGAGCTGGGCGCGGGCTTCCCGCGCCGCCATGAGATTGGCGCCGTCGGCCTTGTTGATCGCCACCACGTCGGCCAGCTCGAGGATGCCGCGCTTGATGCCCTGCAACTCGTCGCCGGCGCCGGCGAGGAGGAGGAGCAGCAGCGAGTCGACCATCCCCGCCACCAGGATCTCCGACTGGCCGACGCCGACCGTCTCGACCAGCACCACGTCGAAACCCGCCGCCTCGAGCAGCAGGATGGTCTCGCGCGTCGCCGCGGCCACTCCCCCCAACGCACCGCCGGTGGGCGACGGCCGGATGAAGGCGCGCTCCTGCCGTGCCAGCTCGCCCATCCGCGTCTTGTCGCCGAGGATCGAGCCGCGGCTGCGCGAGCTCGAGGGATCGACCGCCAGCACCGCCACCCGCTTGCCGTCTTCGATCAGCCGCAGGCCCAGGCGCTCGATCAGGGTGCTCTTGCCTGCCCCCGGCACCCCGGTGACGCCGATCCGCTGCCCGCCGCCGGTGGCCGGCAGCAAGCGCGTCAGCAGCTCCTGCGCCAGCACCCGGTGGTCGGCCCGCCGACTCTCGAGCAGGGTGATGGCCCGTCCCAACACCGCCCGATCGCCGTCCTTCACCCCGGCGACGTAGTCCTCGAGGCGCAAGCTGCGCCGGCGTACGGTGGGCTCGCTCACCGCCGCAGCCTACCATCCGACCCCTACCCCCACGACCCGGCGTTATCCTCTTGCCCCGACACGACTTGCGAAGACCCTGGCACCTGACGGGCCACGACTTGCGAAGACCCTGGCACCTGACGGGCAGCGCCCGGACCCGGCGCTATCCTCTTGCCCCGACACGACTTGCGAAGACCCTGGCACCTGACGGGCTGCACCTGACGGGCTGCGCCCGGACCCGGCGTTATCCTCTTGCCCCGACACGACTTGCGAAGACCCTGGCACCTGACGGGCTGCACCTGACGGGCTGCGGAAAGACACCCGACAACCCGCTCCAACCAGG
>RFGL01000229.1 GCA_003697015.1 Acidobacteriota bacterium | reverse complement strand
CGCGCCGTCCTCCGCCGGCGGCGGAAAGTCCTCGATCAGGGCTTCGGCCGGCGCCCGCTCGGCGCGCAGGGCCGCCGCCACCCGCTCGACCTCGCGCATCACCCGCAGGACGTTTCGGCCGGCCACCTTCTCCACCTCCTCCTCGGTGTAGCCGCGGCGCAGCAGCTCGCCGAGGAGGGCGGGGAAGCAGGACACGTCCTCCAGCCCCTCGGGCACGCTGGAGATGCCGTCGAAGTCGGAGCCCAGGCCGACGTGATCGATGCCCGCCACCCGCCGCACGTAATCGATGTGGTCGGCGATCTGGGCCAGGGTCGCCGCCGGCGGCGGGTGGGCCTCGTCCCAGGCGGCGAGGGCCGCCTCCTGGGCCGCCGGATCGCCGATCAGGAGCGACTCCAGGCGCGCTTTCTCCGCCTCCCGCGCGGCCCCGTGCTGGCGCCGCTCCTCGGAGACGAAGGACGGTACGAAGGTCACCATCACCACGCCGCCGTTGTCGGGCAGGCGGGCGAGGACGTCGTCCGGGACGTTGCGCGGATGGGGCACCACGCCGCGGGCGGAGGAGTGGGAAAAGATCACCGGCGCGGCGGTGACGTCGAGGGCGTCGTGCATGGTGGTGGCGGCGACGTGGGAGAGGTCGACCAGCATGCCCAGGCGGTTCATCTCCCGCACCACCTCACGGCCGAAGTCCGACAGACCGTCGAAGACCGGCGGCGAGGTGGCGGCGTCGGCCCAGTCGTTGGCCCGCCAATGGGTGAGGGTCATGTAGCGCGCGCCGAGGTCGTAGAGCTGGCGCAGGACGGCGAGGGAACCGCCGATCGAATGACCGCCCTCGATGCCGATCAGCGAGGCGATCTTGCCGGCGCCGTGGATGCGCTCGACGTCGGCGGCGGTCAGCGCCAGCTCGAGGGCGCCGGGGTAGGCATGGTCGATGCGGTGCACCAGGTCGATCTGCTCGATCACCGCCTGCACCGCCGCCGGCCCCTCGAGATCGACCGGCACGTAGACCGACCAGAACTGGCCGCCCACGCCGCCGGCGCGCAGCCGCGGCAGGTCGGTATGGGTCGGCTCCTCCAGCCGTCGCAGATCGGCTTCGAGGTCGACCTTGGCGAGCTGGCCGCGAACGCGCTCGCGCAGGGCCCAGGGCAGGTCGTTGTGGCCGTCGACCAGAGGCACCCGCTCGAGCAGCCGCCGCGCCTGCTCGACCCGGGCCGGATCGAGCCCCGGTACGCGGCACGCGGCGTCGTCGGCCGCCGCCGGAAGGGCCGTCGTGGAAAGGCCGGTGAGCAGGACCACCAGCCACTTCGTCACAGGTCGTCGCAGGGGATTCATCTCGTCCTCCGTCGCCCGCACCGCCCGTCGCGGGCGGCGCCGCCGCGCATTGTACGACAGCCTCCCGCCGTCCCCCGCCGCAGCGGCGCCTGAACGGCGACCGAAGGTCGTCTCCTGCGCCGCCGGCGGCGGCGCAGGAGACGATCAGAATGCGCAGATAGTTGGTTTACGCAACCCGAAAAGGCGCTGCTAGGGTACTTTCACGGCTGGGGGCTGCCACCTGCTTACTCGACCGGACACGATCCCCCCCTCTCTCCGCGGTCCTCAGCCGACTTTCTCCCCCCCAGGTTGATCTCGACCCGATTCCGATGCTTCGCCGGTTCGGCGACGCAGGTGCTCCACGCCGAGCCGAGAGCACCGCCCGGGGCGGCCGGCCCGGGCCAAGCCGCCGGGATCCCCCGCCGCCGAGCACCCAGGCCAGGCGAGGGCGGTGGGGCGGTGCGCGACGTTGCGGGGCATGGCGCGGACGTTTTTTTGACCAGGTGAAACCGTCCAGACAAATGGCACAACACCCCGGCCGGAGGCGGGTTATCCTTCTTCTCAGCCGGGGGTTGCCACCTGCTTACTCGACCGGACACGATCCCCCCCTCTCTCAGCAGCCTCCGGCTCTCTTACCCATCTCCCCGCGTAAGATCCTGAGATTTTTTCCGAAAAAATCGCCCCAGGGGGTTCCCAAGGCGCAACCGATCTGCTAGCATTGATCCTAGCCGGGGGTTGCCACCTGCTTACTCGACCGGACACGATCCCCCCTCTCTCTCAGCAGCCTCCGGCTCCTTACTTCTCATTCTGAGCAGCGAATCCGAGCGCAGACGAGCGTGCGCCGGCGGCCACCCACGCCGCGGCGGCCGGCGTCAGCCGGCGAACATGCCCGGCCGGTAGGCGGTGATGCGGCCGGCGAAGGCCGACGCCGCCACCGTCAGGGGCGAGGCAAGATAGAGCTTGCCGGGGCCGGAACGGCCCTTGTAGTTGCGGTTGATGGCGCTCACCGTCACCTGGTCGGGGCGCTCCGACACCCCCGGCCCGCAGCCGATGCAGGCGCCGCAGCCGGGCTTGATCAGGCGTACGCCGGCGCGTTCGAAGTCCTCCACCATGCCCCGCTCCCGCGCCCAGCGCTCGACCGTCTCGGAGCCGAACTGGATGAGGAAGGAGACCCGCTCCGGCACCCGCCGGCCGTGGTCGACCGCCTCCTTGACCACCCGGTGGTAGAAGGCCAGGTCGTCCATCTTGCCCGCCGTGCAGCTGCCGCCGTAGGCGATGTCGATCGGCACCTCCCCCAGCTCGTCGACCCAGGCGCCGTTGGTCGGATCCGACGGGATGCCGCGGTCCGGGTCGCCCGGGTCGGCGACCATCGGCCGGATCGACGACAGGTCGATGACGTGCACGCCGCCGGCGTACTCCGCATCCGGGTCGGGGGCCACGGCGCGCGCCGCCAGGGCGGCGACGTCGGTGCCGGGGCGGTGAGCGGCGATCCAGGCGAAGGTCTCGTCGTCCGCCGCCACCACCGCCCCGCGGGCGGAGCACTCGGTGGCCATGTTGGCGAGGGTGGCGCGCTCGTCCATCGACAGGGTGCGGAGCCCCGGACCGGTGAATTCCATCACCCGGTTGAGGGTCAGCTGGCGGCGGGCGAAGTGCAGCAGGACGTAGAGCATCACGTCCTTGGCGGTGACCGTGTCGGCGAGCTCGCCGACGAGCTCGAAGCGGATCGACTCCGGCACCTCGACCAGGGTGAAGCCGCTCTTGATCAGATTGGCGTACTCGGTGGCGCCGACCCCCCAAGCGAGGGCGTTGTTGCACCCCCCCATGCAGGTGTGGCTGTCGGTCGCCTGGATGAAGTCGCCGGGGGAGACCAGCTTCTCCCGCGCCACCTCGTGGCAGATCCCCGGCGAAACCCCGTCCCGGGTGAGAAAGTCGCCGACCGTGGCGTGGCGCTGGAACTCCCGCTGCAAGCGGCGCATGGTCTCGACCTGGCCGAGGAAGGGGCGGAATCGCGCCACCTGATCGGCGTAGACCAGGTGATCCTCGAAGGCGGCGAAGCGCTCGGGATGGCGCAGCCGGTAGTCCGGGCCGTACTCCTGCTGCAGGAAGTAGTGCACCTGGGCGGAGGTGAAGTCGTGGGAGTAGCCGCCGTCGACCTCGACCAGCACCGCGTCGCCGGGCTTGACGAAGGCGTTCTCCGCCCCCAGCACGTGACGCGCCAGGATCTTCTCCCCCATGGTCATCGGCCGCGGCCCGGTGGTCAGGGGGGGGAGCTCGACGCGACCCGCTTCGAGGGCCTTGGCGAAGGGGAAAAGGCCGCCGTGGGCGATGATCAGGCGGGTGATCGGATCGTGGCCGCGGAGGAATTCCTGAAGCGGCACCCCCTCGCCGTCCTGCAGCCGCAGCAGCACGTCGTGGCCGGCCATCAACACCCCCTGGTTGATGTTGTTGCGGGCGTGGATGGGGGCGAAGGAGGCGGCGATGGCCAGCCGGATGCCGCAATATTTCTCCGCCTGCACCGCGGTCTCGCGCGAGCTGCCCGTGCCCTTGCGGTAGCCCGAGACGATGACCTCGAAACCGCCGTTCTTCAACGCGTCGCGCGGGATCAGGCGCTCGCCGTCGGCGATCAGGCCGGCATAGGCCTCGCGGGCGATGTCCTCGGGGCGGTACTGGAAGCACACCCAGGCGGGGGTCATGACGTCGGTGTTGACGTCGTCGAGCAGGTCGTCGACCGACAGGTCGCGCATCCGCAGATCGAGCTCGCCGCGGATCTGGCGACGGATCAGCTCCGGGTCCTTGGTCAGGAAGAGCACCCGTTTGCCGGGGGTGAGGCGAAATACCGCGGGAGGCTTCATCCGTTCTCCTGTGCCGGTGGGCGATGCGGCGAAGGCGCGCCGCGGCGGCGGGACGCCGGCCGCGGCATGCACCGGTCGTTATCATAGCGTGCCATGGCCTCTGCCGGCACGTCGAAGAGCGCTCAGCCCGGCGCCGCTCGGGCGCTGCCGGAGGGCTACTACCTCGACAACCTCGAAGCGGTCGTCGATACCGTGCTGGAACGCTACGGCGACCTCCTCACCGCCGCTGAGCAGGACTTCGTCGCCGACTTCCGCGCCCTGCCCCTCGCCTGCCGCCGGCTGTGGGTACGGCTGGTCTCGCGCCGCGGCCCCTGCCTGCGCCGCGACGCCCTGAGCTACCCGGAAATCCCCCATCTCGACCGCGCCCTCACCGAGCTCGAGCAGCGCGGCTTCGCCGACCGCGCCGGCGACGAGCCGGCGGCGAACCTGCTGCCTCTGCTGCGCGCCGCCGAGCTCGCCGCCCTGGAGGCCGACCTCCTCGGCACCTCCCCGCCCCAGCGCAAGGCACAACGCATCGCCCGACTGCTCGCCGAGACCGAGGCGGCGACCCTGCGGGCCGCCCTCGAGCGCCGCCTCAGGGCGGTGCGGCCGCTGCGCCGGGACGCCCTCCTCACCTTCCGCCTGCTCTTCTTCGGCAACCTCCATCAGGACTGGAGCGCCTTCGTCACCCGCGACCTCGGCGTGGTGCGCTACGAACCCTACCCCCTGGAACGGCGCCTGCGGCGCTTCCCCAGCCGCCGGGCGGTCGACGACGCCCTCGCGCTCGCCCGCTGTACGCGCGAGGTCCAGCAGCGGTTGGCGGCCGGGGGGCTCGAGCAGGCGGTCGAGCTGGCATCGCCCCTGCTGGCGCGGGAGGACGGCTGGCACCCGGCCGTCCGCCGGCGGCTGGACCGCCTCGCCAACCTCCTCGGCGCCGCCCTCGAACGCGCCGGCCGCCGCGACGAGGCCCTCACCGTCTACCGGTTGGCGTGGTCGCCGCCGGCGCGGGAGCGCTGCGTCCGCCTGCTGGCGCGCCAGGGGGCGATCGGCCGCGCCCTGCGCCTGTGCCGCGAGATCGAGAACGAGCCGCGCGACGAGAGCGAGCGTCTCTTCGCGCCCCGTTTCGCCAACCGCCTGCGGCGCAAGTGCGGCGACCGGGTGCCGCCCCTGCCCCGCCGCCGGCGCCCCAGCCTCGAGCTGACCCTGAGCCACCGCGATGGGACGGCGGTCGAGGCGCTGGCCCTGGAGCACTTCGAGCACCGCGGCCGGCGCGGCGTCTTCGCCGAGAACTGGCTGTGGAAGAGCCTCTTCGGCCTGGCCTTCTGGGACGTGATCTTCGCCCCCGTGCCCGGCGCCTTCGAGCACCCCTTCCAGCTCGGCCCGGGCGACCTCTTCGAACCCACCTTCCGCCAGGCCCGGCAGCGACGGATCGAGCGCCGCCTGGAATGGCTGCGCCGCACGCCGGAGCTCTCCTCGACCCTGCTGGCTCGTTTCGACGCCAAGCGCGGCGTCGCCAACCACCTGGTGAGCTGGCATCCGGGGGCGCGCCGCGCCCTCGCCCTGGTGCTCGAGCGGCTGCGCGGCGAGCACCTGGCGCCGGTCGCGGATCGCCTGGCGAGGGACCTGCGGCGCTACCGCCGCGGCCTGCCCGACCTCTTCGTCGTCGCCGGCGAAGATCCCGGCTTCGTGCTCTACGAGGTCAAGGCGCCGGGGGACCAGCTGCGGCCGGAGCAGAAGGGCTGGCTCGACTACCTGAACGACCGGGGCCTCCCCGCCCGCATCCTCAACGTCCGCTGGCGGTCGCCCTGAGGGCGCGCCTCAGCCGGCGGCACGCTGCGGCGTGGCATGGACCGTCTCGTAGCGCCGTATCGTCACCTTGCCCGGCGGCAGGCCGCGCGGCTTGGCGACGTCGGCGACCCGGGTCAGGTGCACCGCCACCCGACCGCCGCGACGCGCCTTGGAGTGGCCGGCGGCGAGCGCGGCGGCGAGCTCACGGGTCGCGCGCGGCAGGCGCGACAGATTCTCCGGGTTGCGCACCACGACGTGGCTGCCCGCGACGCCGGCGGCGTGAAGCCAGAAATCCCGCGGACGGGCGAGCTTGAAGGTCAGGAGGTCGTTGTCCCCGGCGCTGCGCCCGACCAGGATGGTCAGGCCGTCCGGGGACGTCATCCGATGGGCCACCGGCCGGCCGCGCCAGGTACCGGCCTCGGGGTCGGGGGGCGGCGGTCGGCCGGTCACGGCGCGGGATCGGCGGTCAGAAGACCTGGTGGCTGGGGCTCATGCCGCCGCAGCCGTTCTTGGCGAAGGGACGATTGCAGCCGCCGGTGTAGCAGACGTCGCCGCTGAAGCCCTGGGGGTTGATGAAGTCGATCCACTCCTCGACCTTGGCCCGCAGCTCCTCGACGCCGTAGCCGCGCTCGGCGATCAGGTAGTTCGACAGGCCCCAGACCGAGCGCGACATGTTGCACGGGCAGCAGCAGGTATAGGCGGTGTTGTCGCTGCAGCAGGGTGCGGGGATGGCGGTCAGGGCCTCTTTCTTGATCGCCTCCTGCTCGGCGGTGAGCTCGATCGACGACTCGTAGCCGATGAATTCGGCGGTCTGGGCGCGGACGTCGGTAAAGACCAGCTCGTCGTGCTCGGCGGTCGACTCGGCCCAGACCACCGCCGCCAGGCCGGCGAGGACGATGGCCGTCCAGAGGATGGCGCGGGGGGTGCTTCTTTTCATGGTTCGGCTCCCTGGGTGCACGGTTCATCGTACGGCGTGCGACGGATTCTACGCCATCGGACGGCCTGTGCAGACCGGTGCCGGCGACTCTTTACACGACCGACACAAGGGGAAGCAGGCGCCGCCGCCGGCGCGTCAGCAGCGCGGCGAGCACCGGCCGATGCGGCCGCGCCGGTTCTTCCGCCCCCTGCCGCGGGGATGAAGGAGCAGCTCGAGGTTGGCTTCCAACCAGGCTTCGGCGCGCTCGAAATCGGGGAAAGCGCGCTCGCGGCGGCGGAATTCCGGGCCGTGCAGCTGGCGCCGGCCGCCCCGGCGACGCGGCGGCAGGACGGCGTGCAGCATCTCGTGGTGGACGACGGCGGCGATCACGTAGCGCGGCACCTCGGGACGGTCGAGCGCGCGGTGGACGCGCACCACGTTGGCCCGCGGATCGTAGCTGCCGAGCTGGATCGAGGTGCCGCGGCGGCGGGAGGGCCGCCGCCCCCAGGTGATGCCGACCTCGAGACGACCGCCGAAGAAGCTGCGGTTGACGTCGTCGCGGATCGGCTCCAGGTGGTGGTAGGCGCCCACCGGCTCGAGCCGCGGCCGCCGCCGCGGCGCCGCCGGGGCATGGCGCTCGAAGTGGGCCCGCACCGCCGCCAGAGCCGCCCGCCGCGCCGCGCTGCCCGGCCGCGAGTCGACCAGCACCGCCACCTGACGCAGCAGCTCGTCGGAGGCGCCGGCAAAGCAGCGGTGGATGCGCAATCGCAGGCCGTCGCCCTGCGGCCGCGCGCTCAGGATCGAGCTCCGATTGTCGGTCAGGATCACCGCCTCGAGGGGGCGCCGGAGGAGCGGCGCAAGACGGCGGGCGAGCGCCGCCGGCGCGGCCGCGGGCTCCGCCGCCGGCGCCGGAGGAGCGGCGCGAGGACCGGGACCGGGGGCGAAGAGCCACAGCTGCTCCTCCGCCGTCGCTCGCTGCTGCCGTCTCGCCATCGGTACGTGCCGTCGCCGCGTCGCCGCTCGCGGCGCAGCTTAGCGGAGTCGCCGCGGCGGCTCAAGGGCCGGCGCCGGCGGTTTACTTGACGGCCGCGGGCGGGTAGAGTGGCGCGGCCGCCGGCCGCCCCGGGCGGCGGCGCCCCAGGCTCCGGTCGACGCGATGAAACGCTCAACCATCTCCGTCGGACTCCTGCTCCTCGGCTCGGGCTTCTGCGCCCTGGTCTACCAGGTCGCCTGGCTGCGGCTCCTGCGGCTGATCTTCGGCGCCTCGACGGCGTCGACCGCGGCGGTGCTGGCGATCTTCATGGCCGGCCTGGGGCTGGGCGGCGCGGTGCTCGGCCGGGTGGTCGAACGGCGGCCCAACGCCCTGCGCTTCTACGCCCATCTCGAGGTCGGCATCGCCCTCCTCGCCGCCGCCAGCCCGCTGCTGATCGCCGCCGCCCGCGCCGCCTACCTCGGCCTCGGCGGCTCGCCGGCCCTCGGCGGCGGTGCGACCGCCGTCCGCCTGCTGCTCGCCGCCCTGATCCTCGGCCTGCCGACCACCTTGATGGGGGGCACCCTGCCGGCGGCGGCGCGGGCGGTCGAGGGCGCCGACGACCGCGGCCGCCGCGCCACCGCCTGGCTCTACGGCCTCAATACCCTCGGCGGCGTCCTCGGCGCGGTGCTCACCACCTTCGTCCTGCTCGAGCTGCTCGGCATCCGCCAGACCCTCTATCTGGCGGCGGCGATCAACCTCCTGGTCGCCAT
>RFGL01000228.1 GCA_003697015.1 Acidobacteriota bacterium | reverse complement strand
GGGACAGCGGGCTCCGCGGCCGCCGCGGTTCAGGGCGCCGCCGCGGTTCAGGGCGCCGCCGCGGTTCAGGGCGCCGCCGCGGCCGCCCCTTCGACGCTCAGGCGGAAGGCGGCCATCTCCTCGCCGTTGCGCACCAGCAGGAGATCGCCGGCGAGGGCGGGATGATTCCAGGTCTTGCCCTCGAGGGCGGGGAAGCGGGCGAGCTCGACGAAGCCTTCGGGGTCGGCGCCGACCAGGGCCAGCTCCCCCCTCTCCGACGACACCAGCAGCAGGTCCTGATCGGCCAGCAGGAGGAGCTGGCCCTTGCCGTAGCGCCCGCCCTTCCACCGCCGCTCGCCGGTCTCGAGGTCGAGACAGGCGAGGATCCTGCCGTCGAAGCCGTAGGCGTGGCCGCGGTGGACGACGTAGTCGTTGAAGTCGGGCTGGAAGCGACGCGAGGTCCAGCGCTCGGCGACCGACCAGCCGCCGTTGCGGAAGGACACCGCGATGCGCTGGGTGCCGGTGAGGTCGGCGCCGAGCAGCAGGTCGCCGTCGGCGGTCTGCGCCGGCTGCACGATGCTGTTGCCGTCGCGATCGTGCTGCCAGAGCACGCTGCCGTCGGCCGGCGCGACGGCGGTCGCCCCGGCGGCGCTGAGCAGCACGATCTGGTCGACCCCGTCGAGGGTCAGGCGGTGGGGGGAGCTGTAGCCGCCGCCGCGCGCCGGTCCCAACCAGCGCAGCTCGCCGCCGGCGCGGTCGTAGGCCGCCAGCCTGCCGCCGGCGGCGACCACCACCAGCTCGCCGGCGACGAGGGGCGAGCTGGAGAAGCCCCAGGTCGGGATCTCCTCGCCGGCGTCGGCGGCGACGTCGCGGCGCCACAGGACGGCACCGCTGACGGCGTCGAGGGCGTTCAAGATGCCGGTGGCGCCGAAGGCGTAGAGGCGACCGTCGTGGAGGGCCGGCGTCCCGCGCGGTCCGGGGCCGGCGTTGGCCTCCCAGAAACGCACCGGGTCGCGATGGCGCCACACCGGCTCGCCGGTGGCGGTGCGGTAGCAGGAGACGAGCTCGTCGTCGCCGCGCTGTTCCTGGGTGTAGAGCAGGCCGTCGCCGACGGCGAAGGAGGACCAGCCCGGCCCGATCGGCCGGCGCCACAGCTCGCGGGGCGGCGACCGCGTCCAGTCGGTGGCGATGCGCAGGCCGCGGACGACGGCGTCGCGGCCGGGGCCGCGAAAGCCGGGCCACGCCACCCGTGCCGTGCCGGGGGCCGCCGTCGCGGCCTCGATCGCGGCCGCCGGCGGCTCCTCGTCGGCCCGGGCCAGCAGGCGCTCCTCGGCGGTCTGCGACCAGCGCCAGGCGAAGTGGAATCCCGTCGTCGAGGCGCCGTCGGTACGCAGCAGGGTCCAGCCGCCCAAGGGCAGCAGGATGGCCGCCGCCATCGCCGCCCGCCGGGGCGCGGCGGGCAGCCGGCGGCCGGCCACCGCCCAGACGACGAAGAAAAGGCTCACCGCGGGAATGGCGTAGACGTAGTACATGAGCCCCATCGCCCCGCCGGCGATCGATCGGTGGAGGAGGGGCTGGAAGGCGAGCAGGCCGCCGAGCATCAGCAGCGGAGCGCCCCAGCGCTCGAGCCGGGGGGCGCGGCTGAAGAAGGCCCACCACGCCACCACCGCCAGACCGCCGAGGAGACCGCCGAAGGCGGCGGCGTAGCCCATGATGCTGGCGCTCACCAGCGCCGGCAGGACCAGCCAGAGCAGCCACTGCACCGCCACGATCACCACGCCGGGCCCCAGCCGCAGGGGGCGTTGCCGTTCCCTCGTCCCATCGCGCATACCGGGGAATACGCGGCCGGCGGAGGATTGTTCCGGCGGCGGCCGCCGCCGCCGGAAACGCCCCGCTTGCACCGGCGGCGGGGATGCGGTAGGATTCTTCCATTGATCCCCTGATCGGGTTCCCGGGCGGGCTCGACGAGAGAAGCGCGCTGGCCGCCAGTGCACCGTGCTCGCCCGAAGCGGCGGGAGTCCACCCGGGCGCCCGGTCAAGCGTTCCTGATGACGTACCTGAGCACCGAGCAACGCCTCTTCTTCGAGGCCCAGGGGTATCTCGTCCTCCCCGGGGCGTTGAGCCCTTCGGAATTGGCGGCGGCGCGCGCCGCCGCCGACCGCGCCGAGGCCCGCTGGCGGGCCGACCCCGAGCTCCCCGGCGTGCGGCGCCACGATCTGGAGCAGGTGCTGGGCATCCTGGAGTACGACCCGCTCTTTCTCGAGCTGCTGGAGCACCCGCGGGTCTTCCCCCGGGTGCGCGAGCTCCTCGGGCCGGACGTCTCGATGCTCGATCACGACTACTTCATCACCCCCCCCGGCACCACCGTGCCCCACGGCTGGCACGTCGACCTCGATCTCCAGGGCATCGATCACCCGCGTTCGCGGCTGATGGTCAAGGTCTTCTACGTGCTGGAGGACGTGCCGCCGGACGGCGGCGCCACCCTGGTGCTGCCCGGCTCCCATCGCTGGGGGCCGGAGGTCGAGGTGCCGGATCCGGAGCTGCCGGAGGACATGCCCGGGGCGGTGAAGATGGACCTCGAAGCCGGCTCGGCCTACCTCATCACCGGCCGCACCCTGCACAGCGCCGGCACCAATGCCTCCGGCGTCGTGCGGCGGCTGCTGATCTTCAACTACGGCCACAAGTGGATGCGCATCTGGCAGAGCTACGAGCCCTCCGCCGAGCTCCTGGCGCGGGCGACGACGCCGATGCGGCGCCAGCTCCTCGGCCTGAGCGATCCCTACGGCCTCGACGATGCCGGCC
>RFGL01000003.1 GCA_003697015.1 Acidobacteriota bacterium | reverse complement strand
GCGACGGACGGCGGCGCGACCGGCTCCGGCGCGGGGGGCTCCGGCGCCACCGCCGGCCGGCCGAAACGCAGGACCGTGTCGGCGGCGAAGAGGCCTCCCACCGCCAGCGACCGCCAGTGCTCCTCCGCGCTCAATGACGGCAGGGGACCGAACGGCTCGTCCGGGGCCAGCGCGCGGCGAGGTGGCGGCGCCAGCAGCTGCTCGACGTCCGGCACCGGCGGCGGCGGGGGCAAGGTGAAGGGATCGTCGCCCGCAGCGACGAGCGGCGGCCCTCCGTCGCCAGGGGGTGGGGGCGCGGCCGATGCGTCCGAAGCCTCTCCCCGCTCATCGACCGGCGGCGCGGCCTCGCCCGGCTCCGCCTCTCGGGGCTCCTCCGCCGCCGGCGACGCGTCCACCGGCGGCGCCTCCGACCCGATCGTCGCCTCGAGCGGCGACGTATCCACCAGCTCCGAGGCCGCCGCGGCCGGCGTCTCGAGGGGCGACGTATCCACCAGCTCCGAAACCGGTTCGGGCGCCTCGAGGGGCGGCGCGCCCACCGGCTCCGCCGCCGCCGGCACGGGCGGCGCCTCAGCCGCATCCTCGCCGGCGAGCGCTTCCTCTACCAGCTCGGGGAAGGCGTCGGCCGGCGCCGTATCGGCATCCGCCGGCGCGGCGGCTTCGAGGGTGGCGACCGTATCGTCGCCGGCGTCGGCAGCCGCGTCGCCGCCGTCCTTCTCCTCCACCAGGTCGCCCTGGGCCACCAGCTCCTCGACCACCAGGGTCTCGGTATCGCCTTCCGGGAGGTCGCCCGGGGTGGGGGCGCTGGCGATCTTCCTCAACCGACGCTCCAGACTTTCGATCTCCGGGTCGCGGTCGTTGAGCAGGCGGTAGAACTGCAGCCGTTCGGTCGCCCTGTCGGCGTCGCCGAGTTGGAGATAGGCCTCGACCAGCAGCTTGCTCGCCACCATGTGGGCGGGATCGCGCTCGACCACGGTCTCCAGCAGCTCGGCGGCGACCGCCGCTTCCCCCAACTCCAACCGGCAGCGACCGAGGGCGACCATGCCGGAGAGGTCGTTGGGCCGGTGCTCGAGACCGCGCTCCAGCACCTGGATCGCCTTCTCGTGCTCGTCCCGCTTGCGGTGGGCCTCCGCCAGCTGCAGAAAGAGCCGCGAGCCCGGGTTCTCCTCCCAGCGCTGGCGCAAATCCTGGAGCTCGGTGGTGGTAGGTCTGGCCATACGGATGCCTGATCGGGCCGGTTCTCGCGGGCGAGCTTCCCCCTAAAGGCCGGAGAATACTACACCCTGGGGGCATTGGCCAGGGTCGAATGCACAAGGATCTGGGCCCGGAGCGACCACCCGGCCACCCACGGCGCCCCGGCGGGCGCGGCGACTCAGTTGCCGCGGCGGATGGTCACCCGTTCGACGTCGACGCTGGGCACGCCGGGCGCGACCTCGTTGACCACCGTAGCGCTGACGTTGAATCCGTCGATGGTGGAATCCTCCGGGATCTCCGCCGTGGTGACGGTCAGGGTCGCCGTCGCCAGACCGCTGCTGTTGGTCAGCACGCTGGCGCTGGGATCGAAGGAGCCGCCGACGTCGTCGGAGCGGAAGTTCACCGTCACGTTGGCGATCGGCTGGCCGAGAGAATTCTGCACGATGGCCGTAAGGCTCACGGTCTGGCCCTGGCCGCCGGCGGTCGGCGGATCGATCGCCCGCGGATTCGGCGCCCGCAGGTCGAAGAAGCCGACCACGTCGCGGATGCTGACGCTGACGGTGGTCGGACTGCTGGAGCCGAGGACGGCGGTGATCTGCGCCTGCCCGGCCCGCCGCCCGGCGTTGAACAGGGCCTGCGCGCGGCCGTCGTCGCCGGTGAGGGCGGTGGCGCTGGTCGGTTGGTTGTCGCAGCCGACGTTGGGGGCATTGGGGAAGCAGCCCAAGGTGGTGAAGAGCTCGACCTCGAAGCCGGCACCGAGGGGCTGATCGTTCTCGTCCCGGGCCAGGATCGTCACCGTCGCGTCCTGGTTGGTGGTGATGTCGTTGGGGGTGATGGTGACGATCAACGTCGGCCGCTGGTTCTCGATCGTCACCGTGGTGGTGGCCGGCGTCGCCGACTGGAAGAAGGCGGTGATGGTGGCGGTGCCGACCTGGTCGCCGGAGTCGAGCTGGGCGGTGGCGCGGCCGTTCTCGACCGGCACCACGCCGCTGGCCGGAATCAGCCGCCCGAGGCTGGTCTCGAGACGGACGTCGCCCGCGCCGGTGAAGATCGAGCCGTCGGCATTCTGCACCACGACGGAGATGTCGACGATCTCGTTGAGCGACACGGTGCTCGGCGAGGCGGTAACCGTCAACACCGGCTGGGTGGAGGGATCGTTGCCGATCTGTACGTCGACCGTCGCCATCGCGTCGCCGCCGGGGGTGGTGGCGGTGACCGTCGCCATGCCCTGCTGGCCGGTGCCGCGCAGGGTGGTCTGGGCGCGGCCGCGGTCGTCGGCCTCGATGACCGTGTCGGCGAGCACCCCGAGGGTGGTGCTCAGGGTGATCTGGGTGCCGGGGAAGATGGGGTTGCCGTCCGGCCGGAAGCCGGTGACGGTGATCACCGAGCTCTGGCCGCTCAGGGCGATCAGGGTCGGGTTGGCGGTCAAGGTCAGCACCGTGCCGCCGGGGGCGACGGGGTTGGTGCTGTCGCAGGCTGCGAGGCCGAGGAAAGCCGCCGGAAGGACAACGAGCGCCGCCAGGCGCACAACGATTCTCGTCTTCATCTCGCTGGCAGTATACGGAGCCGCGAGCGGAGGCGTCTAGCCAATTCGCCGCCCTTCGTCACGCCGGACCGCAGGTGGCGGAAATCTCCGGCGCTTTGCCCGATCGCCGCCGGATTCCTGCCGCGGCTTCGGCGCCGAGCCTCCGCCGG
The DNA here is from genome assembly GCA_003697015.1 of Acidobacteriota bacterium. GTDB lineage: Bacteria > Acidobacteriota > Thermoanaerobaculia > Multivoradales > J023 > J023. The sequence goes on along the minus strand of RFGL01000003.1, from coordinate 4,382 downwards.
CTCGCCAGCGGCTGCCCTGCGCCGCGGGCGGCGGGCAGGCGCCCGGGAGATTCGCTCCCGGGCGCCCCGGGCCCGTGGCCTAATCCCCGACGCACGGCGGCGGCGCCGCGTCCGGATCGTAGGTGAAGGCCTGACGGGTATCGGAGAGGCCGGTGGTGAGGTTGGTCACCACCACCGGCACCGTGGTCGACACGATGCGGGTTCCCGCCGTGCCGTCCATGTCGTCGTCGCAGGCGACGGTATTGAAGGTGCCGGTGAATGCCGGCGTGGTCGCGGTGATGGTGGTCGAGCTCACCCGCGTGACCGCCGACGCCAGGTTGCCGCCGATCTCGACCAGAACCGAGGTGTCGAAGTTCTGGCCGCTGATGGTCACCATGGTCCCGCCGCTCTCGCTGCCGGACGGCGGCGTGACGCCGGTGATCAGGGGCGGCGACGGCGGCGGCGGTGGGCCGGCGTCGTCGATGCAGGTCGCCGGCGGCACGTAGACGAAGCGCTCGGTGAGCTCGATGAAGCACTCGGACGGCAGGTTCTCGACCCGCACGTCGACCGCCGCCGGCAGCAGGCGCCGGCCGCTGTTGCCGTCGCCGTCGTCGTCGCAGTCTTCGGAGTCGAAGTCGCCGACGAAGGGCGGGATCTCGGCGGTGATCAGGGTACCGGTCGGATCGAGGGTGGCGTTGAAGGCCAGACGGCCGTCGATCTCCACCGCGACCGGCGGATCGAACTGGCTGCCGCCGATGGTCACCGTGGTCGGCTCGCCGGGCAGGATGTTGCCGTTCTCGTCGGTGCGTACCGAGCTCGGGGTGATCGAGTTGACGATCGGATCGAAGACCCGGTAGATCCAGGTCAGCGCCTCGGCCGACTCGCCGGTCTCGATGTTGGTGACCCGGAAGGGCCCGCTGACCTCGGAACAACCCTCGATCTGCACCCGCACCGAACGGGCGATGATCTCGGTGCCGGTGACCGAGATCTTCTCCTGGCCGGCGCCGCCGAACTCGACCGCCACCGGCTCCTCGAAGCCCTGGCCGAAGATCGTCACCACGTCACCGCCGGTGTAGGGTCCCTCGGTCGGACCGGCGGAGGTGATCTGGACGCTGGCGCCGCCCTGGCCGTCGCCGTACTGGAAGCCTCCCGCCAGCACGTCCTCGAAGCCGGTGTCGGCGTTCAATACCCGCACGTCGACGATCGAGTTGAGATTGATCGAGTTCGAGCCGGTGGCCGCCGGCGTGCGGATCACCAGCCGATCGCGCGACACCTGGAGCAGGTTCACCTCGACCAGGGAGCCGGAGGAGAAGAAGACCTGAACCTCGTCGGAAAAGCCCTCGCCCCGGATCACCACCTCGGTGCCGCCCTCGTTGGGACCGGAGGTCGGGTTGATGGAGAAGATCTTGGGGATCAGGATCTCCCCCCCGCCGGCGCCGCGCGCGTAGGTGAAGGCGTTGGGCAGGGAATCGGTCTGGGTCGGCTGCTCCGGATCGGTGTCGTTGAAGTTGATCGTCACGGTCACCGGCACGGTCAGGGTCTGGCCGGGTTCCAGGGTGACCGGCGGCACGTCGACCGTGAGGGAGGAATCGGAGTGGCTGCGCACCACCGCCGGATTGGCGCCGAAGAGGACCCGGAAAGGCGGATCGAAACCGCTGCCCAGGATGCGCACCTGCCCTCCCGTCGGCTCGCCGGCGTCGGGCTGCACCTCGGAGATGAAGAAAGGCGGCGGCGGCACCGGCGCCGGCGGCGGCGGCGGCGAAGCGACCTCGACCACCCCCTGGGCGAAGCTCTGCTCGAGCTGCGCCTGGACCACCGCCGTACCGGTCGCCTGGCCGTCGAAACGCAGAAACGCCGACACCCGTCCGTTGACCGTATTGGCCACCAGGGAGCGCGCCAGCACTTCGACGCCGCCGGCACCGGTGGTGACGAAACTGCCGAAGGTGGTGGTGAGGACGATCGCCGCGCCGTCGGGCGGCGGCTGGCCGTTCGACGCCTGGAGCGCCAGCACCGACACCAGGACGTCGACCGGCACGCCGCTGATCTCGACCCGATCCGGCGTGATGGTCACCTGGATGTTCCAGGCGGTGGCGGCCGGCGACGAGGTCGGCACCTGGGTCTGCGGCTGCTGGGGTGCGGTCGGCGAATCCGTCGAGCAGGCGGAGAACGCCAGCGCCAGCAGCAGTGAAACGGCCAACGCCGGGCGGGCGGCCCAGGTGGCGGATCCGGGTCTCATCCTTCTCATGACTGACGCTCCCTACTGCGAGAACTCGATGGTCTGGGCACGCGGCGGGCTCTCGACCCTCTTGCCCGTGCGGGTACGCCCGAAGACCCGCGCCACCAGATTGAGGCGGATGACGTCGAGGCCGGTTTCCTTGTCGAAGCCCCCGTTCTCGATCTTGAGGTCCGACAGGGGCGGGTTGCGGAACTGCTCAAAGGACATGACGTCCCAGTTGCTGAGCGTCAACGTGCCGCCGACCGGCACGGTACCGAGGACCGCGACGACGTAGGGCGGCGGCACCCGGGTGCCGGCGTCGCCGCGGGTGAAGGTCACCTCCAGCGTGTCGAGCTCAACGTCCATCAGCTGGCTGGTGGGGATGTTGGGATTGGCCACGATGCTGCGGATGGTGATGGCCGGGATGAACAGGGAGTCGACGCCGTTGACCGACACCCGGAAGGGCAGGCCGCTCGACGCCCAGTCCATCTCCAACAGCACGCCGCCCGAATCGGTCTGATCCGTCCGTTGCTCGCAGGCCAGGACGGCGAGGCCGACGACGCAGATAAGCAACAGTTTCGTCAGTGCTTTCAAGGTCTTACCTCCTGAGCCTCTCTACATCTGGATGATGCGCGGCGTGACGAAGATCAAGAGCTCCTGATTCGTGTTGTCGCGACTGCGGTTGCGGAAGAGGTGGCCGAGGATCGGCACGTTGGCGAGCCCGGGTACGCGATCCTGGCTCTGGTTGCTCGACACCTCGTAGATGCCGCCGATCACCGCCGTACCGCCGTCGCGCACGATCACCCGGGTCTGGGCCTCGCGGGTGGCGATCGGGGCGTTGGTCGCGCCGGCGACCAGGAGCGCCGGCTGGGGCTCCTTCTTCGATACCTGGATGTCCATCAGGATCGTGCCCTCGGCGGTCACCTGCGGGGTGACGGCGAGCTGCAAGGTGGCGTTGACGAATTGCACCGTCACCGTGTTGTTGGCGACCGTCTGGATCGGGATCTGGATGCCGCTCTGGATGGTCGCCTGCTCGTTGTTCAGGGTCATCACGCTCGGTGCCGAGACCACGTTGACCAGGCCCTCGTTCTCCGCCGCGATGAGGGAGGCATCGAGGGTGAAGGTATTGAGCACGTTGCCGAGGGAGAGGTTGAGGAATCCGGTATCGCCGCCGGTCAGCAGGTTGACGCCGCCGTCGGCCTCGATGTTGTTGGGGAATTCCAGGCCGGTGGTGTTGCCGAACTGATTCGACGCCACCCCCATGAAGTTCCACTGGATGCCGAGAGAGCGGCTGAAGGACTTGGTCGCCTCGATGATCCGCGCCTCGATCTTCACCTGCGGCTCGGGGGTGTCGAGGTTGGCGATCACCGCCAGCACGGTGTCGATGACCTCCGGCAACTCGCGGATGATCAGGGTATTGGTCCGATTGTCGACCTGCACCGAGCCGCGCGGCGACAGGATCGACGCCGTCCGCCCGCTGCGGCCGAAGCCGGTGCCGGTGCTCTGGAGCAGGGCGGCGATCTCCGCGGCCCGGGCGTAGCTCAGGCTGCGCATCACCGTTCGCAGGGGCACGGTCTGCTGGCGCAGCTGGGCCAGCTGGCGGCGCTCCTCCGCTTCCTGGCGCAGCTGGCTGAGAGGCGCGATGCGGACGATGGTGCCGTCGATGTCCATGCCCAGGCTGTTGATCTTGAGGATCTGCTCCAAGGCCTGATCCCACGGCACGCCCTTGAGCTCGACGGTGACGCTGCCCTGCACCCCCGGCTGGATGACGAAGTTGAGATCGCTGATGCGCGAGAACGAGCGCAGGGTCTCCACCAGGTCGGCGTTCTTGAGCGACATGGAGATCGGCTCGCCGACGTAGGTGCGCTGCTGGCTGCTGACCACCAGGGATTGAAAGCTCGGCGGCACCCGTTGCTGCTCCGCCGCCGGCGCCGGCTGCAGCTGGACTTGCTGCGCCTCGAATTGCGCGACGTCGCCGGAAACGACCGGCGGCGACGGACTCGGAGGGGGTACTTCGCGCGCCGGCGGCGGCGCCTCGGCCATTACCGGCGGCGCCTCGACCGGCGGCGCCTCGACCGGCGGCGACGGCTCCGGCGGCGACGGCTCCGGCGGCGCCTCGGCCATCACCGGCGGCGCTTCGACCGGCGGCGGCACGGCCGGCGGCGGCACCTCGACCGGCGGCGACGGC
>RFGL01000227.1 GCA_003697015.1 Acidobacteriota bacterium | reverse complement strand
TCGCCGCGGCCCTGGCCGGCTTCCGCGGCGTCCACCGGCGTTTCGAGCGCGTCGGCAGCTTCGCCGGCGCGACGGTGATCGACGACTACGCCCACCATCCGACGGAGGTGGCGGCGACGCTCGCCGCCGCCCGTCAGGCCTTTCCGTCCGGCCGCATCCACGCCGTCTTTCAGCCCCACCTCTACTCGCGCACCCGCGATCAGGGGGAGGCCTTCGGCCGCGCCCTCCTCGCCGCCGACGAAGCCTGGGTCACCGCCATCTACGCCTCGCGCGAGCGGCCGATCCCCGGCGTCAGCGGCGAAGACGTGGTGCGGGCGGCGCGCGCCAGCGGTCATCGCCGGGCACGTTACTGCGCCGACTGGCACCGGCTGCCCGCCGAGCTGCGCGCCACGGTGAAGCCGGGGGACGTGGTGCTGACCCTGGGCGCCGGCGACGTCGTCCGCCTGGCCCAGGCCCTGGTGGCGGAGGACGGGCCATGAGCCTGCCGCCGATCGAGCGCCCCAAGGTGCTGCCCTTCCGGCCGCGGCAGGGCCAGCGGGTGCCCTACCGCCGGCGCAGCCCCCTGCGCCGGCTGCTGGTGCCGTTCGCCGCCGCCCTGGCGACCGTCGTCCTGCCGCTGGCGGCGGTGCAATGGCTGCTGAGCACCCCGCGCCTGGCCCTGGTCGAGATCGAGGCGGTGCCGGACGCCGCGGCGCCGGGAGGTCCGCGGGTGAGCCGCGAGCAGGTGCTCGACGCCCTCGCGCCGCTCGTCGGTCGCAACCTGCTGCGCCTGGATCTGGGGCGGGTGCAGGAGGAGCTGGCGGGCCATCCATGGGTGCGGGCGGTGGCGGTGCGCAAGGAGCTGCCCCACCGCCTGCGGGTGGAGATCGAGGAGCGCCGGGCGGCCGCCCTCTACCAGGCGGCGGAGGGGTTGATCTACGTCGACGGCGAAGGCCGGCCGATCGCACCGCTGGCGCCCTGGGACGAGGTCGACCTGGTGGTGATCAGCGGCGGCGGGACGCCCGCCGCCGGCCTCCGGACGCCCCTCGCCGCGGCGCTCGCCGTCGCCGGCGAGCTGGCGGCGGTCAAGCCGGCGTGGGCGGAGGGCCTGTCGGAGATCGAGGTGCTCAGCCCGCAGGACTTCCGTCTGGTGATCGACCGCGTACCGTTCCCGCTCCTGGTCCGCGCCGGCGCCCTGGAGCGACGCGTCCGCCGACTGGAGACGCTTCTGCCGCAGATCACCACCCGCTACGCGGCGGTGAAGGCGGTGGACCTGCGTTTCTCGCGGCGCATCATCATCGAACCGGCGGACCACCCCCAGGGGGGGCCGCCGACGACAAGCCAGCATGGCGTTTGATTGAGGCGATGGGCATGGCCAAATACGATCAGGTACTGGTGGGCATCGACATCGGCTCGTCGCACGTTCGGGCGTTGATCGCCCAACGCGACGACGAGTCGGGAGAGCTCTCGGTGGTGGGCAAGGGCCTGGCGCCGAACCGCGGCACCCGGCGCGGCAACATCGTCAACGTCGAGGCGACGGTCGAGTCGCTCAAGGCGGCGATCCAGGAAGCGGAAGTGATGGCCGGGGTGGAGGTCGACCGGGCCTACGTCGGCATCGCCGGCTCCGACGTCAAGAGCGTCAACGCCCGCGCCATGGTGTCGGTGGCACGCAAGGATCGCGAGATCACCCCCCAGGACGTCAAGCGGGTGCTCGAAGCGGCCCAGTCCGCCTCCCTGCCGAGCGACCGCGAGATCCTGCACGCGGTGCCGCAGGAGTTCGTCGTCGACGAGCAGGGGGGCATCGCCGATCCGGTCGGCATGCTCGGCAGCCGACTGGAGGTCAACGTCCACCTGGTGACCGGCAACCAGACCCGCACCAAGACCCTCCAGACCTGCGCCAACCGAGCGGGAGTGGAGGTCTTGGAGGTGGTCTTCGAGCCTCTGGCCACCGCCGAGGCGGTGCTCCTGCCCGACGAGCGCGAGCTCGGGGTGCTGCTCCTCGACGTCGGCGCCGGGGGCACCGAGTTCGCCCTCTTCTCCGACGGCGAGATCCAACACAGCGCGGTGCTGCCGATCGGTGCCAGCCACTTCACCAACGACCTGGCGATGGTGCTGCGCACCCCCTTCGCCGAGGCCGAACGGATCAAGATCAAGCACGGCTGTTGCCTGGCGTCGATGATCGACGACGACGGCGGCGTGTCGGTGCCGGCGGTGGCGGGCGGCGCCACCCGGGTGGTGCCGCGGCGCGAGCTGTGCGCCATCCTCGGGCCCCGCGCCGAGGAGATGCTGTCGTTGGTGCGCGAGAACCTGATCAAGAACGGCATGGACGACCACCTGCGAGGGGGCGTGGTGCTGACCGGCGGCGGCGCCCAGCTCGACGGGCTGCTGGAGATGGCGGAGCACGTCTTCTCCGCCGCCGTGCGGTACGGCGTGCCGACCGGCCTCGGCGGGCTGGTCGACGTCATCAATTCACCCACGTGGTGCACGGCCTCGGGCCTCCTGCGCTACGGCCTGTTGGCCGAGCGGAGCCAGAGCCGGCACAAGAAGCGCCAATGGAGCATGCGCAGCTTCGTAGGGTCGCTGCGCAGAGTGTTCTCCGACTTGCTGTGAGAACGGCCAGGGAGTGTGAACCATGATTCTTTTCGACGAAACCGCGGACACCGGCTCGGAGCTGCCGATCACCCTCGACGACGGCGATCAGCCGTGCTCGCCCGCCAAGATCAAAGTGATCGGCGTCGGCGGCGGCGGCGGCAATGCGGTCAACCGCATGATCCAGGCGCAGCTCAAGGGCATCGAGTTCATCAGCGCCAACACCGATCTGCAGGCCCTGCGCCGCAACGCGGCATCGGTGAAGCTCCAGCTCGGTACCAGCCTCACCCGGGGCCTGGGCGCCGGCGGCGACCCGGAGACCGGGCGCAAGGCGGCGCTGGAGGACACCGAGCGCATCCTCGAGATCCTGGACGGCGCCGACATGGTCTTCATCACCGCCGGCCTGGGCGGCGGCACCGGCAGCGGGGCGGCACCGATCATCGCCTCCCTGGCGGCGGAGATCGGCGCCCTGACGGTGGCGGTGGTCACCCGCCCCTTCGCCTTCGAAGGGCGGCGCCGGATGGAGATCTCGGAGCGCGGCGTCGAGGAGCTGCGCGGTGCGGTCGACACCCTGATCACCATCCCCAATGAGCGCCTGCTGGCCTTCGTCGACCGCGGCACGCCGCTGACCGAGGCCTTCGTCATCGCCGACGACGTGCTGCGCCAGGCGGTGCAGGGGATCAGCGATCTGATCACCATCCCGGGGGAGATCAACGTCGACTTCGCCGACGTCAAGACCATCATGACCGGCATGGGCATGGCGCTGATGGGAACCGGCATCGCCAAGGGCGAGAACCGCGCCCTGGAAGCGGCGCAGCGGGCGATTTCCTCGCCGCTCCTCGAGGAGACCTCGATCGAGGGCGCCAAGGGCGTTCTGCTCAACATCTCCGGCGGCCGCGACCTGACCCTGCACGAGGTGGCGGAGGCGGCGCGGGTGATCTCGGAGGCGGTCGACCCGGAGGCCAACATCATCTCCGGCATGGTGATCGACGAGGAGCTGGCGGACGAGATGAAGGTGACGGTCATCGCCACCGGCTTCGACGCCGCCCGGCGCGTCGCCAGCCGCGCCGAGGCCGCGCCCCTGCGCCAGCTGGCGCGGGCCGCGGTAGCGGAGCAGGAACCACCGATGGTCGCCGCCGCCCCCGAGCCCGACCTCGAGTCCCCCCCCGATCCGCCGGCGGTGGACGAAGAGCCCGAGGTCCCCTTCTTCCGCAAAGTCATCGCCTCCAACCAGTCCGACGACCCCGGCCGCTACGGCCCCAACTGGTCCAACGTCGACGACTACGACATCCCCACCGTCCTGCGCAAGCAGATGGATTGAGGGGCCGTCCCGCAAGGACTAGGACTACATGTTGTGCCTGAAGAGGTGACCGGATACAAGATGTCGCATAGAAGAGGATGTGGTATTCTAGGAGTCTTCCCGGGTACGCCGGGCGGTAGCGGGAAGGTACTCGATGGGTAGCGAATGGCGTGGGCTCGGCGGTCGGCTGGAGCGACGGCTCATCAGAGCCATTGACGTAGTCAGCATCCTTGTTGTCGATGCGATTATACTCCTGTTCGGCTACGGGCTACACTGGGTCATCGAGAAGACGACGACAACCGATAGCCTGCTCTTTTCAGTAGCGAGAGACATCTCCCATGGAACTTTTCTCTTGCTATACTTGGTTTGGGTTGGGTGGGACTTTTTCGACTTCCTGAAGGGGTCCTGAAATGTCGGCCGCCAACGCTGCTTCCGTAGATCCTAAAGGCATCGTCTTGCTTCGACAGATTCCGCTGAGGCTGCTCGTGTCGCTAGGCTTGGTCCTGGTGGCAGGCGGTGTCTATGTTGCGATTCCAGCCCTTCGATCACCCAGCAGACTTGCATTCTTTGAATTGCTTCTCTTCTCGTCTGGCGTGTTCTGCCTGAGGATTTACTTGCGAAAGAAATCAAGCCAACCAAGGCGAGCGAAATCGGAGGGCAGGAAGGATGAAGAAGTCCTTGATCCTGGCACGCAAGCGTTGCCTGCGCCGAAAGATGTGGATGATTTGAACGAAGCTGCCAAGTGGGCGAGCGACATACTGCCAATTCATCCGTGTGGAAGCGCGCTCGAGCGCCTCTTGGATAAACACTTTGGCCGCTTTAAAGAGATCTATATCAAATTGGAGGATCCCGTTTATTGCATGAAGCTGGTCGCCGCCCATAGAATCAATCGAATTGTGCAACAATCGGGGGCTGAGCAGAGTTCCAGCGAAAGACGGGTATCTTACAGGCTCAATAAGCTGTCGGAAGAGTTCTCGATGTTCTTTGTCGTCAATCGCGATGAGATAATAAGGTTCAGAAATGCACTGTCAAGTCGCGGGTTGAATGTCCGCGTGCGCTTGCTCGAGGATGAGCCGATAACTGCTCTGCTGCTTGAGGACTTTCTTGAGAACGTCGGCTTCTCTGTGCGCAGAATTCCGATACCTGAAGAGATCGCGATGGATCTATCTGAGGAAAGAGACGTCGACCTTGAACCCCTTACCTTATTGGACGTCGAGTACGAAGGGCCGCACTATAAACCTTCTAGCCGGCCGTTGTTTCCGCTTGCGCTTTCCAAGAGAAACCCGTATATTTTCCGGGAGGTTCTCGGCGACGTTTCGGACTTCGCTACGAATGATTTCTGGCTGGCACTGGGCAAGTTCGCGGGGCATGTCGCTTCGGTCGGGGTCTTCTTGAAGTCCCACCGCGTCTAGGAGGTATTCCTGATTCGGTAAGCTGCGCCGGCGGGGGCGACGATGACGGAGGCGGGCACGGTGCTGGCGCGGCGGATGGGGCTCTTGGGGCTGACGGCCACCGGCATCTGCGCGATGATGGGGGCGGCGATCAACGTCATGCCCATCATGTTGCAGCGCAACGTGCCGGGCATCGGGCCGCACGTGCTCTACGCCTATGCCCTGGGGGCGGTGCCGGCGATCCTCGCCGCCCTGGCTTACGCCATCCTCGCCTCGGCGATGCCCCGCGCCGGCGGCAGCTACGTCTTCGCCAGTCGCTCCCTGTCGCCGTATCTCGGCTTCGTCGCCAGCTTCTCCCAGTGGTTCGGCCTGTCGATCGCCATCGGCGTCGTGTCGTACCTCTTGATTCCCTTCCTGCGCGACGTCGCCGCCGCCCTCGACTTCGCGGCGCTCGCAGCCCTGCTCGACGCCGGTCCGGTGCGGGTCGGACTGGCCCTCGCCCTGGTGTGGCTCTCCGCCGTCGTCAACCTGCTCGGGGTCGAGCTCTACGAGCGCATTCTGGTGCCCCTGATGTTCCTGATGTTCGCCGGCGGTGCGGTGGTGATCGTCGCCGGCTTCGGCCACGACCACGCCGACTTCGCCGCCGCCCTGGCGGCGCAGGAGGGGGTGGGGCTGCCGGCGCCGCCGGCCGCCCCGATCGACTTCGGCAAGCTGCTCGCCGCGGCGGCGATCCTCTTCGGCAGCTTCATCGGCTTCGACGCCATCGCCCAGGCCGGCGGCGAGGCCCGCCGCCCGGGGCGCAATCTGCCCCTCGCCATCGCCCTGGCGGTGACCGTGGTCGGCAGTTTCTACATGCTGTTTACCGCCGCGGTCTACCACGCCGTGCCATGGGGCTTCGTCGCCGAGCGCGCCCAGACCGCGGATCTCACCGCGCCCGGCCTGCTCGGCTACCTGCTGGCACCGGGGTGGACGGTGGCGATCATCGCCGGCGCCGCCATCGCCCTGATCAACGACCTGCCGGCGATGATCCTGGCGGTGTCGCGACTGATGTTCGCCTGGGCCGAGGACGGCATCTTCCCCGCCTTCGTCGCCCGCGTCCACCGCCGCTTCCGCACCCCCCACGTCGCCATCGCCCTGGCCAGCGCCATGGCCTCTCTCGGCATCCTCGGCAGCCACTGGGCCGGGGACTTCTTCCTCGGCGTCGACCTGCTGGTGACCTCGATGCTGGTCAACTTCCTCCTCATGTGCCTGGCGGTGCTCTTCCTGCCCCGCACCAACCCGCGCCTGGCGGGCGAGATCCGCTTCGCCCGCAGCCGGCCGGTGCAGTTGGCGATCGGCGTCTCGGGGACCGCCCTCCTCGCCGTCCTGCTGGTTTTCCACGTCAGGAAGGACCTCGGGGCCGAGCTCGGCGGCTGGTACTTCCACTCGACCTGGCTGTGGTTGGGGACGATGGCCGTCGCCAGCCTGGTCTTCGCCGGCGAGTGGCGGCGACTCGCCCGTCGCGGGGTCGACCTCGAGGCGCGTTTCGCCGACCTGCCGCCGGAGTGAGGGTGGCACGGCGCTCGGCGGAGGTGGTGATCGTCGGCGGCGGGATCGTCGGCTGCGCCGTCGCCTACCAGCTGACCTCGGCCGGCCTCGACGACGTGGTGGTGTTGGAACGCGCCCACCTGGCCGCCGGCGCCACCGGCGTCTGCCCGGGGGGCATCCGCCAGCAGTTCGAAGGCGAGGCCGACTGCCGGCTGGCGCGCCGCGCGATGGGGTTCTGGCGGCGGGTGAACGAGCTTCTCGAGCCGCCGCAGCCCTTCGTCTTCGAGCCCTCGGGCTACCTCTTCGTCGCCGACTCGCCGGCGCTCCTCGAGCGTTTCACGGCGAACGTCGCGCGCCAGAACGGCCTCGGCATCCCCTCCCGCATCCTGGCGCCGGCGGAGCTTCGCCGGCGGTGGCCGGCGCTGTGCTGGGACGGCGTCGCCGGCGCCAGCTTCTGCGCCGAGGACGGATTCCTCGAGGACTGCCACGGCGTCACCGTCGCCTTGGCCCGCCGCGCCGAGGCGCTCGGCGCGCGCGTCCACTACCAGGAGGCGCGGGCCGTGCGCCGCCGGCGCCGCTGCTGGGAGGTGGAGACCGCCGCCGGACCCATCGCCTGCCGCCACCTGGTGCTGGCCAACGCCGCCGGTGCCCTCGCCCTCGCCGCCCCTCTCGGCGTCGACCTGTCGATCTCGCGCCGCCGCCGCCGGCTGGCCTTCACCGAGCCCTACGAGCCCTGGGTCCTGCCGCCCTTGCTGGTCGCTCCCGAGCGCGCCTTCGCCGGCAAACAGCTGCGCTACGGCGTCTTCTACCTCGGCTGGCTGGCGGAGCGCGGCGGCGAGGGCGAAACGGTATTTCTCGAGCGCGCCCTGAGCGCCGGCGCGGCTTTCCTCCCCGCCCTCGCCGAGCTGCCGGTACGACGGACGATGTCCGGCGTCTACGACGCCACCCCCGACCACCGGCCGATCCTCGGCCCGGTTCCCGGCCTGCCCGACCTCTGGCTCGCCACCGGCATGAGCGGTCACGGCTTCATGATCGCTCCCGCCGTCGGCGAGCTGCTGGCGAGCCTCATCCTCGGCCGCGACGCCGATCTCCCCGCCGCCGCCTTCGCCCTCGAGCGCTTCGCCCGCCCGCCGGCCGCCGAGGGCCTGGTGATCTGAGCACCCGCCGCGGCCGGCATCGACGCCTCAGGGCCTCCACCGGACGGGCCGCCTTGGCTCCGTCGTCCCGGCGGCCGAAGCGAGCGGGGTGCAGGATTTGTGGCCTCCGTCGCCAACGGTTGCAGGGGCCGGAAGATGGAGCCCCGGCGCAACCCGGGCATACCGCAGTACGACCGGCGAGCGACGGGGCCGGATGACGCCGCAGCTCCGGCGGGCGGCTAGGGACGTGGCCGGAACGGTCGGCCGCCGAGCGCGGCGTCGAGGGGGCCGCCGAGGCCCAGCCGCCGGCATAGCTCCCGGGCGCGGCGGGCGGCCTCCAGACATTCCCTCGCCGTGCCACCTTCGATGAAGCAGCGGGCACGGGCGGCCCTGGCCTGATCGCCGCAGATGCCGCCGCCGCCGCGGGCGATCCCCGCCCGCCGGCAACGCTTCGCGCGTTCTTTCAGATAGCGGAAGGTCGCCACACTGGGGCCGAAGACGGTGGCCGAGAAGCGCTCGACGTGCTCCCGCCAGAGCTGCGCCGCGGCGCGCCCGCAGGCATCGGTGCCGAAGTCGGGATCGGCCGGCGGTCCGGGAAGGGGCTCACTGGGGACATCGCCGAGGTCCGGCGGGAGCGTCGGTCCGATGGGGAAGACGTGGTGGAACGATCCCTGCTCGCCGCCGGCGGCGGAGAAGTCGAAGCGCACCTCGCCGATCCCCCGCAGGGCACCGCCCCCCTGCGGCGGCAGGAGCTTGTACTCCTGGCTGCGGGTCTGCCCCACGTCGTCGAGCTCGAAGGTGAGACGAGGCCGGTCGTCCTGGGCCCGCTCAAAGCCCGGCGGGATGCCGTCGGTGACGGTCAGGGTTCCGCGCAGCGGACGGAGCGGGGTCAGGGCCCAGCGGACGGCGAACGGCCCCGGCGGCAGGGGGATGGGGGTGGTCCGTACGAGCAGGAAGTCCGGGTTGAGGATGCCGCAGCGCAACTCGCGGGCGACCGGGTCGCGCAGGCAACGGCAGACCGGGACCTCGGCCGAGATCGGCAGGCCCGGGAGGCAGAGGCCTGGGGCGGCCGGCGGCGGTAGGGGGGGCAGCGGGCCGGGGCC
>RFGL01000226.1 GCA_003697015.1 Acidobacteriota bacterium | reverse complement strand
GTCGCCTCCCGGGCCGCCCCCAACCCCCCCTCCGGAGGCCGGAGGCGGCGGGGTGCAGCCGGCGGCGAGGCCGAGCAGCAGGGCGGAACAGGCGAGCTTCGCGGGATGCTTCACGTCGTCTCCGATCCTTTCTCGATCAACCCGATTCTACGATGGCCGGCAGCCCGCGGTTGCTGCCGCAAAGATGCTGCCGCAAAGGTGCCACCCTTTTCTCGCCGCCGGCGAAGGTGCCACCCTTTTTTCACGGCGGCCCGCGAAGATGCCACCCTTCTTCGGGCGGGTGCCACCCTTTTTTCGGCTAGAGTGACGGCAGCGGGAGTGACGACGATGAAGCGCAAGGACAGGAAGCGCATGGGCCTGAGCGATGGTCCCCTGTGGGAAGCCACCCGCCGGGCGACGGCGGCGGCACGGCGGGCGGGTTGGAAGCGGCCGCAGATCAAACGCCGCCTGGAGCGGGTGACGGCGAACCCCGAGCAGGCCGTCGACGACCCGATCTTCGGTCCCCTGGCCCAGGCCCTGGTCGAGCGCCGGGAAGTCCGCCAGGCGTTCGCACCGCGGTCCGAGCCGGCGCCCTATCGGCGCTGGGGCACCGACGACGTCGACCCGCAGGCGGTGGCGCAGATGGAGAATGCCTGCCGCCTGCCGGTGGCGGTGGCCGGCGCCCTGATGCCCGACGCTCACCTCGGCTACGGCCTGCCGATCGGCGGCGTGCTGGCGACGTCGAAGGCGGTCATCCCCTATGCCGTCGGCGTCGACATCGCCTGCCGCATGAAGATGACCGTCCTCGACCTGCCGGCGGGCGCCATCGAGGGCCAGCGCGACCGGCTGGTCAAGGCGCTGGAGAAGGAAACCCGTTTCGGCATCGGCGCGAGCTTCGACAAACGCCGGCAGCACGAGGTGATGGACGACCCGGGGTGGTCCACCCTCCCTCTCACCCGCCGGCTCAAGGACAAGGCCTGGGCCCAGCTGGGCACCAGCGGCAGCGGCAACCACTTCGTCGAGTATGGCGTGCTCGAGATCGAGGACGGGGGGCTCGAGCTGCCACCGGGTCGCTACCTGGCGCTGCTCAGCCACAGCGGCAGCCGCGGCGCCGGCGCCACCATCGCCGGCCACTACAGCAAGCTGGCGATGGAGCTCCACCCCGAGCTGCCCAAGGAGCTGCGCCACCTCGCCTGGCTCGACCTGGACTCGGAGCCGGGGCAGGAGTACTGGCAGGCGATGGAGCTGATGGGGCGCTACGCCGCAGCCAACCACGCCTGCATCCACCGCCACGTGGTCCGCGCCCTCGGCGCCAAGGTGCTGCTCGAGGTCGAGAACCACCACAATTTCGCCTGGCGCGAGGAGCATGAGGGCGAGAGCCTGATCGTCCACCGCAAGGGAGCCACCCCCGCCGGCGAGGGGGTGTTGGGCATCATCCCCGGCTCGATGGCGAGCCCCGCCTTCCTGGTCCGCGGCAAGGGCGAGACCGCCGCCCTGCGCTCGGCTGCCCACGGCGCCGGCCGGCGGATGAGCCGCAAGCAGGCCAAGCAGTCCTTCACCTGGTCGGAAACCCGCAAGCTCCTCGCCGAACGCGGCGTCACCCTGCTCTCCGCCGGCCTCGACGAGGTGCCGATGGCCTACCGCGACATCGAGCAGGTGATGGCCGCCCAGCAGGACCTGGTCGCTCCCTTGGCCCGCTTCATCCCGCGCATCGTCAAGATGGCGCCGGCGGGAGAGCGACCGGAGGACTGAGTGGCTGGACGAACCCGCAGCCGTTCCCTCGAGCCCTTCGCCGGCAGCGAGTACGAGGCCCTGACCCTGCGGCCGTCCTGGGGCAGCGTCTCGATCGTCCTCTTCTTCTGCGCCCTGCTGCTGCGGCCGATCCTGATCGCCCTGCGCTGGCGGCCGAGCGATCCGATGATGTGGCCTCTGGCCATGGCCCTCCTGCCGCCCCTGATCGGCCTCGCCGGCCTGGCCTGCGGCGTCGCCGGCCTCAAGCTGTCGCGGCGCCGGGGGAGCGCCAAGGCCGGGGTCTTCCTCAACGGCACGGTGGTGGCTTTGAGCCTCCTCTTCATCCTCGCCGTGTTGACCTATCGGTGGTTGCGATGACGCCCCTCGCCGCGGTCGCCGCCGGCGCCTGCGCCGCCTGGCTCTATCTGGTGCTCTTCCACGGCGCCTTCTGGCGCGCCGACCAGCGCCTCGGCGAGCCGCCGCCACCGGCGAGCTGGCCGGGAGTGGCGGCGGTGGTGCCGGCGCGGGACGAGGCGGCGGTGATCGCAGCCAGCATCGGCGCCCTCCTCGACCAGGACTACGACGGCGAGCTCACCGTCGTCCTCGCCGACGACGCCAGCAGCGACGGCACCGCCGACCGCGCTCGCGCCCGCGCCGACCGCCACCCCCGGGGCGATCGTCTGGTGGTGGCGCCGGCGCCACCGCGGCCCGCCGGCTGGGTGGGCAAGATGTGGGCGGTCGAGACCGGCGTCGCGCGGGCCGAGGAGGTGGCGCCCGGGGCGCGTTATCTGTGGCTGACCGACGCCGACGTCGTCCACCCGCCGCAGCAGCTGCGGCGGCTGGTGGCCAAGGCCGAAGCCGAGGGCTTGGATCTGACCTCCACCATGGTCCTGCTGTGGTGCCGGCAGGGCTGGGAACGGTTGCTGATCCCGGCCTTCGTCTACTTCTTCCAGCAGCTCTACCCCTTCCGCTGGGTGAACGACCGGCGCGCCGCCACCGCCGGCGCCGCCGGCGGCTCGATGTTGGTCCGCGCCAGCGCTCTCGCCGCCGCCGGCGGCATCGAGCGCCTGCGCGGCGAAATCATCGACGACTGCGCTCTCGGCAAGCTGCTCAAACGCCGCGGCGCGATCTGGCTGGGGCTGAGCGAGGGCAGCCGCAGCATCCGCCCCTACGGCGGGCTCGACGCCATCTGGCGGATGGTGGCGCGCACCGCCTACACCCAGTTGCGCTACTCCCCCGGGCGGCTGGCGGTGGCGGTGGTGGGGCTTGCTCTGCTCTATCTGGTGCCCCCGATCGCCGTCCTCGCCTGGCCGTGGCATCAGGACGCGCCGGCGGCGTTGCTGGGCCTCGTCGCCTGGGGGCTTCAGAGCCTGAGCTTCCTCCCCACCCTGCGCCTCTACCGCCGCACTCCGTTGCTCGCCCCGGCCCTGCCGGTCGCCGGCCTGCTCTACCTCGCCATGACCGTCGACTCCGCCCGCCGCCACCACCGCGGGGAGGGGGCGTACTGGAAAGGACGCCCCGGTGCCGGCGACCCGCGGGCGGCGTCGGGAGGGCGCGCCGGCGGCGCCTCGTAGGCCCCGCCGAGGCCGCCGGCGGGGCGCCGGCGGGGATGGCCGGCAGGGGCGGTGGCAAGAATCATCGTCCGGGGGCTTCCCAAAGACGGCGTTTTGCGCTATCGTCGGATCGCTTGCAGAGGGATCGTGCCGGGTCGAGCCGACTCGGGTTGTTTCTCCGCCACGATTTAGAGACGATGAAACCGCAGCTACCTCCCGTCCCGCTAGCCTGCTTCTTGCCGCTCCGTAGACTGCCTTGACCCGAGCCTGACCGCTCCGCATCCGCTTTCTCCATGTTCCCCTTGCCTGTCTGGTCGGTCCAATCCTGTGCCGGCCGTGTATCGAACCCTGAACCGGCGGCCGGCCGAGACCGCAGCCGCCAACACGATCGGAGACCCAGATGAGAATGTACGTCGGCAACCTGCCCTACACCGCCAACGAGGCCGAGCTGCGCTCGCTGTTCGAGGCTTACGGCGAAGTCCAGTCCTCGCGCATCATCACCGACCGCGAGACCGGTCAGTCGCGGGGCTTCGGCTTCGTCGAGATGGACGACGCCGACGCCGCCGCCGCCATGGCCCAGCTCAACGGTTCGGATTTCGGCGGCCGCCGCCTGGTGTGCAACGAAGCCCGT
Organism: Acidobacteriota bacterium; assembly: GCA_003697015.1. GTDB lineage: Bacteria > Acidobacteriota > Thermoanaerobaculia > Multivoradales > J023 > J023. The sequence continues at coordinate 23,967 of RFGL01000226.1, read as the reverse complement.
CCGCGCGAGCCGCGGGGTGGTGGCGGCTACGGCGGCGGCAACCGCTGGTAGGCCGAGCCCTGCGCCATTGAGGGCTGATCGCCCGCGCCGGGACGCGGCGGCTTGCCGCGCCGGCGCGCCAGCGCCAGCTCGACGGCGACGGCGACGGCGAATCCGCCGTGCTCGAGCAGCAGCCACCAGGTGGCTTCGCGCTGCTCGGCATAGATCAGGTAGGACAAGAGCGCCAGGGCGGTGAGCAGCCACCAGGAGCGGTTGCCCGTCGCCAGCGCCGGCGGCAGCGCCCAGAGCAGATACCAGGGCATCACCGCGGCGTTCAACAGCGCCGTCGCCGCCAGCATCCAGAATGCCGCGGCGATCAGCCGCCGCCCGGCGTCGTCGGGCGGGGCACGCCACGCCCAGGCGGTGGCGGCGACGACCGCGGCGACGGTCAGCCCCTTGCCTGCGGCATGGGCCCAGAGCTCGGGCTCGGTGGCGCCGGCGGCCGCCGCCAGCCATCGCAGCGCGGCCCAGGCGCCGGCGTTGAGCTGCCACTCGCGGGCGAAGACGGCGAGAGCACCGAGCATCGCCGGCAGGCTGCTGAGGTAGGGCAGGCTGACCGCCAGCCCCACCGCCGGCACCAGCCACCACAGCCGGCGCGGCGTGCGGAGGAGAAAAAGCCCGAGCAACGCCCCCGAGGCCAGCTTGGCGCTGACGCTCAGCGCCGCCGCCACCAGCGCCGTCGCCGGTCGCCCTTCGAGCAGCGACAAGAGCGCCCAGAGCACCAGCACGATCAGCAGCGCGTCGACGTGACCGCTGCCGGCGATCTCCTTGATCACCAGCGGATTCCAGGCGTAGAGCGCCACCACCGCCGGGGGCTGGTTGCAGCGCGCCAGCAGGCGCACCAGCAGCACGCAGGCGAGCAGATCGCACGCTGCCAGCACCGCCTTCAGGGCCAGCACGCTGCCCGGCGCGACGGCGTGGAGGGCGCGGAAGAGGTGCTGCGCCAGGGGCGGGTAGACCGAGCGGTAGCTGCGGAAGGCGACGTTGTCGTAGACGTCCCACCACAGCGCCGGCTCGAAGAGGGCCTCGAACTGCGGATCGCCGGCCTCCGCCCTCTCGGCGGCGTCGCGCGGCGCCAGCCGGTAGGGGTCGAAGCCGTGGGCCTGGAGGTGACCGTCCCACAGGTAGCGCCAGACGTCGTTGTCGTAGAGCAGGAAGGGATCGTAGGTCACCGCCCGGCCGCTCAGGTCGTCCCGCAGGTCGGCCCAGGAGACCCCCGGAGCGAGGCCGGCGGCGAGCATCACGAGGCGAAAGACGGCGGCGAAAGCGAGGATCACCGGCAGCGCAGAGCGCCGCCGCCGGCCGAGAACCCAGGCCCCCCAGGCCACCGCGTAGAGCGCCCAGCTGACGATCAGGAAGGCCCACACGTCGCGGCGGCCGCCGGCGGCGTCGAGACCGAGGGCGAGCCAACACCAGCCGCCGAGACCGGCCAGGCCGAGGACGAGGAGGGGGCCCGGCCCGCCGCCTCGCGGCTCTGCTATACTGCCCGCAGAGCGTTCCATCGTCCGACGAGCATACGGCCTCGTCTCCATCCCCGGAAGAAAGGACCCCGGCATGCGCAAGCCCATCCTCCTCGTCGCCCTGGTGCTCCTCTTCGCCGCCAGCGTCCTGCCGGCCTCGACCTCCCAGCCCGGCCGCCGCCCATGGGACGAGAGCGACGGCCCCTCCTCCGCCAGCGTGGTGCGGACCATGACGGTCGTGGTGCAGAAGATCGGCCCGGACAACACCCTGCAGGTGATCGACAAGCGGACCGAAGAAGTCCACCGCATCCAGCTCGCCGGCGACGTGCCGATTCGGGCGCGTTCGAAGAAGGACTTCGACGGCCGCCGCAAGCTCACCTTCGCCGACCTCGCGGTCGGCCAGCGGATCAAGCTGACCTACCGCGCGGCCGACGGCAAGATCGTCTCCCTCAAGGTCGTCAAGCGCGCCTGAGGATCGGGCCGCCTCGCCCCTTCCTTCGCACCGCCGAAAGGTGTACCGTTCCGCCATGGGCAAAGAACTGACCTACAACGCCACCCTGGTCGAGCGCGTCGACTACACCGACGCTCTCGCCACCTTCAAGATCGAGCCCGACGAGCCCCTGCCCGGGGAACGGCCCTTCCTCCCCGGCCAGTACGTCACCCTGGGGATGAACAACGAGGCCCGACCGGAGCTCGGCTCGGTGCGGCGGCCGATGTCGATCGCCTCGGCACCGGAAGAAGGCGCGGTGCTCGAGTTCTACATCCGCTGGGTGGCCCACCCGGAGTCGGACAATCCCCTCACCCACCTGCTGTGGCGCACCCGGGCCGGCGACCGGCTCTTCCTGCGCGCCAAGGCCGTCGGCCGCTTCACCCTCGAGCACACGGTGGGCAGCGACGACCGGCGCCACAAGCTGCTGGTCGCCGCCGGCACCGGCCTGGCGCCCTTCATCAGCATGGTGCGCAGCCACCACCTGCGCCATCCGCAGGCCGAGCTGGCGGGCTACACCATCCTGCACGGCGCCTCCTATCCCGCCGACCTGGGCTACCGCGAGGAACTGCTGCGCCTGGCGGCGGAGCGCCGCCTGGGCTACTACGCCACCGTCAGCCGGCCGCGGGAGGCGCCGGACTGGCCGGGCGATCAGGGGCGGGTGGAGGACTACTTCCTCCCCGGCCGGCTGGAGGAGCTCGAGGCCCGTCTCGGCTTCGCTGCCGGCGGCCTCAACCCGGAGAACGCGGTGGTCTACATCTGCGGTCTCCAGGGCACCATCGGCGAGACCATCATCCGCCTCCTGCCGCGCGGCTTCGTGCCCGACAACCGCAAGCTGCGCCGCGCCCTCGAGGTGCCGGACGACGTGCCGGCGAGCCTGTTCTTCGAGCAATACGACGCCACGCCGGTCATCGACGTCGGCGATCCCGAGCTGATGGGCCGACTGCGGGCCCAGCTGCGCGCCGCCCTGGCGGTGGCTTGACCGAGGAGAGAAACATGGCGATCGTCGATGCCCTATTGGGCGAGATCGAGCACGAGGCCGAGAACACCCGCCGGCTGCTCGAGGTGGTGCCGGCGGACAAGCTCGGCTGGCAACCGCACGAGAAGTCGATGACCCTCGGCCGCCTGGCGGGCCACATCGCCGAGGCCCCGGGCTGGGTACGCGGCATGGCGCACCGCGACGAGCTCGACTTCGACAGCCCGGAGATGGCGGCCTTCGCGCCCTACGCCGCGGCCGACAAGGAGGATCTGCTCGCCACCTTCGAGCGCCAGATCGAGGTCTGCCGCCAGACCCTGACGGGCCTGAGCGACGAGGCCATGATGGGCACCTGGACCGCCCGCCGTGGCGAGAAGGTGCTGATGCAGATGCCGCGGCTGATGGCGATCAAGGGCATGGTGCTCAACCACACCATCCACCACCGCGGCCAGTTGACCGTCTACCTGCGCCTGCTCGACGTACCCCTGCCGCCGATCTACGGTCCGACCGCCGACGCGGAAGGGTTCTAGCCGCCCGGGTGCATCCCCGTCTCCAATCCCTGCTGCCGCAGCGCGCCCTGTCCCGCGCCTGCGGCCGCCTGGCCCGCCTCGAGCGGCCGCGGCCGCTGGTGCGGCTGGTGCTCGCCGCCTTCGCCCGCCGCTACCGCGTCGACCTCGAGGAGGCGGATCGCCCGCTGGCCGACTACGCCTCCTTCACCGACTTCTTCACCCGTCGCCTGCGCCCCGATGCCCGGCCGCTGGCGGCCGATCCCCAGGCCCTGGTCGCGCCGGCGGACGGCGTCGTCGCCGCCTGCGGCGTCGCCGGCGACGGCGGCACGCTGATCCAGGCCAAGGGGCGGCACTACGGCCTCGCCGAGCTGCTCGGCAGCGACGAGCTCGCCGCCCGCTTCGCCGGCGGCTCCTACCTGACCACCTACCTGGCGCCGCGCGACTACCACCGGGTGCACGCGCCGTGGCATGGGGTGCTGGAGCGCCGCCTCCATCGCCCGGGACGGCTGCTGTCGGTCGCTCCCGGGGTGGTGGAGCGCCTCGTCGTCCTGCCGCGCAACGAGCGGGTGGTGCTGACCTTCGACGACCCGCGCGCCGGCCCCTGGGCGCTGGTGCTGGTCGGCGCCCTGGTGGTCGGCGGCATCGAGACGGTGTGGGAGGGGACGGTCAACCCGCTGCCCGAAGGGGTCGCCGCCGAGCGCCGATTCGCCGCCGGCGAGGCGGTGGTCGAACGCGGCGGCGAGGTCGGTCTCTTCCGCGCCGGCTCCACCGTCGTCGCCCTCTTCGCCCGCCGGCGGGTGGCGCTCGAGGCCTTCGCCCCCGGCCGGCCGTTGCGCGTCGGCCAGCGCATCGGCCGGCTGGGCCAACCCGCGGCCGGCGGCGGCGGGCGTACAGGGTAGGATGGGGGGCCTCCGCCGCCGCAGGAGGACGTGATGACCGAGACCGAACGCAATCGCGAGCTGCGCCGCCACCTGCCGAGGGACGAGGAAAGGCGTCGCCGCCGGCGCACCCCCGCCTGATGCGCCGCCGCCTCCTCGTCCGCTCGTCGCGCGCCGTGCGCCGGTTGGCCGCGGCGGAGGCGTGGTTGGAGGAATGGCTGGCGGCGGGGGAGGTACTGGTCGTCGCCCCCCTGCGCTCGGCCGCCGACGACTTCCTGCGCCTCAGCTGCCCGCCCGCGGGCGGCCGCCTCGGCGTCCACCGCGCCACCCTCTCCCAGCTCGCCGCCGATCTCGCCACCCCCGGCCTGGCGGCCGACGGCCTGGCACCGGTCACCGCCCTCGGCGCGGAGGCGCTGGCGGCGCGGGTGGTGAGCCGCGCCTTGGACGCCGGCGAGCTGGGCTACTTCGCTCCGGTAGCGCGCCTGCCCGGCTTCCCTCGCGCCCTGGCGCGGACCCTGCGCGAGCTGCGCCAGGCCGGCGTCGACGGCGCCGAGCTGAGCGCCACCGGCGAGCCGGGGCAGGACGTGGCGCGCCTGCTCGAGCTCTACTGCGACGAGCTCCGGCGCTGGGCCCTGGTCGACGGTGCCGGCCTCCTCGTTCGCGCCTGCGACGCGGTCGAGAATCCGCCCCATCCCCATCCCCTGGTCGGCCTGCCGTTGCTGCTCCTCGACCTGTCGCCGGCCGCCGGGCGCGAGGTGGAGCTGCTGCGCGCCGTGGCGACGCGGGCGCCGGCGATCTTCGCCAGCGTGCCGGCGGGGGATGGCGAAGCCGCCGCCGCCCTGGAGGCGGTGACGGGGGAAGCGGCGCGCGATCTCGACGCCGGCGATGCGCCGCCGGCCAGCCGACTGGCACGCCTGCGGCGTCACGTCTTCCGCCCCCAGGAAGACTGTGGGCCGGCGCCGGCGGCGGACGACGACGACCGCAGCCTGATCTTCCTCGGTGCCCCCGGCGAGGGGCGGGAGTGCGTCGAGCTGGCGCGGCGCATCCGCCAGCTGGCGGCCGAAGGGGTACCGTTCGACCGCGTCGCCATCCTGCTGCGCGATCCCCGCACCTATCTGCCGCTGGTCGAGGAGGCCTTGAGCCGGGCGGAGATCCCGGCCTACTTCAGCCGCGGCACCGTCCGCCCCCACCCCGCCGGCCGTGCCTTCCTCGCCCTCTTGAGCTGCGCCGCGGAGGGCCTGTCGGCATCGCGTTTCGCCGAGTACCTCTCCCTCGGTCAGGTGCCGCCGCTGGCGGCGGACGGCGCGCCGCCGGCGGTGGAAGTGCCGTGGGTGGAGGCCGAAGGCGAGCAACTGGTGTTCAAGTCCCTGCTGCCGGACGCCGCCGGCGTGGCGACGCCGGACCCCGAGACTGCGAGCGGCGACGACGAGGGGGGCGATCACGGCGATCTGCCGGTGCCGCGGCGCTGGGAGCAGCTGCTGGTCGACGCGGCGGTGGTCGGCGGCGGTCATGCCCGCTGGGCGCGGCGTCTCGACGGCCTGGAGGCGGAGCTCCGGCTGCAGCTCGAAGGGCTGGAGGACGGCGAGCAGGCCGAGCGCCAGCGTCTCGAGCGCCGCCTCGAACGCCTGGGCCATCTGCGGCGCTTCGCCCTGCCGGTGATCGAGCAGCTCGAGGCGCTGCCGGTCGAGGCCACCTGGGGTTTGTGGCTGAAGGCCCTGGAGGAGCTGGCCAGCCGGGTGCTGCGGTCGAGCGAGCAGGTGCTGCGGGTGCTCGCCGAGCTGCGGCCGATGGCCGAGGTCGGGCCGGTGGGGCTGGAGGAGGTGATCGCCACCCTGGAAGAACGGCTGACCCTGCTGCGCGAGGAGCCGCCGGCGCGGCGCTTCGGCCGGGTCTTCGTCGGCACGCCGGAGGAGGCGCGCGGCCGCTGGTTCCGGGCGGTGTTGCTGCCCGGCCTCGCCGAAGGCATCTTCCCGCGGCGGGCGAGCGAGGATCCGCTCCTGCTCGACGAGGTGCGCCGGCGGCTGCCGGCGGGGCTCCCCACCCAGGACCAGCGGGTGGCGCGCGAACGCCTGCTGCTGCGCATCGCCGCCGGAGCGGCGGCGGAGCGGCTGGTGATCTCCTATCCCAGCCTCGACACCCTGCAAGGGCGGGCGCGGGTGCCGTCGTTCTACGCCCTCGACGTGCTGCGCGCCGCCAACGGCGCCCTGCCCGCCGACCTCGAGCAGCTGGAGGAGGAGGCCGCCCGCGGCACCGCCTCGATCCTCGGTTGGCCGGCACCGCGGCAGCCGGAGGAGGCGATCGACGACGCCGAGTACGACCTGGCGGTGCTCGAGCCCCTGCTGCGCCGGCCGGCGGAGGAAGTCGTCTCCCGCGGCCGCTACCTGATGGAGGCCAACGAGCATCTCAAACGGGCCCTGCGCCGGCGCTGGCGGCGCTGGCGGCCGACGTGGAGCGGTGCCGACGGCATCGTCGACCCGGACCGGGCCACCGCCGAAGCCCTCGCCCGTCACCGCCTGCGCCGCCGCAGCTACTCGCCGACGGCGCTCCAGCGCTACGCCGAGTGTCCCTACCGCTTCCTGCTCTACGCCATCCACCGCCTGCGACCGCGCCAGGAGCTGGTGCCCCTCGAACAGCTCGATCCCCTGACCCGCGGCGGCCTCTTCCACCGCGTCCAATACCGCCTCTTCCTGCGCCTGCGCGAGGCCGACCTGCTGCCGATGCGACGGCAGGAGATGGCGCGGATCCTCGAGCTCGCCGACGGCGTCCTCGACGGCGAGGCGGCGCGCGCCAGGGACGAGCTCAAGCCGGCGATCGAGCGCGTATGGGAGAGCGAGATCGAGGGCCTGCGCACCGACCTCCACGGCTGGATCCGCACCGTGGTCGACGCCCGCGAGCCCTGGCGGCCGGTGCACTTCGAGCTCTCCTTCGGCCTGCCGGACCTCGAGGCCCACGACCCGGCGAGCCGCCCCGGCGAGGCGGTGGTGCTCGACGGCTTCCGGCTGCGCGGCGCCATCGACCTGGTCGAGAGCGACGACGAGCGCGGCGTGCTGCGGGTGACCGATCACAAGACCGGCCTGCCCTACCGCGGCCAGCGGCTGGTGGTCGGCGGCGGCGAGGTGCTCCAGCCCCTGCTCTACGCCCTGGTGGCGGAAGAGCTCCTCGACCGGCCGGTGGTCTCCGGCCGGCTCTTCTACTGCACCCGTCGCGGCCGCTACGAGAGCCGCGAGGTGCCGGTCGACGACGCCGGTCGACGGCGCATCGTCACGGTGCTGGAGACCATCGACCATGCCGTCGCCAACGGCTTTCTGCCCGCTGCGCCGCGGGAGAAGGCCTGCCGCTACTGCGACTACCAGCTGGTCTGCGGGCCGGGGGAAGAGCAGCGGCTCGAGGCGAAGATCGGCGGCGATCCCCACCGGCTGAGCGACCGGCAGGCCAACGCTCGTCGGCGCCTCTTGCCCCTGCTCGAGCTGCGCCGCATGCCGTAGGCGGAAGGGAGATGGCGATGAGCCGCCGCCGGCCGGTCTTCTACGACTGCAGCAAGTGCCCCGCCTACTGCTGCTCCTATGCCCGCATCCGGGTGCACGACCGCGATCTGCGCCGCCTGGCCAGGCACTTCGCCGTCGACCTCGACGCCGCCCGCCGGCGCTACACCAAGAAAGGCGACGGCGGCGAGCGCGTCCTGCGCCACCGCCGCGATGCGCATTTCGGCAGCGTCTGCCGCTTCCTCGACCCGGCCACCCGGCGCTGCACCATCTACCACGCCCGTCCCGAGATCTGCCGCGCCTACCCCGGGACCGTGCGCTGCGGGTACTACGACTTCCTCAGCGCCGAACGCCGCCTGCAGGCCGATCCCGACTACGTGGCGACGACGTGGAATCCCTGACCGCCCGGCGGACGCCGCCCGGTATATCCTTGCGCCGCGGCGCGCGACCACCCTCGGGGCCCTGCGGATGAGCCAGCTGATCTTCGACCACGTCCACAAGCGCTACGGCGATACCGTCGCCCTCGATGGGGTCTCCCTGGAGGTCGAGGCGGGGGAGGTCTTCGGTCTCCTCGGTCCCAACGGCGCCGGCAAGACCACCTTGATCCGCATCCTGATGGACGTCATCCGCCCCGACCGCGGGACCATCTCCCTCTTCGGCCAACGCCACCGGCGGTCCCATCTCGAGCGGGTCGGCTACCTGCCGGAGGAGCGCGGGCTCTACGTCAAGCACAAGGTGCTGGAGGTGATGACCTACCTCGGCGCGCTCAAGGGCTTGCGCCGCGCCGAGGCGCGGCGGCGCAGCCTCGCCTGGCTCGAGCGCCTGGAGCTCGCCCACACCGCGCGGTGGAAGATCGAGCGCCTTTCCAAGGGCATGAGCCAGAAGGTGCAGATCGCCGCCTCCCTGCTCGGCGACCCCGAGCTCGCCGTCCTCGACGAGCCCTTCTCCGGCCTCGATCCGGTCAACGTGCGCCTGGTCGAGACCCTGATCGAGGAGCGGCGGGCGGCGGGCCACGCCACCATCCTCTCGACCCACCAGATGGACCGGGTGGAGGCGCTGTGCGACCGGGTGGCGATGATCCACCGCGGGCGGCGGGTGGTCTACGGCCCGGTCGGTGAGGTGCGGCGGCGCTATTCCCTGCCCGAGGTGAGGATCGAGTCGCCCGACCCGCTGCCCGCCCTGCCCGGGGTCGAGCGGTCGGCGCGGGAGGGCGACGGCGCCTACCGCCTGCTCCTCGCCGGCGACGTCGAACCGCAGGCCGTGCTCGCCGAGCTGGTGCGCCAGGGGGTGCGGGTCGACCGCTTCGAGCGCGTGCTGGCGCCGATGGAAGACATCTTCATCCGGGTGGTCGAAGGGGCGTGAGGAAGACGACGATGGCGCGCATCAACAAGATCGGCGTGGTCACCCGCTTCGAGCTCGAGTCGACGGTCAAGCGGCCGGGCTACCTGATCGCCACCTTCGGCATGCCCCTCTTCCTCCTCCTCTATGCCGGCCTGGTGTCGATCCCCGCCTACTTCATGACCAAGAAGGAGAGCGAGCCCCAGGTCTTCGGCATCGTCGACCGCGCCGCCGTGCTCGGCCTCGAGGGGAGCGTCCAGGCGGCGGCGATCGAGGTGCCGCCGGAGGTGGCGGCGGTGCTCGAGGCGACCGGCCAGCAGCAGGTCCTGGCCCAGGCCCTCGGCGGCGACGCGGGGAGCGTCTTCCGCCCCTACGCCGACGAGGCGGCGGCGCGGCGCGCGCTCGCCGGCGGGGAGATCGCCGCCTACTATCTGCTGGCCGAGGACTATCTCGCCACCGGCCGCGCCGACGTCTACTTCGCCGCCGACGCGTCGTGGGACACGAAAGGGGCGCGCGGCGCCCTCGAGCGCCTGCTGGTCGAGGGCCTGCTGGCCGACCGCCTGCCGCCGGAGCTGGCGGCTCGGGTCAAGCGACCGATCGCCGCCAGCAAGAGCTTCACCGTCGCCGCCGACGGCACCGTCCAGCCGCGCGACAAGCTGTCGCGGATACTCGGCGTGGCGGTCCCCCTCGGCTTCACCATCCTGCTCTTCATCTCGACCATGATCAGCGCCGGCTACCTCATTCAGGGGACGGCGGTGGAGAAAGAGAACAAGGTCGTCGAGGTGTTGCTGGCCGCCGCCGATCCGGACGAGATCCTGCTCGGCAAGCTCCTCGGCCTGGGCGGAGCCGGCCTGCTCCAGATCACCGTCTGGCTGAGCATGGTACTGGCGGCGGGGATCTTCTTCGCCGGCACCCTGGCGGCCCTCGGCGTCGAGCTTCCCTGGTTCGCCTTCATGCTGGCGCCGCCGTTCTTCGTCGCCGCCTACTTCTTCATCGGCAGCCTGATCCTCGGCACCGGCTCCCTGGGCAAGAATCTGAAGGAGATCCAGCAGTTCTCGATGATCTGGTCGCTGTTGCCGGCGTTGCCGATGTTCTTCCTCGGCGTGCTGATGACCGAGCCCAACGGCGTCCTCGGCAAGGTCTTGACCTGGATCCCCTTCTCCACCCCGATGGCGGTGGTCTTGCGCATGACCCTCGAGCCCGAGGGCATCGCCTGGTGGGAGATCGGCGGCTCGTTCCTGCTGATGCTCGCCGCCACCTGGTTCGCCATCCGCCTCGGGGCGCGGCTCTTCCGCGTCGGCCTGCTGCTCGGCGGCGCCCGCCCGCGCTGGCGCGAGGTCTTGCGCCAGGCACGGCTGTCGGCCTGACCGGCGGCCGGGAGACTTAGCCGGCGGTCTCCGCCGCCGGCCGGCGGCGGGCGGCGCGACCGAGGACCGCGGCGACGATCCGCCGCAGATCGTCGAGCAGGGTGTAGACCACCGGCACCACCAGCAGGGTGAGGACGGTGGCGGTGGTCATGCCGCCGATCAGGGTCAAGCCGAAGCTCTTGTAGGAGATGCCGAGGCTGCTGGTGCCGCCGGCGGTCAGCGGCACCATGCCGCAGATGGTGGTCAGGGCGGTCATCATGATCGGCCGGAAGCGGCGGTCGGTGGCGGTCAGCACCGCCTCGCGACGGCTCAGGCCGTCGCCCCGCAGGCGGTTGACGTAGTCGATCAGCACGATGCCGTTGTTGACCACCACGCCGATCAAGAGCACCAGACCGACCATCCCCAAGCCGTCGATGTCGTAGCCGAAGAAGTAGTGGATCCAGCCGACGCCGAGGAAGGCCAGGGGGATGGTCGGCAGGATCGACAGGGGCAGGATGAAGCTCTCGAAGAGAAAGCCCATCAGGAGGTAGATGAAGATGATCGACAACCCGGCGGCGAAGAGCAGGTTCTTGGTGTCCTCGCTCTGCGCCCCGGTCTGCGGCGGCTCGCCGAAGCGGACGCCCTCGGGCAGATCGATGTTGGCCATCAGGGCATTGAGGCGCTGGCGGGTCTCCTCTTCCCGCCCCTCCTCCAGCTCGAGGGAGATCGAGCGCGATACCTGCTTGTCGCGGCGGAAGATGCGGTTGGCCACCGGCAGCCGATGGGCGCGGGTGACGCTGGCCAGGGACACCGACTCGCCGTCGCCGGTCGGCACCTGGAAGTCGGCCAAGAGGTCGAGACTCTCGCGGTCCTCCTCCTCGAAGCGCACCCGCACCGGGATCTCCTTGCCGTCGGCGTAGAACTTGGGCAGGGCGCGGCCGCGCAGGGCGTAGCCCACCACCCCCGCCACCACCTCGGGGTTGATCCCCAGGCGCTGGCTGCGGTCGCGATCGACCACCAGGCCGAGCTCGTCCGCCGGTCGCTCCGCCGCCCGCTGCACCCCGAGGACGCCGTCGACCTCGAGGAAGACCTCCTCCAACGACTCCGCCACCTCTTCGAGCTGGGCGGCGTCGTCGCCGTAGAGGCGGGCGACGAAGTTCTGCGCCTTCTCCTCCTGGTTGTTGCGCCGGTCGCCGGTATAGACCCGCGCGCCGGCCTTCTCCGGCATCTCTTCGAGGAAGGCCTCGACCACCGCCCGCGGCGAGATGCCTTCGGGCTTGGGGCTCTTGAACCAGCCCTGGATCTCGCCGTAGGTGGCGCGGTGGAAGATGAAGTAGCCCTCGAGGCCGTAGTCGTCCTTCTTCGCCTCCAGCACCTTCTCGACCGAGCGGAAGTACTTCTCCGCGTCCTCCAGGGTGGTCGACTGGGGCAGCTGGACGTCGACCTCGAAACCGCCGCGATCCTCGTCCTGGACGTCGACGATCTGCACCGCCCGCGGGCGCTCGGCGTCGAAGACCACGGCGCTGGTCACCACCGCCGCCAGGGCGATGCCGATGAAGAGGTCGAGGCGGCGGTTGAGGAAGAGGGCGAGGAGGCGGGTATAGCCGTGGTTGAGGCGCCCGAGGGTGGCGTCGTAGAGCCAGCGCAGGGCCGACTGGATGCGCCGCTGGAGGCGCGCCGCGAGGGCGTTCTCGTGGCGCCGGGCGGCGCCGCGGCTCGGCGGCAGGGTGAGGTAGACCGACAGCGGGATGAAGACCAGGGCGACCAGCAGGGAGGCGATCAGGGAGGCCGAGATCGGCAGCGCCAGACGCAGCAGGAAGAACTGCCCCTGGCCCTCGACCAGGGCCACCGGCAGGAAGACGATGATCGTCGTCAGGGTGGCCATGATGATGGCGAGGGAGATCTCGCCGGCGCCGCGGATGCAGGCCTCGCGCCGCGGTACGCCGTCGCGGTGCAGGCGGAAGATGTTCTCCGCCACCACCACCGAGTTGTCGACCAGGAGGCCGACCGAGATCATCAGCCCGAGCAGCGAGATCACGTTCAGGGTCTCACCGAAGAAATACATGGCGGTCAGGCCGATCAGCATCGACAGGGGGATCGACAGGGTGACGATCAACGTCATGCGGAAGCGGCGGAGGAAGAAGAAGAGCACCACCAGGGCGAAGACGGCGCCGATCTTGCCGCTGTCGACCAGGGTCGAGAGGGAGTCGCGGATCACCGCCGCCTGATTGAAGAAGGTGGCGGTGCCGATCTGCTCGAGGCGCGGATTGTCCTTCATCGACTGCACCACCGCGTCGATGCGATCCGCCACCTCCAGGGTGTTGGCGTCCCCCTCCTTGAACACCAGGACGGCGATCGCCGGCCGGCTCATCGCCCGCGCCCGGTAGTTGCTCTCCGGCAGGTCGTATTCCACCTCGGCGACGTCCCCGAGGCGCACCGAGGGTGCCACCAGGCGGTTTTCCAGCTCCTCGCGGCTGTGGTACTTGGCCACCGAGCGCAGCAGCAGCTTGCGGCCGCCGGAGTAGACGGTGCCGCTCGCCAGGGTGAAGTTGTCCCCCGCCAGCTCCTGGCCCAGCTGCCAGATGTTGAGGCCGGCGGCCTCCGCCTTCTCGCGGTCGAGCTCGATCAGGATCTCCTTCTCCTCCAGGCCGTGATTCTCGACGTTGGCCACTCCGTCGATGCGCTGGATGGGCAGGATGATCTCGTTCTGGATCAGGTTGTAGGGGTCGGTGACCTCCGGGTCGACGGTCACCCCGAACATGTAGACCGGCACCCCGCTGCCGTCGTCCTTGTGGATCATCACCCGGTCGAGATCGTCGGGCATGCGCGCCTTGGCCCGTTCCACCCGATCGCGCACCTCGCGGTAGGCGACGTCCATGTCGGTGCGCGACTTGAACGTCATGCCGACCTGGCCGAAGCCGGTGGTGGAGAAGGACCAGATCCGCTCCAGCCCGCTGACCGTCGACAGCTCCTCTTCGAGCGGCAGGGTGACCTTGTCGAGCACCTCCTGCCCCGGCGCATCGCTCCACGTCGCCCAGACGCGCAGGAAGGGGCTGGAGAAGCCCCGCGGGATGAGCTCCAGGGGGATGCCGAGGGTGGCGACGGCGCCGACCACCAGGATGCTCGCCAGGAGCACCAGCACGGTGACCCGCCGCTCGAGGGAGAAGCGGGGCAGCAGGGATTCGCGTTCGAGGTTGCGCGGGCTCATGGGGTCAGGGCCTCCGGGTCGACGCCGGGCAGGGTGCCGTAGTCCTCGGCGGCTGCGTCATCCGCCGCCGGCTCGCTCTCCTCGTCCCGGCCGAGGATCCGAGCCTGCAGGCGATCGACCAGACTGTAGATGGTGGGGATGATCACCAGGGTCAGGGCGGTCGAGGCGAGCAGCCCCGAGATCACCGCGATCGCCATCGGGGTGCGGATCTCGGCGCCGTCGCCGAGACCGGCGGCCATCGGCAGGAGGCCGAGGACGGTGGTGGCGGTGGTCATCAGGATCGGCCGCAAACGCACCGTACCGGCGGTGATGATCGCCTCTTCCCGCGCCATCCCGCGGCGCTTCAAGGTGTTGATGTAGTCGACCAGCACGATGGCGTTGTTGACCACGATGCCGGCGAGCATGATCATGCCGAGAAAGACCACGATCGACAGGGAGATGTCCAGCCAGCCGAGGGCCAGGAAGGTGCCGAAGAAGGCCAGCGGGATGGTGAACATGATGACGAAGGGATGGAGCAGGGACTCAAACTGCGCCGCCATGATGACGTAGACCAGGAAGACCGACAGCCCCAGGGCCAGCCACAGGCTGCCGCGGGAGCGTTCCCACTCCTCGCTCTGGCCGGCGACGAAGTAGGTCATCGACGGCGGCCAGTCGAGCCGGTCGAGGGTGCGGTGGATGCCGGCCACCGCCGCGCCCAAGGAGGCGCCGTCGGCGATGTTGGCGCGCACCAGGGCGACGCGACGGCCGTCCACCCGGCGGATCTCCGACGGGCCCTCGCCGGGTACCACCCGCGCCACCGCCGACAGCTTGATCGGCGGCTCGTCGCGACCGGGGTTGACCACCAGATCGCGCACGTCCTCGACCGTCGCCCGGTCCTCGTCGCGGAAGCGCACCAGGATCGGGATGCGCCGGTCCTTGAGATTGAAGCGCGTCGCCTCGAAGCCCTTGATCGCGTTGCGCACCTGCTCGGCGACGGTGGCGACGTTGAGCCCGTAGCGCGCCAGGCGGTCGCGGTCGTAGACGATCTGCACCTCGGGCGCCCCCTGGCGCAAGGTGGACTCGACGTCGGCCAGCTGGGGCAGGGCGGCGAGCCGTCGCTCGACCTCGGCGGCGAAATCCTGCAGCAGATCGAGATCGTCGCCGTGCACCTCGACCTCGATCGGCGTGCGGAAGCTGAAGAGCACCGGCCGCACCACCCGCGACTCGACGTCGGGAACCACCGCCAGCCGCTGGCGGATGCGTTCGATCACCTCCCCCTCGAGGCGGGCGTCGGCGCGCTCGAGCAGCAGCTTGAAGCGCGCCGTATGCTCGCCCTCGTCGGAGCGCTGGGCGTTGGCGGCGTCGTAGCCGATGGTGACCAGCAGGTGCTCGATGTGCTCGCGCTCGGCGAGGATCGCCTGCTCGATCGGCCGCAGCAGGCGGTCGGTTTCCTCGAGGGGCGTGCCCACCGGCAAGGAGATCTCGAAGGTCAGCTCACCCTGGTGGACCTCGGGCAGGAGCTCGGTATCGAGCCGACTGGCGAGCCAGCCGGTGGCGCCGAAGAGCGCCAGCATCAGGGCGATGATGAAGGCCGGCCGGCGCAGGGACCAGCGCAGGACGCCCGGGTAGCCGCGCTGGAGCCCCGCCAGCAGGCGGCCGGTGGCGCGCGACGGCAGGTAGGTGAGGGCATTGCCGGCGGCCACCACCGCGGGCAGGAGGCGGCGGCCCAGGGCGGTCAGCAGGTAGGCGGCGTAGAGCAGCACGCCGCCGGCGAGCTCGAGCACCAGCTGCGCCAGCAGCCGCGCCAGCAGATAAACGCCGAAGACCGCTGCCGGCACCAGCTTGAGCAGGCGCACGGCGAGGCCGCCGCGGCCCAGCCAGGCGAGGGTGCCGCGGCCGTCCACCCGCAGGCGATCGATCGACGCCAGCCGCCAGCGCGGCGACTCTGCGCCTTCGGAACCTTCGGAACCTTCGGAACCTTCGGAACCTTCGGAACCTTCGGGCTCGCCGCGGCGGCGCCGGCCGCGGCTGGCGAGCATCGGGATGAAGGACACCGCCACCACCAGGGAGGCGATGAGCGAGATCACCACCGCCAGGCCGAGGTCGCCGAAGGCCTGGCCCGCCACCCCCTCGACGAAGACCATGGGGAAGAAGACCGCGATCGACGTCAGGGTGGAGGCGATCACCGCCGCCCGCACCTCGCGGGTGCCGCGCACCGCGGCGCTGATCACGTCGTCGCCCTCCTCCCGGCAGCGGTAGATCGACTCCAGGACGACGATCGACGAGTCGACCAGCATGCCGATGCCGAGGGCGAGGCCGCCGAGGGACATGATGTTGAGCGACACCCCGAGCAGGTTGAGCGGCGCGAAGGTGACCAGCAGCGAGATCGGGATCGACACCGCGATGATCGCCGTCGAGCGGCCGCTCTGCAGGAAGAGATAGAGCACCAGCACCGCCAGCAGGCCGCCGAGGATGGCGGTGTTGCGCACCTCGTTGATCGACGACTCGATGAAGAGGGAGCGGTCGGCGACGACGTCGAGCAGCACCCCTTCGTTCTTGTACAACTCGGCCTTCAAGCCCTCGTCCCGGCGCGCGGTCTCGGCTTGCTCCGGTTGCAGATTGCGCAACCACTGCGGCCGCTCGTCGGCCGGCTTCTCGCCGCGCTGCTCCGCTTCCCAGGCCTCGACGTCGAAGGTGCCGAGCTTCTCGCGCACCCGCTTGGACAACGCCACCATGTTGGCGTCGGCCTCCTTGAAGACGTCGACCTGGACGCTCTCGGCGCCGTCGGTGCGGGTGCTGATCTGGCGTTCCTTGTGCGCCATCCGCACCTCGGCCAGATCCTTCACCCGCACCTCGCGGCCGCCGACGCTGGCCACCACCGTGTCCTCGATCTGCTGCAGGTTGCGGTATTCGTTCAGGGTGCGCACCATGTACTCGGTGCGCCCTTCCTTGATGGTGCCGCCGGCGACGTTGATGTTCTCCTGCCGCAGGCGGTCGATCACGCGTTGGATCGACAGCCCGGTGCGGCGCAGCTTGACCTCGTCGACCAGGACGTGGATCTCCTCCTCCAGGCCGCCGCGGATGCGCACCGCCGCCACCCCCTTGATCGGCTCGAGGGCGCGCCGTACCTGCAGCTCGGTGATGCGCCGCAGGCGGCGCAGCCCCTCCTCGCCGGCGAAGCGTTCGCCGACGCCGGCGACGCTGATCTCCAGCACCGGATCGAGGGCGGGATCGAAGCGCAGGATCAGCGGCCGCTCGGCCTCCGCCGGCAAGAACACCAGATCGAGCTTCTCGAGGGTGTCCTGCATGGCCTCGGACATGTCGGTGTCCCAGTTGAGCTCCAGCACCACGTCGCTGACCCCGGCGCGACTGATCGACGAGATGCGGTTGAGGCCGGCGATCACCCCCAGAGCTTCCTCGATCGGCCGGCTGACGTCGTTCTCCACCTCCTCCGGTGCGGCTCCCGGGTACTCGGTGCGCACCGTCAGGGTGGGATAGGTGAGCTCCGGCATCAAGGTGATCGGCAGCCGCTGGTAGGAGAAGTAGCCGAAGACCACGGCGGCGATGAAGACCATCAACACCGCCACCGGGCGGCTGGTGCTGAAGCTGTGGAGGGGCGCCGCCGCACGCGGCGGCGCGGGGGGCGGCGCGGCGGCGCCCCCCGGCTGGCTGGGTCGATGCTCGCTCACGCCGCGTCCTCGCTGGTCTCGTCGCCTGCGGCCGGCACGCCGCTGATCAGGCGTACCCGGGTGCCGTCCTTGAGGCCGGCCTGGCCGGCGATCACCACCACGTCGCCCGCCTCGAGCACCCCGGGCGCCGGTTCGATGAAGTCGCGGTCCTCGAGCAGCGGCTCGATGCGCAGGCGCTCGACCGCCGGGGGCTCGTCGCCGTCGCCTTCGACCAGGCGGAAGACGTAGCTCTGGTCGCCGTCGTAGACCACCGCCCGCTTGGGCACCAGGAGCGCCTGCTGGTGGACGTCGGTCACCAGCTCGACTTCGACGTACATGCCGGGCAGGAGCCCCTGATTGCCGGGGATCGCCACCGTGGTCTTGATCGTGCCGCTCTTCGGGTCGACCACCGGCGCGATGCGCAGCACCCGGCCGCGGCGCGGGTCGGCGCCCAGGGAGTCGGAGTAGAGGCGCGCCGGCTGGCCGATCCGGAGCCGGCTCATCTCGCGCTCCGGCACGAAGACCCGGGCGACGATCGAGTCGAAGTCGACGATGTCGAAGAGGTGCTGGTTGACGGTCACGTGATCGCCGAGGTTGACCAGACGGTTGGTGATGGTGCCGCGGATCGGCGCCCGCACCTCGGTGTAGCTCAGCTCGCGGCGGGCATCGGCCACCGCCAGCTGGAGCTGCTCGACCTCGTAGGTGGCGTCGTTGAACGCCTGCTCGCTGATCAGCTCCTGGGCGTAGAGGCGCTTCTGGCGCTCGTACTCGCGCAGGGCCTTGTTGAGCTGCTGCTCGTTGCGGGCGAGGTTCGAGCGCTGCTCTTCGTCCTGCAGGCGCAGCAGCAGCTGACCCCGCTCGACCCGATCGCCCTCCTCGACCAGCAGCTCGGTCACCAGGCGCGACGCCTGGGAGAAGACCTGGACCTCGTTTTCGGCCTCGAGGTTGGTCGAGAAGCGCAGCACCGCTTCGATCGGGCCGCGATCCAAGGTCGCCACCTCGACCGGCACCAGCTCTTTCTCCTCGCCGGCCCGGGCCTCAGGATCCTTGGGCTTGGCATCTGCGGCCTCGCCCTTGGCGTCGTCGTTTTCCAGCGCCTCGCCGGTCTGGGTGCAGGCGGCGAGAGGCAGTATCAGCAACAGCAGGGCTGCGAGCAGCCCCAGGGATTGAATTCGGTTCATCGATCAGACCTCGGATGTAGAGGACCCCACTCCTCACGGGATGTCGCACTGCGCGTCCGCCGTCGGGCGGCGCGCAAACTTCCGGCTAGTAGATAGAACGCAGGAGAACGCCCGTTATTTCACCCGGCGGACGAAATCGTCGCGCTCAGCATGGTGTACGTAATGCGGGGGCCGCGGGTTTCGCGCCGCCGGGGCCCTCGGAGGCCCGCCCGAGGCCCGCCGCCGCCGGCGCTCCGCGCCGCCCGGCGGGTGGACTCTGCGGATCGTCCCGCCCGTGGTAGCCTGCACTCGCGACGTGCCCGCCGCACGCCGCGAGCAACCCGGAGGTGCGATCCATGTACTGCCCCCTATGCGGCGCCGAGCATCGTCTGGGATCCGACCGCTGTGCCGAGTGCAACTTCCCCCTGGTCCCCGATTTCCCGGCCGCCGTCGAGCACCCCGACCCCGACATGGTGACGGTCTACGAGACCGCCGACGCCGCCCTGCTGCCGATCATCAAGTCGGTGCTCGACGGGGCCGGCATCCCCTACATCGTCCAGGGCGACGAGACCACCGGCCTCTTCCCCCTCGGCCCCTTGAGCACCGGCCTCTACGGCCGCGGCGTCGCCGCCCTCGTACGCGTCCCCCGCCAGCACCTCGCAGCCGCCCGCGAGCTCCTCGTCGCCCAGGACGACGTCCCCACCGACCGCCGGGACGGCGACGAGGCGAGCGGCGCCTGAGCGACGCCGCGCCGGCGCCGCGGGTAGCCGCTCGACGTCGAGCCGCTCGTGCCGGTCGTCGAGCCGGGTTGCTAGCAGCTGCAACCCATCACCTCGCGGTGCTGAGTCACTGCGTGATCGAGATCTCCTCATCCCCCACTCCTGGAAACTGCTGCACCTTAAACGAGCTAGCTGGCGTAGGGAGGATCTCGCTCTTCGCTCCCTCTGCTTGCCAAGTGTCCTTCGAGGCTCGAAATCCTGATCCAGGAATACGACTACTGAGCGAGAACTCTTCGATCGCACTGGCGCCCGATTCTCTGCATCGTGGTCGCTTGCACTTGAAGCCACTCCCACCCAGCGCCACCGCCTCCCTGGCTGGCATCCCTCTCCACACTTAGTAATAGAGAGAACTTTTCAACATCCAAAGAACTCTCTGCCCTCCTTCATCGGAATAAGCCTGATACCACGAGAATGGAAGAACCGCTTGACAGAGCGATGGCCTAGATGGTAGTCTACCCTAAGCAGTTGGAGCGTTGACCTTTTCTGGACCTTTTCTGGGAGATGCAGATGAGGGTGATGGTTTGGTGTGCCTCGTGTTTGTCCTTGATTGTAATGGGCGGGCCTACATCGGGATCGCCAAGCGGAACCGCTGAGACGGACGCAGTTTCTTTCACAGTAGAGCTTGCTGCATCATCGAGCTTCGGTAGGCCCGCCTCCCTACAGGGGGTACTTGTCGTCGACACCTACGAAGCGAGGAACGGGCCGCCGTCTCGTCGGGTAGCCGTGTCCGTGCACATTCCAGGCCAGGTCGAAATCGAGCTGCCGCCGAGAAAAACTGCCTGGCTGAGACTTAGCGGCGACAACTTCTGGGCCGAACCACTACCGGTCTTGCCCACCGCGACCGGAAAGAAAGCGAGAATCACCGCAATCCCCTCCGGAAAGCTCACCGGAAGAGTTACGAGACAGAGGCCGCAACACCCTACCCTTGGTCAACTGCAACCAGGGATAGTCGAGATACAGATCTCACTCACCTCAACAAGCGAGCGTGGTTCGCCATCACCATTCAAGGCGGACATTCGCTGCCCTATCAGCCAGGACGGAGCCTTCGAGTGTCTGGCGCCGGCTGGCACGTACGACCTGCGTGTATCAGCTACAGGCTTCGCAGCAGCGTACCTCTGGGAGCAAACTGTTCCAGTCAATCAAATGGTTGATCTTGGCTCCCTTCCTCTGGCCAACGGAGCGTCTCTCGTTGGCTGGTTAGAGTCGCCTGGCGCCCCCCTAGATCCTAATCTCGTTTATATCGCGCTTTCCCGCATAGACGACGGCACACCAAATCCCACAACAACGCCATACAAGGCGTCCTTGATGCATATCTCCTCCACCCGCGATGCGGGTTTTTTTCAGTTCAAAGAGCTCTCACCGGGAGAATACT
The DNA here is from genome assembly GCA_003697015.1 of Acidobacteriota bacterium. GTDB lineage: Bacteria > Acidobacteriota > Thermoanaerobaculia > Multivoradales > J023 > J023. Next base: position 3,286 of record RFGL01000226.1, on the reverse strand, counting down.
CTCTCCAAGCCTTCGCCTGGCCCAGAATCTCACACTCTCGGAAAGTGTTGATTGTATCAGATTTAGAGGCCAACCTCGTTGATCCTCTACGCTTACAGCGGATAGCCAGCGTTATACTGGACGTCTATCCACGCACAGATCCGAACGGTGAACCATGGCAAGCAACGCTCGAAGCGCTTGATAGTGACGCTGCCTTCTACGGCGTCGTTGATTTCAACGGCAACTGGCAACAACACTTTGTTCCAGAAGGTGATTATCGCCTGGTCATTAAGACGTATCGGCATGATCGGTGGTTCCAGGAAGAGTTTCGGGTACTTCCAGACGACCCACCCAGAAGAATCGAGTTAGACAGTATTCCAATCCTTGGGAAAGTCACTATAGGCGGCTCGCCTACCCCAGCGACGATTCGGCTTGGCGGCAGCAGGTTCGAAGCAAACGAAGATGGTCGGTTCGAGGGCCATCTGCCTCACGAGGGGACCTGGAAGGCATCCGTAGCACTGCCCAGCCAGGGATCGGTCCTGGTTGATGACGTCCAAGTCGAAAGACCATCACCAAATGCGCCGGCAGAAATCTTTATCGATCTACCTAACAACGAGATCAACGGAAGTGTGGTAGATGAAACTGGGGAGCCCGTTTCTCAAGCTCGGGTGCAAGCAATTCTCGCAGGAAGCGAGTCGTTCAGCACGACCACCCGTACCGATAAGGAGGGAAACTACGTTCTTCGGGGCCTCCGGAACGGCGATTACATGCTCTCGGCGGATGCTGGAAGAGATATCAAATCAGAGGTTAAAGTGATCGAACTCTCTGATGACGGCGTACTCTCGGACACAGTTCTTGTAGTGAAGCGACAGCGTGAGCTAAAGTGCGTGGTTCACTCCGCACGTGGACCGATCGCTATGGCGAAGGTCTACGCAATTCCGGCGCCAGAAAACGGCAGAGCAGCAGTTCTCGCAGACTCTAAGCAGGTGACGGATGCCGAAGGCGTCGCAATCTTCAGGATTCCCCCCAGTCTTTCTGCCGTCAATCTAGTGATCGTTGCTCCAGGCTTTGGAAGCCAGTTAATTTGGGTACCTGACCCACACGTGCAACAAGAGCTGACTGTATTTCTCGAGCCTATAGGAGGCACGATCAGCGTCACCTTCCCTAAGACTAGATCTCTTGATTATTACAGATTGTCCGAGGTGGACATGGCCTATCAAGATGGTTCACGTATCAGCTTGGCCTTACTTCTAAAATGGCTAGATGGACGCATTGAACCGCGGCAACAAAAGATAATCTTACCAATGATGCAACCAGGGGAATACATCGCCTGCGCAAGAACCGATGGTCGCGCAAGAACAAAGAAACCATCACAAGTAGCGATTGGCAGGCAATGCGATGGAGGACTTCTGGTGCCGTATGGTGATTTAGACCTAAGAATCGGAAGCAACGAGTAATTGTGCCATTTTCGACGTAATGATCCATAATGGCGCTCATTCGTGTCAGCAGCCTCGCAGTGAGGCATCCTTGTTCACTGGATCACTGGAAGAAAGTGAGGTTTGTTCATGGTCACCAGCAAGAAAAGACGTCTGACCTATTCCGTGCTGGCCTTGGCACTCTTGGCGATTACTATCGCCTTGGTCCAACCTTCCACCGTCGATGCACAATTGAGGGATGGGCTGGGCGATGGTTGCAGCGGAGACGGTTCGCCGCCTCCACCACCTCCGCCACCTCCACCACCGCAGCACGAGGGCTGCAATGAATGCCAGACTTCTATTTTTGTTTACCCCGATGGCCGACAAGTCGAGATAAGTAAGTGCGAAGCGGTAGCTGATCCGGGACCGCATCATCCGGGATATCGGGACTGCAGGGACTGGACTGGTGATAATCCACACAATCTCTTCTTCGGCGATTGTGAAGAGCACGATCAGTGCACTTGGGTCTAAGCTACTAACTAACTAACTAATCGCCAGACCCACAGACTCTATCATTTCATTACCCGCATGACATTCTCGTTTCGTTGCGGCCGATGAGTTTGTGGTAAGGGTCGATTCCGGGGCGGGTGGGGGGGGCTGGTCGACAATCAGCTGGAGTTTGGGTTTGCTTTCGGTGCAGTGGCGCTTCTCGAGCAGCAGGGGAACCTCCTCGCTGCGGCCGTTGTCGCTCGCTTCGCCGAAGACGCAGACGTCGATCCAGTCGTCGATTGGCACCTCGGTTTCGACCCGTTGGCCATCTGCACGTGGCTACCTGGCCCGATTCTCGAAGATAATCTGGTAGCGGCCGTCAGGGAGTTCTCGGTAGACGGCTTCCACCGCGTAGTTCGAAGAGGGTGAGTCTCGAGAGGGTCACTCACCAGGTAGGTTTGCTCCCGCGGCAGCGCCCGGCAGGCGGGCGGAGATCGATCGTCGCGGGGAGCGCGGTTGACGGAAGTCGCCGCCGGCGACGGCAGCCGGGACTTCCACGCCGGCGGTGGAAGCGATAGGGTGGCCGCCGTGGGCACACTCGACGTAGAGGGCATCCTGCCGCCGCTGACCACCCCCTTCGACGAGCGTGGCGAGCTCGACCTCACGGCCCTCGCGCGCAACCTCGAGCGCTACGAGACGACCGGTCTCGCCGGTTACCTGGCGTGCGGCTCGAGCGGCGAGGCGGCGCTCCTCGAGGCGGCCGAACGGCGGCGGCTTTTCGCCGCCGTGCGACGCGCGACGAGCCGGCCGCTGGTCGCCGGCGTCAACGCCCAGTCCCTGCGCCAGGCCGCCGCCGACCTCGAGCGGGCGGCGGCGGAAGGGGCCGACGCGGCGCTGGTCGTCACCCCGTACTTCTACAAGGGATCGATGAGCCAGGAGGTGCTGCGCGCCTTCTACCTCGAGCTGGCGGACGGCGCTCCCCTGCCGCTTCTGATCTACAACATCCCGCAGAATACCGGCGTCGCCATCGCGCCGGCGACGGTGGCCGAGCTCGCCGCGCACGAGCGCATCGCCGGCATCAAGGACAGCAGCGGCGACTACGCCGCGGCGGCGGAGATCCTGCGCCTGGTGCCGGCGGGCTTCGCCGTGCTGGTGGGCAGCGCGGCGATCCTCTACCCGTCCTTGCTGATCGGGGCGGCGGGGGGCATCGTCGCCGCCGCCTGCGTCGTGCCGCAGGCCTGCGTCGCGCTCTACGACGCGGTGCGCAGCGGCGATCACCGGCGCGCCCGCGATCTGGCGCAGCGCCTGGCGCCGGTCGCCCGCATGGTCACCGCCGAGCTCGGCATCGCCGGCTTGAAGGCGGCCCTCGACCTCGCCGGCTACGCCGGCGGTGCGCCCCGCCC
>RFGL01000225.1 GCA_003697015.1 Acidobacteriota bacterium | reverse complement strand
GGTGGGACCTTAGGAGAACCGGGACCTTAGGAGAACCGACCTTAGGAGGAGAACCCCTTAGGAGAACCTTGGAACATTGGGGAGACCCCTTAGGAGACCTTGGGCCTTAGGAGACGGTTGTAATTGGTTGGTGCGTAAGGAGTTGCGAAGAGGGTGGGACCTTAGGAGAACCGGGACCTTAGGAGAACCGACCTTAGGAGGAGAACCCCTTAGGAGAACCTTGGAACATTGGGAACCCCGGGAGCCTCTCGGCGACCCGTCACCTACTGCACCATGACGAGCTCAGGAGTTTCTCGACCGGAAGGCCTCCTCGCTAATTCATTGATCCCTAACGGGTTGCGAAGAGGGTGGGACCTGAAGAAGAGGGAGCCGAAGAGGGTGGGACCTGGGAAGGGAAGGGGGAAGTCGTTACTCCGGGGCTCGGTGGCCGAGGCGGCGGCTGAGCTCGGTGAGGAGCTGGCGAGCGGCTTCGGGAATCACCGTGCCGGGACCGAAGATGAGGTCGACGCCGGCGGCCTTGAGGGCTTGGTGGTCTTGCGGCGGTACGACGCCGCCGACGACGACCATGACGTCGGGGCGGCCGAGCTGACGCAAGGCCTCGATCAGGCGCGGCACCAGGGTGCGGTGGCCGGCCGCGAGGGAGCTGACGCCGACCACGTGGACGTCGTTCTCCACCGCTTGGCGGGCGACTTCCTCCGGCGTCTGGAAGAGCGGCCCGACATCGACGTCGAAGCCGAGATCGACGAAGGCGGTGGCGATTACCTTCTGGCCGCGGTCGTGGCCGTCCTGGCCGAGCTTGGCGACCAGGATGCGCGGCCGGCGACCCTCCTCCTCGGCGAAGCGGTCCGCCGCTTCCACCACCTGCTCGATCCGCTCCTGGCTGCCGCGCGTCATTTCCCGACCATACACCCCGTTGACGGTGCGGATCACCGCCTGATGCCGACCCCAGACCCGTTCCAGGGCGTAGCTGATCTCCCCCACCGTGGCGCGGGCGCGGGCGGCGTCGATGGCCAGGGCGAGGAGGTTGCCGTCCGCCGCCTCCGGCCCGCGCGAGTCTTCGGCCGCCGCCGCCGACAGGGCCGCCAACGCCGCCTCCACCGCCGCCGGATCGCGCTCCGCCCGCAGTCGCCGCAGGCGTTCGATCTGCCTGGCGCGGACGGCGCTGTTGTCGACCGACAACACCTCGAGGGGCTGCTCGGCAGGGGGGCGGAAGCGGTTGACCCCGACGATCACCTGCTCTTCTGCGTCGATGCGCGCCTGGGTACGCGTCGCCGCCTCCTCGATGCGCAGCTTGGGCAGCCCGCCTTCGATCGCCCGGGCCATGCCGCCGAGCTCTTCGATCTCCAGCAGGTGGGCCCTGGCCCGCTGCGCCAGCTCGTGGGTCAGGCGCTCGACGTAGTAGCTCCCACCCCAGGGATCGATCACCCGGCAGCTGCCGGTCTCATGCTGGACGTAGAGCTGGGTGTTGCGGGCGATGCGGGCGGAGAACTCGCTCGGCAGAGCCAGGGCTTCGTCCAGGGAGTTGGTGTGGAGCGATTGGGTGTGGCCGTGGACCGCCGCCAGGGCTTCGACGGTGGTGCGGGTGACGTTGTTGTAGACGTCCTGCGCCGTCAGGCTCCAGCCCGAGGTCTGGCAGTGGGTACGGAGCATCATCGACCTGGGATTCCGCGGTCCGAAGCCGTGCATCAGCTCCGCCCACAGGAGGCGCGCCGCGCGCAGTTTGGCGACCTCCATGAAGTAGTTCATGCCGATGGCGAAGAAGAAGGACAGGCGCGGCGCGAACCGATCGATGGCGAGGCCGGCGGCGATGCCGGTGCGGACGTACTCCAATCCGTCGGCGAGGGTGTAGCCGAGCTCGAGGTCGGCGGTGGCTCCCGCTTCCTGCATGTGGTAGCCGGAGATCGAGATGCTGTTGAAACGCGGCATGTGGGCCGCGGTGTAGCGGAAGACGTCGGCGATGATGCGCAAGGAAGGGCCCGGGGGATAGATGTAGGTGTTGCGCACCATGAATTCTTTCAGGATGTCGTTCTGGATCGTTCCCGACAGCTTTTCCGGCGGCACCCCCTGCTCCTCGCCGGCGACGACGAAGAGGGCCAGGACCGGCAGCACGGCGCCGTTCATGGTCATCGACACGCTCATGCGATCGAGGGGAATGCCGTCGAAGAGGATGCGCATGTCGGCGATGGAATCCACCGCCACCCCCGCCATGCCGACGTCGCCGGCGACCCGTTCGTGGTCGGAGTCGTAGCCCCGGTGGGTGGCGAGATCGAAGGCGATCGACAGTCCGCGCTGCCCCATCTTGAGGCTCTGGCGATAGAACGCATTCGATTCCTCGGCGGTGGAAAATCCGGCGTACTGGCGGATGGTCCACGGCCGCCGCAGGTACATGGTGGCGTAGGGGCCGCGGACGAAGGGCGGCAGGCCCGGCACGCTCTGGAGGTGGTCGAGGTGGCTGGCGTCGGCACTGCCGTAGGCCGACCGGATGGCGATGCCCTCGGGGGTATGCCAGGCGGCTTCGGCCGGCCCCTTGGCGGCGGGCGTCTCCACCGCCACCTCCGGCGCATCGAAGTCGAGCTCGTCGAAACGCGGCACCCGTGGCGCGGTGGCGGCCCGGCTCACGCCGTCACCCCCAGGTCGGCGAGTAGGCGGCGGAGGAAGGCGAGGACGTCGCAGCCGTCCTCGAGCCGGTCGCCGCCGTCGGGCCAACCTCCCTCGTCGCCGGGGGCCGGGCGGCCGGTGACGATCACCCGCTTCGCCCCGGCCTCTTTGAGCGCCGGCACCAGCTCGGGCAGGAGCTGGCGGTAACGCGCCGCCGGGCCGCAGAGCACGGCCACGTCACAGCCGCTGGCGGCGAAGGCGGCGACGGCGCCGGTGACCTCGGTGAGGCCCTCGGCGCTCACCGTCTCGATGCCCCCCGCGACCAGGACGCGGAAGGCGAAGCCGCTCTCCTGCTGGTGCTCGGCGACGTCGCCGAGACCGAGGAGGGCCACCCGCGGCCGCCGGGGCGCGGCTTCGCTGGCATCGCGCAGGCGCTCGAAGGGCTCGGCCCAACGCCGCCGCGGCAGGGGCTTGGGCGCCCTCGTCTCGCCGTCGCCGAGGGCGGCGGCGAGGGTGGCGAGGGAGGTCTCGCCGGCGGCGGCGATCGCCGCCTGAAGACGCGCGGTGGCGTCCGGCGCCGCCGCCTTCGCCGCCCGCAGGCGGGCGGCGGCGCGGG